>CAZSOI010000133.1:0-14563 GCA_964608115.1 uncultured Burkholderiaceae bacterium | reverse complement strand
TTACTTTAGCCGCGAGAACGTAGTGCACCCTTTGTTTGAGCACCTGAAGATTGGTACGGTTGTTCAGTTCATTGAGGAGCTTGGTGCGGAAGGGCCGCAGGCCAAGCGCGTGAGCGTTGGCAAACATGATGGCTGAGGATGTGCACTGGGCGATCTGGCGCTAGGGTTTGATTGCTGGTTGCGGCCAGGTCGCGTTGAATTTTCGCTTGGCTCGTTGCTTGGACGTTTTCCCGCGGTCGGCGGGCGTGGCAAAGGTGCACCGGCGCGGACCTTTCGCGCAGGAAATGCTTTGGCGCCCGTCAGGCGCTCGCGTTGGGTCGGGCTGCCCAACGCTGCGCGGCCGTACGCAGAGCGCCAATGAATTCCTCCAATCGCTCAATTGGCAGCCGATCGATGCCCGCGGCACCCGCGCGCCCTCCGCCGCCGAAGCGTCGACATAGTGCGTCGGCATCGTCGCCTGGTTCGGGGACGACTGCGCGGGCTACGCGCAGGCTTACCCGCAAGGTTCCATCGTCAGTGTCCCTGGCGATCGCGCAAGTGCGCTCTGTGTCACTGCGGGCGAGACGGTTTGCAAGAGTACCGATGACGCGCCGGCTCCAGGCGGTGTTGGGAAGCCGGTGCACGCGACAGTAAGTGTCCTCGTGAATAGGCACATTTCGCTGGGCAAACTGCAGATCTTCATTCATGCCCTCCTGGAGAGCACGCACGATCGACTCCGATTCGAAAAGAGCAAACGGGTCGACGTAGCGATGGACAATTCGATACAGCTCTTGTGGTTGGATTACGAGATCTGCCTCGTCTTCGCCGTAGGCGTTGTAGTTCAGCGATTCACCCAGCGCACAGAGCTTGGACTGCTGTTCTTTGCCGAGCATTGCTTCTTGCGCTAGCCGCTGTGCGGTAGTCGGCAGACCATCGCCAAATGCGGCCACAATGGCCCAAAGCCGAAAACGGCCACCTAGGTGCTCATTGACCAGGGTGCTGGTGCACCCATTTGGCGAAGGGTCGATCCGTGCCTGCAATCGGGGGTGCACTGGGATGTTGTGCGCAATGTGGTGATCGAAGTACTGTACGTTAGCTCCTTGCTTCAGTACTCGCAGCAAAGCCGCTCGATTTCGATCAAGCGATAGGTCTAGGACCGTCACCATACATTGCGAATCGGCCTGGACGCGGTCAAGCAAGCCGATCTCGCGCTTTAATCCCGTGACGAGTTCACTTTCCACGGGCGCGGCAAGCCGTAACTGGTGCAAGGCACACAGTCCGTCGGCGTCCCCGTTAAATACGTCGATGTAGCGCATACGCCTAGTCTACGGGATCGGTGGGACAGAACCCGTCTGCGGCTGCACTTGGTATCCGCGGCCGCGTTCGGCGCCACTTGCGCGAGTCGGTCCGATTCAAAGACGCGCTCGTGCAGCTTGTCAGTACGAGTGCGTATGCAACCCACGCCGATAAAACCTGGATCCTCGAGGATGCGGGTTACGTTGACACGGAGCCCGGCGTTTCGCCCCTTAGAGGCACCGTCGAGTTTGGAGTACGGCGGCTCGCATCCCTTGGCGAAAAAGGCGCTCCGGTATTTGGGCTCGTTCTCAGGCCGGTCCGCTAACTGCGATCGCGCAGGACTCGCGCAATCGCAGCCGCGAACAGGGGTGCCGCCGCGATTACGTCTACGGGCGGACGAGTGAAGTTGGACGGAAGTCGAAATGGGGGAATCGAATCGCTTATTATGAGGCGCTCAATGGGTGCTTCGCTTAAGACAGCGGTCGCCTGACCAACAAATAGACCATGAGCAGCGAACGCCAGGATGCGCCGGGCACCCGCCGCGCTCAAGGCGCCGGCCGCGCGCGCGATCGTAGTGCCCGTCGCAATTATGTCGTCAAACAGAAGCACGGTCGCTCCACTTACATCTCCGATGACCATAGTGCTCCCGCTTACTGTGCCGCCACTGCGGTTTTTATCTAAGAAAACCTGCCCCAATGTGCGCCCGAGGCGACGCTCGAGTGCCTGTTGCCAGAGCGTGGCTCGCTTGACCCCGCCCGGATCGGGCGACGCCACGACCAAGGCAGCGCCATCGTCATATTTTGCAGCAATCTCGTCGAACAATTCGTGGCTGTGCAGGTGCACCGCACGGCAGCGAAAGGCATTGTCAAATGCGGCAGGGTTGTGCGCTTCCAGCGTCATTAATACATCCGTGCCTACCGCTTCCAATAGCTGTGCAATGTAGCGCGAGCCGATCGGGTCATGTGGCTGGGTGCGTCGATCCTTTCGTGCATAGGCGAGATAGGGCACCACCGCCGTTATACGCGCCGCACCGTGGTCTCGCAGCGTGGCGAGAAAAAAGAGCAAGCGCACGAGCTTGTCTGGCCCGTCTTGCTCCGGGCCCGAGTGCAGACTTTGCACGACAACAACCTCATGACCGGCAACGTCGACCAAAGGACGGGATTTGTGCTCTCCATCCTCGAATGCCCGTTCCTCGTGCGAACTCAGTGAAAGCTTAAGCGCCGCCGCCAGGGATGCGCCAAAGGCTTGGCTGGCGGAAAGTGCGAATATCAGCATAAGTCCCCTTTTAAACTCCTCTTGTCCCCGAGCGGCCGCCTTCCGTAAAGACACCCCACGTAGAAGCGGGACGCGCGCAGTCCGGGGTTTGGCGAGTTTGCAGTTTGCTGGCCAAGAATGCCTAGAGCCGCTACTTCATCTGTTGTGTGCATCGAGTGCGCTTGACTTGGCGACAATCAGTGGGACAAGAGTACTGGGATGGGAGCACCGCTGAGAACTTGTCGCGTGACACCTCCGAATACGAGTTCGCGTGCGCGGCTGTGTCCGTAAGCCCCCATCACGAGCAGATCGGCATTGGCCTCGATCGCGGCGCTAATAATGCTCTGCGCACGTGTTTGCCCGTTTTGCTCCATCGTTCTAGTGGATGTCTGAAGACCTCGCCAGCGCAGATGTTCGGCCAGGTTCTCCCCAGATCCTATGGTCGCTGTGTCAGCGATGTGCTTTTCTTGGGAATAAAGTACTACGATTCCGTCGGCTCTTTCAAGCAATGGGAGCGCTGAGCTGACGGCACGTGCCGCTTCTGGCGTTTCCTTCCAGGCGATAGCGATCATGGAGCCAACCGTCGCTGTCGGCCGTGACGGCGCAAGCAACAAAGGGCGCCCGCACGCCATCAAGATGGAACCGATGTCATCGATGAAAAGATCCCCGGGCATTTGGGGCCGGGCTAGTACGACAAGGTCGTTGAAGCGCCCGATTTTTGTGGTGATGTCCCTGGGATCGCCAGAGGCCTCGCGCCAGCTCACCGAGACACCAATTGTTGCCGAGGGCGTCTCGGTGATATGCAAACGATGTTGCTCACAAAAAACGTCGAAGTTTTGGCGAGCCGATCGCGCGCGCGCGTCATCAGCTTCGAGCAGGTCCTCCCGAACCCGCTGCGAAATTGGAGCCGCACCCGCGGCAAGCCCAAAGCCATCCGTCGCGTTCAAAATCAACTGAAACGAGTCGATTCGAACGTACAGGCAGGTGATATGGCTGTTAAATCGCTTGGCCACGAGATGGCTTGATTCAAGAACGATTGCGTCGTTGCTGGATCCGTCAATCTTCGCAAGAATCGTTTTCATGGCCTTTTCGCCTCCTGGTTCGATGACCCTTGGATGCTGGTTGGGCAAGTTTGCGGGTTTGCCGGGCGGGGTGGTTGACAACTATCAATGTCCGCATCGACCTCCTTTCGCCTCGGCGTCTTTTGGAAATGCGATCACGCCATAAAAATGCAAACCGCCGGGTGAATGGGTTAGCGCTGGAGGACCAAACAGTAGGGCGGCGCTCCGGAACCACGCCGAAAGCACTGTCCGCCGGTTGAACGTTCGCTTCGTTGCCTCCATCGAACCGCACTCGAAATTGCCCGCGAGTAAGCGGACAAAATTGCCATGGCAAGAAAGGCGAACTGGGGGCTATTGCCCCAGCGCCTGATGCCGAATGTGATGAACGCATTGCTTGCGGGTCAAAAAGCAGCGCAGGCAAAAGCTGCCCGCGCCCGCGGCGGGCGAAAGCCGTCGAGAATTGGCGCGCCGGCTATTTGGGGTCCCCACCCATGTCGATTGCTTTGCCCTGCGAAAGGGAGGTCACGTAAGCCACAAGCGAATTGAGTTCATCGCTACCGTAGGCCGGGGGTTTGCCGTTAAGTGCTCCACCAATGCACACGCGCACCTGGTCGGCAAGCGTGATCAGCCTGTTGTCGTCCTTTGAAATACGTGGAAAGATCGCCGCGGCGTTTGAAAGGCTCGGAATAGGAACTCCGTCGGGCCGCTGTCCCTCGCGGATGCCGCCACCCAAGTGGCAGGTTTCGCAAACGCGCCCGCGGCCACTAAAGGTGTTGTGCTGAAAGAGTTCGCTTCCCCGCGCGATTGCCTGCTGAAGCTGCGTATCGGCAGCGCGCGACGCCGTTGGTCCTAGCAAGGCAAGAGCTCCGAGAACTGTAGCCGCAACGATCCAGTGGTTCGCATCTGCCGTGAGTCTCATGACGCCTCCTTGCGCATGCGGGCGTAGGCCCGGCCATAATGAGACAAAAATCCTAGTCCGATACTGCGGTCCTGTCTATTTGCATCTGTGCCTCAGAAAACGATTAACGCGTTGGCAAGCCACCGCAGTGCTGCCCTCGACAAACAAGGTTCCCGCGGCAATCGCGCGAAACACTTCGTACACGCGATAGGCGGGCGAGCTGCGCAGATTAGCGGTCTTGCTTGTGTTAAACCCCTTATGTGGGCTCTAGGCCGCTCGAGACATGTCGCTCACGTAGCTCCCGCTTCAGTACTTTTCCGATTGTGTTGCGAGGTAATTCGTCGATGATCTGCAGGCGCGCTAGGCGCTGAATCTTGCCCAAATGTGCGTTGGCCCACTGAAGCAGATCTGCCTCAGTTTGCGTGCTGCCCGGGCGAAGAACGACGAAGGCGATAGGGGTTTCGCCCCAATGCCGCGATGGCACGCCAACCACCGAGACATCGGCAATTTCGGCATGTCTTCGGAGCACCGCTTCGAGGTCGCTCGGATAGACGTTAAAACCACCTGTGATGAGCATGTCCTTTTTGCGGTCCAGTAGCACCAGAAATCCTTCATCATCAAAGCGCCCGATGTCACCGGTTCGAATGAATCGCTTTCCGTTTGCATCGAACCATTCGGCCTCACGCGTTTTGTCGGATCGACGGTGATAGCCTGTCATCATCATGCCGGGCGAATTCCCGACGATCTCACCCGTCGCGTCAAGCGGCAGTTCGCGGCCGGCCTCATCGATGAGTCGGATATCGTGGCCCGGGGCGGGTCGGCCGACAGTGTGCAACTTGTCGGGTCGCTCGTGCGCGGCCAATATGCAAGTGCCACCTCCTTCGGTTAAACCGTAGAACTCGACCAAGCCGCCTGGCCAGCGGTCGAGCACGTCGGCTTTTAACTGCGCGGCAAACGGGGCGCTGGTGCAGAACTTCATCCGCGTCGCCGATAGGTCAAAAGCGTGAAATTGCGGTAAGGCCATGATGCGCTGGTACTGGACGGGAACGAGCATCGTGTGCGTCATTTGATGTCGTTCCGCCAGCATCAAGTATTGCGCGGCGTCGAACTTGGCGGTCAACACAAGCGTGCCGCCAAATGCGAGGGTCGGAAAAAGCACTACCAACGTCGTATTTGAATATAGCGGGGTCGACAAAAGAGTCACGCTATCGTGGCCGTAGCCGAATTTGGCAGCACGACAGACATGCGCCCAGCGCATTGCGTGGGATTGCACGATCCCCTTGGGTTCCCCCGTCGTACCAGAGGAATAGATGATGTTAAATGGCGCCTCGGGTGGCAAGGCGACCGGCACGGGATGCTCGTCCTCGGGAAGCAACCAAGCTTCGAACGCTCGCCCCGCTGCCTCGGCACTTAGCGCAATGCGCTGCGTGGCGCCACTTTGCCCGGCGAGATCAAAAAGGGCCGCTGTATCGGCAAACAAATAGCGCGCCTGCGAGTTCTCCAAGAGCCTAATCATCACATCGGCTGTAACCGACGGTGGCAGCGGCGCGACAGCAACACCAGCGCGCAGCGCACCAAGAAAGACCCCAACGTACCGGACCGAAGAGTGGGCGCAAATCGCGATTGCATCACCCGGTCCGATTCCGTCCCTCTGCAGCGACGCGGCTACGCGATCGGCCAGTTTGTCGAGGCCGAAATAGCTAAGAGCTTCGTCGCCGACGACTACAGCCCGAGCATCGGGACGATCGCGTGCATGCTGCCGCAGCAGATCAGGAATTGGCCGATATGTAGTATCCACGCTGGTCGAATCGAGCTATCCAGAATTCGGCTTGCGAAATTTCGCTTCTAACGGGAAGCGAATTCATTTTACGTGTTAATAGCGTTGTTCAAAGCACGCGCAGCCACCCACAAACAACTCTTCCGGATTGCGACCCGCAAGGAGGGAACGCAATGGTCTCGTTCTTGATCTCTAAGACATCGCTAGCGCACAAGGATCCGATCACCTGAATCGGTGGCGAATCGGCAAAGCGACGATCAATTGTGTTGGTGGTACCGAAGACATGGGCAAGGCCATGGGCGATGGCCTTGGCACCGCGGCGAAGCCCGCGGGAAGCATTTCCTCTGGCTAAGAACAGACCGAATCTTTCGATCGATATCGACGCAACGTGTGCGTGCGTTCAGAGCTGCGTTTCGCGTCGGAATGGGCCCCGATTTCCAGATTGCGGCAGCGAGGGAAGTGGAAACCGTCCGATATTGCGCAGGCGTGAATTTTGCCACTTCGCTGCGTGCTGCAGCCCAACAAATCCAATGCGCCTATATCGCGGTTGCACCGCTACGCGCTATCATCGTCGCGCAGCTTGGTAATGGGCAAGTCGGACACAAACCGTCGAAAACGTACCGACGCACGAGGCAGGGGGCAAAGTGGAACGGGCAAACTATCGACCATTGACGGCGGCCAAGGCCCCCGAAGGGACGGGGATTCATCAGCCGGGCACCTACACCGGCGTCGCCGTCGATTCTCCAGCAATTAGCGTTATGACGGATTTGCGCCAAGTGAGCGCGGCCACGATTGATCCAGAGGCAAGTCTCGCGGAAGCAACTCGCACGATGATCTCGCGTGGAGTGCGCCTTTTATTTGTGACCAGATCGAGCGGAGAATTGATTGGTCTGATTACTGCGCGCGACACTGGCGGGGAGCGACCAATCAAGTTGCTGCACGAACGCGGTGCAAGATTCGGAGATCTGCGTGTCGCGGATCTGATGATCCCGCGGGTGGACATCGACATTCTAGAACTTTCCGATGTGCTTCACGCCGAAGTTGGCCACATCGTCGCCACTTTAAAGGCCTCAGGTCGTCAGCATGCCTTGGTTGCCGACCGCGATCCAGCCGCGGGCGTGACCAAAATCCGTGGCGTGTTTTCAGCAACCCAGATCGGAAGGCAACTCGGCATTGCGGTGCAGCCGTTCGAGGTCGCAAAGACATTCGCCGAAATCGAACGGGCGCTGTTCGATTAAGCGACACTTTCATGCGTTGGACGCGCGGTCGGGGCTGTGCATTTGGTGGCGCTCGTTCTGAGTAAGTATTGAGTTTTCAAGCAGCGAGCCTGATTGCCGCCGTTACGAAAATGCCGCGCGCAACGAGTTGCTGCTTGTTATTCGCTGGCGATCGGACGTTGGGGCGCACGGTCGACGTCCTAGCGCAAGTGACGGTGCAAAAACGTGACGAACCGTGGTTACTTGAGCGCAGCGCAACTTACCCTGCTGCGAAGGGCGGCAACGTAGATCTTCTTTGGAGCACAGGTTCGCCCTAGGGTGGACGCTGGTTTGTACTTCCGGTTGTAAGCAAACAATGTAGGCGCGCCAAAGCGCTGAGAATCCAGCGAAGACCTTGCCGCGAGGAGCCTGTGTCCCTGGCACCCGACGCTGCCGCATGGCGGCCGATTCTCCCTGGTCGACGTAAAAGTTCAAGTGCCTTACCTGGTTGCGTAGTCCGGTCGCTCGGGCAAACGGCAGATTGATACACACCAAAGGAGAAAAAATTCGGTGCGCAAATGCGCAGGTGCGACTGGCACGAGCTATGCGATGCGGGCTGGCAGTGCTTTTCGACGCGCTTTGGCGCCCTCCTTATTGCCAGTGGGACGGACTTTTCTTGTGAGGCAAGATGTTTTTGGCGGTCGCGGCCACTCAAATCAGCGGTGAGAATTTCAGTATGGACGGGAATCTTGTCAAAGACGCGAATGCTTTGCGGGGCCGAGAATACGTACGCTTCGTGGGCCGCAATGATTGCGCGGCTCGGTTTGTTAGATCGGTGGATAGTTTCGGACGCAATACTACCCATTTGCCAATTCGGGACAGGGACGCGCGAAAGCGGACAGAGTCAGAACTTCGTTGTCGATCCGATGCGCTCGATTTTTGGTCGTTGATCTTGAAACTTCATTTGTGTGCTGATTCGATGAGCAGTGCAGACCGTGACAGTCTCCTCCAGACATCGTCAGCAGTTCATGGTAAACGTGCTCGCAGAATTTGGTGCCGTTCGAAGGGATCACAAGTTACCCGCTAGCCTAGCGACGCAGACGATCGGACATAACGGGGATTGCTTGGAGGTTGCCGGCCGATCATCTCCTAGAAGGCCAGCGATTATCGCCGAGCAATAGCAGAGCTGCTCCTTGCAATGTGCTGGACCATCGCCATGATTGCTCTCATTTGGATACCGGACTTCTGGTCGTAGTTCGGTCCGTACAAACCGATCCAATCCCAACAGCTGAACGGGTTGCTCAACGATGCCGAAGTCTGCGGGTAGAGAAGAATCATGTTGTTGGTATCGGCCCAGCGGTTGTATCCGGTATTGTTAAGGAAGTAGGCGCCGATGAACGCGTAGGCCTGCTGGCACCCATGCAGTGCAACGTGCAGGGCGCAGCGCCGTCCTGCGGCGCAGCTGGCCGGAACGTACAACCAGCCCGTTTTGTCCATGCCCGAGCCGTGGCCGATGAACGGCGTCTGGTCGAATGCGACCAGCTCGCCGTTAGAGGAGCCGGTATTGGGTTCATTTAAAGCCCCATAGATCCACTGCAGGGCATCGCCCGCTCCATCAAACTTGCAATTGCTTATGAACGGCAATATCAGGTAGCCACACGGGCTGTCGCCGGCGCGATTGAAATTAGTGGGAAACGTATGATTGATGCCCTCAAGTTCGACATACTTCACGTTGCCGATCGCTGCAAAGCCGCCGTCGTCCAGGTACAGGCGTTTGACTTGCTGTGCGACGTTGGGTCCAACGATGCCGTCGTCTTTGCCCACAAAAATGTAAACGCGCTGCTTGTTGATATTCTTAATATCATCAATCCGATTTGCGCTCCAACTTCTCATGTTAGCGATTGAACTGCTAATGTCCGGTACGACATTATCGACACAACCAAATACGGAGGCATTGCGGGCGCAATCGTAGGGACCGCCGGCGAAAATAGCGACGCCGTGAAATACGGAGGAATAGGCGACGGCCATTTGCATTGCGAAAAACCCGCCGGCGGAAAAACCAGAAACCGAAATGCGGCTCGGGTCGATGTTGTAGTCGCCAAGTGCCGGCGCAGCAAGGCTGGGCTCGCCCAGTATTGCGGCAAGCGTTGCGAGGGCCCATAGCGTTAGCAGTCGGATCGGGAGCTGAGGGCGGCGAGCGATTTTCATTGGTGTTCCCAGAGTATTGCGACACTGCAGCCACGCTGCTACGACGCAGAAACTTTCAGACGGAGTCGAGTTGGGCAGTCGCCTTCGCGTCGCATTCGACATAAGATTGGTTGCCGCAAAAGAGAATATATTGTGCCGTTCCCGGGATACCGACGCATCTGCGACGGGAATCTTTTTCTCCTGACCGGCCCAGTGGCGGCGGGTCATATCATGCGCACAGATGACATTTTTGCTCGGTTATGAAATATCTCGACTGGCTTGCACCTGAAGGTATACAAATCCTCTTCGTTCTCTTCCTGTCCTTTCTGATTGGACTGGAGCGCGAAGAGCGCAAAGTAACGGGTGATCGATTTGCGTTTGGGGGTGTGCGCACCTTCCCGCTGATCGGCTTGATCGGTTACTCGATGGGGGTCGTATCGCACGGCGAACTGCTACCGCAGGCGCTGGGATTTGTCGTAGTCGCTGCTTTCTTGTTGATGGCCTACTGGCACAAGCTCGCTTCTTCGGGATATTCCGGCGTCACATCGGAGATGTCTGGCCTGGCAACCTACCTAGTAGGTGCTCTTGTTTATCGGGAGATGTTTTGGATTGCGACCACGCTGACGGTAGCCAGCGTGCTTTTACTGGAGCTTAAGACGCGGCTGGAAGACTTGGCCAAGCGCATCGAGGCGGACGATATTCTCACTTTGGCCAAATTTTTGCTCTTATCTGCGGTAATTTTGCCATTGCTTCCGAATACACAGGTTAGTTCGTTTGCATTAAATCCCTTTCGTACGTGGCTTGTTGTCGTTGCCGTGAGCGCGGTCTCGTACGGGAGCTACGTGTTGCAACGTCTGACGAAGGATCGGGGCGGCATCATTCTCTCCGCGGTACTGGGGGGTGCCTACTCCTCCACGGTCACGACCGTGGCTCTGGCCCGAAGATCGGCATCGGAGGACCAACCGCATCTGTTCTCCGGCGGAATACTGATTGCCTCCGGAATGATGTACCTGCGATTGGTGGTGCTATTGGCAATATTCAATCAGGAGTTGCTCGACAGGCTGGTACTGCCTTTTGGCGTATTGGCGTTGCTTGCTATTGGGGTCGGCTGGCTATGGTCACGGCGATCGGACGCAAGTGCCGTTAAATCGGTGAGCGACGCGCAACCCAGAAATCCACTGGAGATTAGTGCGGCGCTCTTGTTTGCCGCCCTTTTTGTGGCAATGTTGATCGCGACGCATCTTGCGACGCAATACCTAGGGAAAACCGGGGTCTACTTGCTCGCCGCGATCATGGGTGTTGGGGACGTAGATCCATTCATCATGGGAATGACGCAGTCGCTGACCACTCTCACTCTTATACCGGTACCGACCGCATCAGCCGCGATATTAATCGCAGTGTCAAGCAATAATGTTGTCAAAGGCATTTATGCGTTTGCGATGTCTTCCCGCCGCACCGGCAAGCAGAGTTTGGGGCTCATGTTGTCGCTGGGTGCTCTGGGTCTTGCACCACTGCTGTGGTGAGCAAAGAGGCGTTCGCGTCCTCTTCGGTGGTCGGATTCGGGTCAATTGCCCTTGCTCTTAAGCGCTGAGTTGGACGATCGGACGGTTCGCAGGCGCGCAGGAACACTATAGCTGAAAGGTTAACCAAAGCAGCAACCCATCACCAAGATCGCGTAGCACACCCGTGGACGGTACCTGCCACGGATTTGCGTCCTTGACCGTCGCATCGAACCAGCTAAGCGCGGCGGCGATCGTTTGTGGATCTCGAAGCTCAACCATGAGCTCGTAATTCAGAAAAAGACTGCGCGCATCGAGGTTCGCTGATCCAAGCAGCGCCCAGGAGTTATCAATCACAACCAATTTTGCGTGCATCATCGATGGCAGCATGCGAATTTGCGCACCGGCAGCGTGCATTTGCAGCAGGGCGCGGCGGCGCGCGAGGTCAGCAAAGCGGTGGTTGGAGCGCCCGGGAAGCAATAGACGAACCTGTACCCCGCGTTGCGCAGCGTGGCACAGCGCGCGCAACAAACTATCGTCGGGGACAAAGTAAGGCGTTGCAACGGTAATATTTGTGCGCGCCCGGTAACACGCCAGCAGCAATAGAGCGTGCAGTGTGTCATCGGCGTAGTCCGGTCCGCTTGGAACGGGTCTTGCGGCGCTCGCCAGATATTGCGCAAACTCGAACGTCGGCGGCACGACGTCCTTTGGCACGCGGTTTGTAGCGAAGGCCCAATCCGACAAGAAGATGCGGTCAAGCTCGGCCGCCAACGGGCCGTCCGTATCGAAACTCAGATCGATCCAAGGGGCGCCACCATTTGCTCCAGAAAAGTATTCCGCAGCTAAGTTGCGCCCCCCGGACCAGACGCGACTGCTGTCGGCAATTACCAACTTTCGATGGTTGCGCAGATTCGTACGGCCATGCAGCGGGCGATGCACTGGAGGTACGAACCAGGCGACCTTGGCGCCGCAAGCGCGCAGCCGATACACGATCCGCCACCCGCGAAGGCCGCCGACACCATCGATGAGTATGCGCACGTTGACGCCCGCAGCGACACGTTGACGCACGCGGTCGAGCAAAACAGACCCGATGGCGTCATTTGCAATGACGTAAGTGCAAATGTGCAGGTTTCGGCGTGCCTGAGAAACAACGTCGAGCAGCGCCCGCAGAGCGGTCATTCCATCGCTGTGGATCGTAATGGGTCCATGGCCGACCGCCGCTGGCAGATGCAAGGCATGCGCCAAGGCATCTAAAGGGTCCTGGTTACTGGCGGTGGCATTTTCGGCTGCTAGGTCCGACCCGGGAACTGCGGAAACCCGGCGCAGCTTGCGGGTTCCAAATAACAGAAACAGAGGTACACCGAAGTAAGGAAGCAATGCGATCAGCAAAACCCAAGCTACGGCCGCCGAAGGAGGACGGCGTTGATGTAATCCTTGTGTCGCCAGCACATAAACCAGCAAACCGAACACAATCAGCATGGAGTGCCATGAAATCCACTGCGTCAGCCATGCCCACACGGAAGCGCTCCCTTCCAAAGAAGAGTTGATGATTTCGCCAACTAATCCCTGGCAGAGGCAAGCGAAGCGAAGATGCACCTACTCCGACCCTGCCCAAGGGGTCCGATCCGTGGCGCTGTGCTGGCGGCCACAGAACGGCGATCAGCGAATGCAATGAAAGCACAGACCGCAAGACTTGACTACAGCTTTGCGAAACAGTGTGGTCACGACGCGAACGGTCTTTCAGGGGCTTGGAACGTAAACGGGCACAACGGCGCCCGGCGATAAATTTCCATCCTCGGGGAAAACTTGGGAATGGGAATTTAACGAGCGGTCGCTGCGTTGGGCGCGATGCTTTGTTTGCAAGGTTGAGCGGATTAAGATTGTCGCTTGCGCGGCGCCTGCTTGTTGTTCTTGATGTGGTTTCTGTGCAAGTCCCGTTTTTTCGCTCTGTCCATTCAAAAGGGGGCTGCACCTTTACCGCAGGCGCTAGGCGCGGGCGCGTTGGAACCGTGCAAGGAGACCCATCTAATGAGCACAACATTTAATGCCGTTGTAATTGAGGACACAGGTGGTGTAGCTCGCGCGAGCTTGAAAGCGCTGACGCTGGAAGACCTGCCAAACGATGACGTATTGGTCGAGGTTGCGTATTCCACCCTGAACTACAAAGACGGCTTGGCCTTGTGTGGCAACCGCAACAAAGTCGCGCGCAAACTTCCGATGGTCGCGGGAATAGATCTTGCGGGTACCGTTGTCCAATCGCGATCTGAGCAGTGGCGACCCGGAGAGAAGGTCGTGCTCAATGGATTTGGCCTTTCCGAGACCCATTGGGGAGGCTATAGCCGCTTTCAGCGCGTCAAGCCCGAATGGCTATTGCGCTTGCCCCCAGCCTTCACCTTAGAGCAGGCCATGGCAATCGGAACTGCAGGGTATACGGCGGCATTGTGCGTCGATGCTTTAGTTGACTGGGGCCTGAGACCGGATCAGGGCGAAGTGTTGGTAACTGGGGCGGCGGGCGGCGTAGGATCGGTAGCAATCGCTTTGCTTGCCAAGTCGGGTTACGCGGTCACAGCTTCGACCGGTCGCCCGCAGACTCACGACTACTTGATCGGATTGGGTGCAAAACAGCTGATCGATCGCAAGAGTCTGCAAGAAAAGGGTGGACCGCTGCAAAAGGAGCGATGGGCCGGTGCCGTGGATGCCGTCGGCAGTACGACCCTGGCAAACGTGTTGGCGCAGACTCGCTATGGCGGGGCAGTGGCAGCTTGCGGTTTGGCCGGTGGCATGGAATTTACTGCCACGGTGCTTCCCCACATCCTGCGGGCGGTGGCACTACTTGGAGTCGATTCGGTTATGACTCCAATGGTCAAGCGGGAACGAGCTTGGCATCGTCTTGCAAGTGATCTTGAAACCTCTAGGCTCGCTCAGATAAGCACGATCGAACCGATGTCACGGTTGCCGGAGCTGGCGCAAGAAATTCTGGCAGGTAAGACCCGCGGGCGCATTGTTATCGATGTGTCGCGTTAACTTGCTGGCAAGGCTTGCGCGTTGTCGAGCTGCCGACTTAACGCTCGGGGGGCGGCATGGGTGCCCGCGGGACTTGCCTTTCACGGGCAAATAGCCATTGGGGGACGTTGGCCAACGTCTTACGCAGGCACTCCCGGTATCCAACGCTGCCGCTAATGAGTCCTGCAAACCGATCGTTCACATCCGGGTTGCAAACCAGGTGGGAAAACGCGAAAGAGGGAAAGGCAAACAACGTCTTGCCCATCCACACGGAAGCACGAAGCTCTGGCACTAATTCGTCCTTGACTAGCTCGGTGTAGCGCGCGCTGTTGGGTGAGAAATCGGTTTGCACCAAGGCCTGCGCGGCTAGCGCGGCACTTTTTAGAGCAAAATAAATGCCTTCGCCGAAGAGG
>CAZSOI010000132.1:0-1839 GCA_964608115.1 uncultured Burkholderiaceae bacterium | reverse complement strand
ATCATGAGAAGGCGGCCGAACCCCGGATGAATCCCTGATTAGAAATACTCGATCGGTCTCCAGTGAGGTGACCCGTAACGAATCCTCCAGAACCGGAATCAATTCTACGTGGATTGGTACGCGCTTGAATCTGCGCTCCTTCACGTCTTGGGGGCCGAAGTGGAGCAGGCGTCTGCCAAGGTTCACCTGGTTCCGGCGAAGGCCGAGGACTTCCCCCAGGCGTAGGCCGGCGCAGTACTGGCACTGCAAAATAGGGCGGACCCATGCCGGGCATTGTGCCAAGATAACCTGAAAATCGGCGTAACTGATGTAAGCATGCCGCTCACCGCATTTCTCGCTGAGACGCTTCACCAGACGGGCCGGGTTCACGTCCACATGCTCAATTTCCATCAAAACAGAAAATATACCGGATAGGCAGCTTAACTCCCTATTGATAGTGCCGGCCGCTGCACCTTCGGCTAGACGAGCAACCTGGTATTCCTTCACCTGCGGAATGCGGATGCTCTTTACAGGGCAGTCCCGGCCAAAGTGACGGGCTAAGTTGACGAGGCTGATGCTGCCAACCCTGATTTCAGAATGTCGCGACGTGAAAGCTTTTTGGTCATGAATGTCCCCGTTGTAGCCTGGCTTCTGAATCAGTCCTATGTACAGGGGCGGGGCAACTGTCTTCAAGCCGGCCCTGTTTTGGAACCACGATACCACACTTCTTCGATAAAGAAATAGCACCGGACGAAGGACTGGAAAAGCGAGCCTTGCGGATGCTCACACCTTGGTGCAGCAGAACTCTACAAGAGGAAAACCTGCTATAACTGTAACTTAACAAGTGGTACATAAACCGGGTGTAGAGCAACCATACGGTCTTACGGCTATGGGTAGCGGTTGAAATTCCAATTGACCAGATTCATGAGGTGCGTTACGTTCAAGACTGAAGCAAACGAGCTTTTTCACCAACTTAACAATGGTTGCCTTTCTCAGGACCTCTGGTGACTCATGGGGGACTTTTTCTGGTCCATTGGAACCATTCTGTTCGGCGTTATTTCGCCTCACCAACATGAATGTCGAGCCTGTCACATGTAGCCCAAAGAAAGGAACACACAGATGATCTACATGAGTGTAGATGGCCAGGTCTATTGCAGATATGCTTTGATGCCTCCGATTGTCAATTCGGAAAAGGCATTGAAGTATGGCATCAGGGGTCCTTGGCTCGGAGAACCGGGTCATTTCAGCGGCCCCGAATTAGGAAAAAATGTCAAGCTCAGGTTAGTCATTGAGGGTGGCAAGAGGAAAATGACCTGTCACGGGAAGATAGACTGGTTCGATCCGGAGCCTAAAACCGGACAAATGCTTATCGGATTTGGCAGCCTGTCCTTGACTAATGCGGAGTTTGACCTACTAGAAAGAAATTTCGTCGAAGAACCCCGAAAGCCGATCGAGTTCGGTGTAAGGCTCAGAGAAAAAGCGCCTGAGGCTGAGCCCGTTACGGCAGGCGATGAAGCAGGGGAGATCATGAGAATGATTGCCCTCAATTTGCCGGTAAGTCTCATTGAACAGATAGATCTGATTCGGGGTGAGACATCTTTCTCGGAGTATGTCAGCGATGCGTTGCGGAAACACCTCAAACGGTGAAAGCGATGTCGATTTCATTGGATTGACTAGACCGAGCTGCTGTCTGTCCCAGGTTATATGTCACATGTCAAATTAGGGACAAATTTTCTTTTCATTTTGGGAGGCCAGCAGGACTTCGAAAATTGTTGCCCTTTGACCCGTAAGCTTGTTCACAAAATGTTCACATTTTTTGGGACTGAAACGGATTGAAAAGAACTGAATTGAACTGAGTTG
>CAZSOI010000131.1:0-2154 GCA_964608115.1 uncultured Burkholderiaceae bacterium | reverse complement strand
TCTAGACCATGTCGCCGCCCTTGGACGCCTCTATCCGCAACGTTTGAAATGTTATCGAGAAGTTGCAGACGGCAACGATCGGAGCCCCGGATGTTGTGATGGCTTGCTTTTCGTTGAGAATCGGCATCCTGGGCACAGCCCCGGTGCGTCATCGGCGAAGTAGCCAACGAACTTGCCGGCATCCTGGGCGTTCGTGTCTTTCAATGACGCAGCCTCCAAATCGCTGAGCGCTCGAATATCAGCCTGGCCTGTGTCCGGCGCCGGAGGATTCGCGCAGCCCACGGCCGAGCACTGCCGGCGCCACACTTGCGGTCATGCATCCGGGTGGAATTGCGCTGGCTTTGCCTTTACCTATCCGATGTGCTCCAGCCGCGCCGGGGCACAGGCACGCAGGGCCCGCCCAGCGCCTTCCGGGTTACCATGACGATCGGGGGTTTGCCTGCCGCGGTCAGTCGCCCATCACAGGGCCGATGGAAACCCAGCCATTGCCGCTGAATTTGATCAGAAACAACTGCTTGATGGGTTGATAGTCGGTCGGACTCGTTTTGATTCTGATTCCCGGACGGAGCATCCCGAGTTCCAGGTCGAGGTTGGCGGCTTGCTTCATCACGTTCGCACGCGTCAGATCGTCGCCGCATTTCCTGAGAACCTCGACCAAGGCCTGCGCGCGTTCGTAGCCGGCCACGTTGTTTTGATCCCGAAGGCTCGCCTGCGCGTTGTACTTGTTCATCCATTCCAAAAACTCGGCAACCGCCGGGTCGCTTCGCATTTGCGGCTCGCTCCAGCCCTTGGACCGCGCATTCGCGATGACTCCGATCGCCTTCTCGAGGCCGGCGGGATCAAGGAACGCAGCGATCGACAGCGAAGCGTTGGGAATGAACTGCAACGGGTGCCAGTCGATATCGTAAGCCGTGCGGATGGCCCGGGTCGCAAATGCGCCAACCGACAGGTTGAAAAAGACGTCGGCCCCAGAGGCCTTGAGCTTCATCATCTGCGAATCGAGCGACGCATCCGACGTCTGGTAAGACACTTGTTTGACGATCATGGCGGACGCCTTGTCGCCGAGCCCGCCGCGCACGCCCGCAAGATACTCCTTTCCGACGTCGTCGTTGGCGTACAGCACCGCGATCTTCGCCCCGGGTTTGGTTTGCAGAACGTAGTGGGCGTAGGCCCAACCCTCCGTTCGGTAGGTCGCGAAAAAGCCCATGGTCCAGGGAAAATGCGAGGGATCGTTGAATACCGCCGAACTGGATTCGACAAAAAGCTGCGGCACTCTCTTGTCGTTCATGTAGGCTCGAATCGCCAGGTTGCCGTCCGTCCCGATCGAACTGAAGATGAACAGGACCCCGTCCTGCTCGACTAGTCGTCGCGCCAAAGCAACAGAATTCGCGGCGTCGGAGCCGTTATCGACACTTATAAAGTTGATTTTGCGGCCGTTGACGCCGCCGCGATCGTTGATCATCTGACAGTAGGCGGCCTCGGCGCGGCCGACCGCGCCGTATTGCTGAGCCCACCCGGTGTACGCCATGATGTTGCCAATCTTGATCTCGTTGTCGGTCGCGCCCCGGTCGTACCTTTGCTGAGCCACCACGGATGGGGCAATCATCACGCTTGCGAGCAGCAGCGCGGGAGAAATGCGGATCACGTATCGGTTCACGATGGCGGTTTCTCTTCCCAACGGCATCGGTCAACACCTGAATACAACATTCCTTCCGGAATTTCCATGATCGAGTGGGCCTTCGACAAAATTATGTTCAGCAAAGTTGCAGCGGTTTCCGGTTGATCATGCTTTAGATTCTTGAGCAGGCAACAAAATATAGTGGTCCGCCTCCCCCGCTCCCGGGCATTGGTGCGAATTCGCGAGCACATTTCTTGCTCTCGGCGACTGAAAGATTCAATGGCGGTTGTCCTAGACCTTTCGGCGATGCGAGTGACGCTGGCTGTCCTGTGATCGTCGTCGATGATGCAGACGATGCGACCCGGACGCTCCAGAGATCCTTATAGCCGCGCAGTTTCCTGCAGCCGGCCGGCCTGAAATCAGTGGCCAGTCCCTCGATTTTCGGCACCAGCCGCGCCAGGAGCTGTTCGCTCAGGTCCACCAGCTCCTTCCGGGCGGACGGTTTAATGCCGATGACCTATTCAGCCACGCAGCCG
>CAZSOI010000130.1:0-1672 GCA_964608115.1 uncultured Burkholderiaceae bacterium | reverse complement strand
GTCCGGGCAAAACCAGTCGAAAGGTCCGTGCCAACAGGCGTAAAGCCAAACTCGCGGCTAAAGAACGTGGCCGGCGCGCTCGCGCCAATCGCTGACAAAGGCTTTGCGATGGCTCCCCGACTCGGAAACGAGCGTTCCCGGGTTGTTGTCATGACGTATGTCTTTGCAGCGATACTGCTGTCGGGATGCGTGATTGAAAAATCGGCCACCGACACATCGGTCGATCCGCGGCCCAGCCACACGCCGGAGCTACTCGCGCCGTCTGCGTCGGTCGATCTGCCGATCCTTGTCTACCACCATGTCCGCCCCGGCTCGACGAGCACATTATTCGTCAGTCCAGAAGAATTTGATAGGCAGCTCAAATATCTCCAGGACAATGGCTTCCATACCGTTTCCTTCACCGAGCTGGCAGACTTTTTCGAGAAGGCAAAACCGCTGCCTCTGCATCCTGTCATTATTTCCTTCGACGATGGCTGGGAAAACCAGTTCGAATATGGCTTTCCGATACTCCAGAAGTACCACGACACCGCGACGTTCTTCGTCGTGACCAATTACCTCGATCGCGCGAACTTCATGACGACCGAGCAGCTCAAGACAATGGTCGCCGCCGGCATGACCATCGGCTGCCACTCGCGCTCCCACCCGAACCTGACCTCTCTCGATTCCGAGCGCGCCTCGGACGAGATTGCCGGGGCCAAGGAGATCCTCGAGGCCGAAGGATTTCAGATCGATACGTTCGCCTACCCATACGGGGCATACGACAAGAAGCTCGTTGCGATGGTTCAGACAGCCGGGTTTCGCAGCGCACGGACTGTGGGAGGAAGCGTCCACGTCACCGCCGACGAACTTGGAAGACTACCCGGGGACACGTTTCAGACCTACTTTAACTACTACGTGAGCGGGGTAACACTGACCACTACGCCTAAGCTCCAGGACTGACCTGCAAAAGTTGCCGGGACACCTGCCGGATGCCTGAGCGGTCTTCGGCACCGAGAACGGCCAGACCGGGACGATTACGCTATCAGGCGCTCAGCGCGCGGTCCGCTCGCGTATCGATTTGAGTGTGAGCTGGGTCACACGCCAGCAGAGGACAGACAAGCTATTGGTCGCTCAGTTCCGGGAGCGATCCTCCCGCGTGGAGAGCTGTTATGCCGATAAACAAACGAGAGGGCCCTATGGTGCCGAGAGTGGAGCTCGATCATCGAGCGCGCGATGCGTATCTGCGGCTCGAGCAGGTAGAACGGTCGCTCGCGCCGCGTGCTGCCGCGATGTCATCTTGGTTTGGGCGGCTTATTTCCGTTCGTCCTCCCAGGATCTTCGGCAATGCCCCGCGGAAAAGCCGTGCCGGGACGCCGCTAAGCGACCAGCGGCCTTCCACTACCCGTATTAACCAAACCCTAATTCCGTTCTGCGATAGCCGCGCGCCACGCCGCGGAGGGGATTGGCGATGCGCAGGTTTAAGCGGTGGACGAGAAATATTGCGGCCGCCGCGGTTACTGGAGTGGCGCTGTTCCTGGGCTCGGCGTTCCTTTGCTTTGGCGTACCCCTCATCATCGGCGTCACGGGCGACCTTCTCGCGCACCGGGGGCCGTTGATTATCACGACGCTTGGCGTGGCTGCGGTGATCGTGATCTGGCGGGTCCTGCGGGCTTGCGGCTATGCGCCGACGTCG
>CAZSOI010000129.1:0-1595 GCA_964608115.1 uncultured Burkholderiaceae bacterium | reverse complement strand
CCGTTCGAGCCGGGGCAGCGGTACCAGCAAAATCAATGGCTTACCTGAAGAACAAAGAAGAACATTTCCGCCGTTTTACAATTTCGGGGGCGATGTTTTACAAACTCGGCTCAGATTCGTTCCCCGTTCGTCCCTTCTCGCCCGCAGCCTCCCATTTCAGGACCGCCGCCGCCGCGAGCTTCTTCTGATTCACCTGACGGGCATAATGCGCCACCATGGCCCGCGACTGGCCGGTGATCGCCGACACTTCGGCATCCGTGCACCCTGCTTCAAGCAGGAAAACGACCGCCGATTTTCGAAGCCCGTGGAAAACCAGCTTCTTCTCGCGAAGCTCGCCGAAAGGCTCACGTTTCATCTCGTCGCCCCACGAGGACTTGAACCCGTCGCTCGTCCAAGGGATGCCGCGTGAGTTGGTCAGCAGGTGAACGCTGGTGCGTGGCATTTCGGCGAGCACGGCGCGGAGATTGTTGTGCATCGGAATCCAGAGCTTCTTGCCGGTCTTGCTTTGCGTCACAAACAGCAGCCCTTCCTGAATGTCCGACCATAGCATGCGAAGCACGTCAGCTTGGCGCTGTCCGCTGTAAAGAGCCAAGGCCGTCGCCCACCACAGATCGGTTCGCGCGCAGGCGCGGAACTTCTCGATGTCCTCCCAGGTCCACGGAGCATAGCCTTCGCCGATGCGTAGCTTCCTGATCCTGGTGCAAGGATTATGCGTCCTCCACCCACGAGGTATCGACCAGGACATGAGCGAAGAAAGAGAGCGAACCAGGTTGTTCGCCTCCCCGGGCGTCTCCGCGTAACGATCTCGCATTTGCAAGACGTGGCGGGCTTCAAGGCCGCTCACGGCCAGTTCGCCCCACGCAGCTTCGATCTTGGCGAGATGCCGCTCGCGCTCCGAACGCGTCCGTTCCGCCAGCTCACGCCATTCCGGACTTTCCTTGTAGGCGAGAATGACCGCCGAAAATGTGCCGCGCTTCGCGCCTGGCTCAGCTTCCCCGGTTAGCTCGCGATATGTCCGCCACCATTCCGCATTCGGCATGCCGTCGCTATCGAGCGGCGCGCCCGGAAGCTTTATGCGCGGCTCTTCCCGCGCCGTTCCGCGAAAACGCTGAAAATAGTAATAAGGTTTGCCGCGCGCTTTGACGGCATGCACATGCGGCGGGAGCTTAACGCTCGCCTTTCTTGGGCGAACCACGACTTAGACCCTTCACATAGGCATCATCTTCGTCCGACGCCAACTCATCTGCCAGCTTTCCTCGGCTTGACGCATTTTGCGCCTTGATGAAGGCTTTCACCTGCCCAAAGTCCCAGCGTTGCAAATTGCCGATCGTTTCCGGTTTGGGCAAAAGGCCCAAACGCACATAAACGTCGATCGTCGATCTCGAGCAGTCAAGGCGATAGGCGAGCGTCTCGGCGGAAACATAATCCGGCGGATAGCTCCTCTGTCCATCAAGGCTACGATCGCTCACGGCCCATGCCCCGTTTCTGAACGCCTTTACGCCGCCGCCATTTCCAACTTCACGCCTTGCTTCCGCAGACTTTCCAGCCTTTCGGCGACGAGATCCTCGAACAGCTCGGCCTTGGTCATGCCGAGC
>CAZSOI010000128.1:0-1590 GCA_964608115.1 uncultured Burkholderiaceae bacterium | reverse complement strand
TGGCGCGACAACATCCGCACCGACGAGACACTGACACGCCGCTATTTTGCTAAGCATGGCATGACCGAACTGGTCAACAACGTCGTTGCCCGCTGCCCGACAAAAGCGATACAGGTGGTTGACGCAGACAAGATCAAGTCGGGTCCGACCATTTCCGCGGTCAAGGTCGACGACGGTCACGCGCTGCAAATTGACAACCGCGATTGCGTGCGTTGCATGCACTGTATCAACGTCATCACGGGTGGTTTGGCACCGGGCAAAGACAAAGGGGCGACGATCCTTGTAGGAGGCAAGCGCACCCTAAAGATTGGCGATTTGATGGGCACCGTCGTTGTGCCCTTCATGAAGCTTGAGACGGATGAGGACCGGGAAAAACTCGTCGAACTGGCGCAGAAGATTATCGATTTTTTTGCGGAAAACGCCCTGGAGCACGAGCGCACTGGCGAGATGATCGAGCGCATCGGTCTGGTGAATTTTCTCGACGCCTTAGGACTGGAGGCGGATCCGAACATGGTCTCGTGCCCGCGTACCAACCCCTACGTGCGCACCGATGGTTGGGATGACGAAGTCGCCCGGATCAACGCCAAGAAGGTTGCTTAAGGAGAGTTCGCAATGTCCCAAGCGCAGGTCCAGGACAAGCCGCGCCGTGCCATCGAATGCGGCGTTCCCGATAACCAGCAATATTTGCACCCGTTGCTAAAGAAAAATTACGGCAACTGGAAATACCACGATCGACCGCGCCCGGGCGTACTTCACCACGTAGCCCATAGCGGCGACGAGGTCTGGACGGTGCGCGCCGGCACGCAGCGGCAGATGGACGTTCACACCATCCGCCGGCTGTGCGATATCGCGGACCAATTCGCCGACGGTTACGTTCGCTTCACGATCCGCTCGAACATCGAATTCATGCTAGCGCGGCAGGAGCGAGTCGCACCGCTCATCGTGGCGCTCGAAAAGGCGGGCTTCCCGGTGGGCGGAACGGGCAATTCGGTATCAATGATCGCGCACACACAGGGTTGGCTGCACTGCGATATCCCAGGGACCGACGCATCCGGCGTGGTCAAGGCCCTGATGGACGAGCTCTACGAGGAATTTAAGCGCGAGGAAATGCCCAATCGCGTGCACCTGTCAACGAGCTGCTGTGAAATCAACTGCGGCGGCCAAGCGGACATCGCGATCATCGTGCAACACACCAAGCCCCCAAAGATCAATCACGATCTTGTGGCCAATGTCTGCGAGCGCCCCGCAGTGGTGGCCCGCTGCCCGGTGGCGGCGATTCGTCCCGCGCTGGTCAATGGCAAGCCCTCGCTGGAAGTCGACGAGAAAAAATGCATCTGTTGCGGGGCTTGCTATCCGCCCTGCCCGCCGATGCAGATTAACGACCCTGTGCACTCGAAGTTCGCGGTTTGGGTCGGCGGCAAGAACTCTAACGCGCGTGCCAAACCAAGCTTCATGAAAATGGTTGCCTCGGGGTTGCCCAATAATCCCCCGCGCTGGCCCGAAGTGGCGCAGATCGTCAAGAAGATCCTATACACGTACAAGGAAGATGCGCGCGCTTGGGAGCGACTCTCCGATTGGATCGATCGCATC
>CAZSOI010000127.1:0-1820 GCA_964608115.1 uncultured Burkholderiaceae bacterium | reverse complement strand
CCGGTTCTACCCGCGCAGTCTCCCATTCGTGATTTCACGTCTGATCGACCGCGAACAAATCCACGAGGATCTCGAAGTCTGGGATTAATGTCCGGCTTGTCCGCTTTTCGCGGACCCAACCTGGGCACTCGAATTCCGCTCATGGCCGGTTGTTCGCAATGGTAGCCCGCAGCAAACCCGACATCTACCGCAAAGCGAACTACCCGGACGCGAACAATCGACCTGTTCCGGAAATCACGACCGCCCGAAAGCGGACGCAGGAGGATCTCGAGCGGACATGCTCCAACCTACAAACGGACCACGGTGACAACAACCAAAGAAGGAACACGGCCAGCAAACGTCGACAACCCACGCTAAGGGGCGGTCGAATGCATCTTTGGTGGCCTCGCAGACCCAACCTGCGCATTTCAGTGCGTGATCAAACACGTCGATATCCACGGGCGCGTTTACACGGTAGTCGGATCAGCAACTAGCTTCGTCGCTTGCGCGAATTGTTCATCGAGGCATACGCGAACGAGGCAATCGACGTGCGCCCGAAAGTCCGACTCGTTGTGAGCGGCAAAAAGCCGAATCCCCCTAACGCGGCGCGTCTTAGCGCTTTACCGCAAAGCAAGTGCGAGTGCAGCTCTTGGTTGCGCATGCGGACTTCGAACTGCTTCCCGCCCATCTGTCAGCGCCAATGCGCACGCCGACTCTTTGAAGTTTTGGCAACAATTCACCGGCAATCAACCGCATCCTGCCGGCCAGAACCCGCGTCAAAGGGCCGCTTCCGCGTGCTTGGCGGTTCTTACCTGACTCTCCTTTCGCAAGATACCCGCTCGCGTGATGCGACGGCTCGGAAAGTAATTTTTACGGAGGGCGATGCAGCGGATCCCGTGATTTGGTCCGCCTTCTCTTGGTCTGAAATTAAGGGGTGACGTGAAACCTCGGCGTAGTGGCACTGGGAATCAGGGTGTGGCAGCGCCGACCACCTGGTTAAAGTCGAGGAGTGCGTCGTACGAGTTTGGAACGCATCCGAAGATGTACTGGCACCAGATTTTCGCCACGATCTTGTATCGCCCCCCACCTTCAGGCTCCTTCGTTACCTGGACGGCGATTTTAGGAGATCTATAGGCATCGTCGGTCTGGATTAAGACGCTCGATTGAATCTGGATCTTGTAGCCCGCGTTGTCAACGACCCAACGCTGAGCCGCTTCCCACTTCGCCGTGCAATCAGCCTCGCCAGAGCAGTGGGGAGTCGTCTCATTGATTCGCTGCTGCTTGGCCATTTGGTCGGGGCTTGGGCTTGCAGCGCAGCCCACAAGACCGACAACACACGCTGCAGTCGCAAGGTGTTTCATGGGCCTCCTTTGGAATCTGGTTGAGACTAGGAAAACTCGCGAAAAGTAGCTTTCCGACGTCGAGCCGGTCAACAAGCAAACGCGAGACATTATGATCACCGCGAGGAGATGGCGAATCATATCTCTGCAGTGGGGAGACTTTAGCTCTCGAACCGAACCATGGGTCCAAAGGCATACTTGCGCTGTCACGTTGCCTGATCGCTAATGGCCGTGCTTGCCGCTGCCAAATGCCGTATTGGCAAAGAACTCATGCGGCTGCAATCGCCGACATCGCTCGCCCCCGCGCTGGTGAAAGCGGAAGACCGCGCGTCTCTACGAATCTCTACTGCACAGGCGCAATTGCCCTGCAATCTGCTGATTGAGCAGGCCAGATTCCTTACCCGGATATTTCCCCAGAAAGTACTCGGCGAAGAAGCGTGACTCGGTGAATGACCGCTCTTGAGAGATCTAGGGTGCTGTCTCAAGCGGCTGCATCTGGCC
>CAZSOI010000126.1:0-31096 GCA_964608115.1 uncultured Burkholderiaceae bacterium | reverse complement strand
TCGGCCTACCCGGGGAGCTAGTGGACTGGCTCGACGGCAAACGGATCCTCATCGTTCAGGACCGAGAATTGGTAGTCCTTGACGTTGATAGCGGCACAAAGGTCCTCACGGGAATCAAGGCATCAGGTCCTCTTCAGGCGTTCGTCCGCTAGAGTGCTTCAACGCGACAACGGGGGCTTGTTGCTCAGGTCAACCAAAGTGATGTTGCTTCCCCCGAGGGCCATGGCCCGGGGTGGGCAAGACGCACCTCAGCGTAGTCCTGACGGAGCGGCCATCCAGGCCGGCTTCGGTGCCTACTTCATCGACCGCGCACGACCTAGTGGGGGGACCTGGCGCGGGCCACGCGCGAGAACCGGCTGCACCGGCGCATGTGCGTGTATCTGGTACGCAAGCTGCTGGTGATCGACGAGATGCGCTACCGAGAGCGTCAGCTCCGGCCCTAGTCGGCTGGAAAGACGTCTGTTTGGCCCATTGCTCGTGCCAGCGCGAAGCGGCGAAAAAATCGGGTTTCGCCCCTTACATAGATAGCCCCGGATAATATTTCCAACGCAGTTCGCAATGAAGACGCATTAGTTACAGCACGTCGCCAACTGGCAGCCGCGCGACCTCGGGCAAAAGAAAAGCCGGCCTCAGCTTAAGAGCTGAGACCGGCCTTCGCGCTGTTCAACTCATTATGAGTAATGCTCAGCGCACTTTAGTTGCCTGCAGCTGGAACATGTACGACCTTCTCAGGCTGCGGTCCAGCCGGCATACCAGTTGCCTGCATTACCTTCAGGTAATTCGTATCGACAGCAAGTTTCAAGTCGCGATCTGGCACGTGATGAAGCGCGAACACGGCAGTAGCGGTGCAGGGTCCCTCCGCCGATTCAACAGCGGCAGCCAAGCTATATTGCAGATGCAATGTTCCACCGGAAATCGTAGCAGCGGGTTCTACAGGACGCGAACCGCAGGCGGCTGGGTCCGTGACGACTACGGTCATGCGGTCACCTCGGTGCGATTGCACGATCTCCCGTTTGGCCTCACCAGTAGCGGCCGTAGCGGGTACACCGACAAAAAACCGCAACCCCATTAATTCGGAATTCGCTGCTGCCAACACCGGAGCCGCTTCTTTCTTCCCCGCATCCACGGCGATCTTAAGTTCACCCTGAGGCAGGTTGCGAAGTGCGAAAACAGCCGTCGCCACGCAAGGTGCTGCACCACCAGCACCGCCAGCCGTGAGTTTGAAGCGCAAGTTCAAGGCACCGTCGCTCACCGAGGCTGCCGGTTCGATCGGTCGGGAACCGCAAGCGGCTGGCTCGTAAACAACGACTGTCATGCGATCGGCGTGGCGCGATTGAACGATCTCGCGCTTGGTCTCACCCATACCAGCAACCGCGGGAGTGCCAACAAAGCGCATACCAACTGGTCCTGCGCTTACTACGGGAAGCGCGTGCCCCTCGGAGATTGGGCCAAATTCGGCAATCTCGAGCTCGTTCGCCGCCGGTGCTGGCAGATTGTGAAGCGTAAAGACAGAGGTAGCCACACACCCATGCGCCCCCGGGGCAACCCCAGCGGTTGTCAAGTCATAGCTAAGACGCAGCGTATTGCCGTCGAGCTTAAACGCTGGTTCCGACGCACGCTCGCCGCAAGGAGCCGACTCCTTCACAATGACCGTCATCGACTTTCCCTGCACGATGCGCGAGACCTGAGGCAGCGGCACCGCGACTTCTTCCGCTACCCCTTCCGCGGCCGGTGCGGCAAGAAACTTTAGCGACGGCGCTGGCGCCTGCGCGAGTGCCGTCGAAGCTCCGACGACCGCCCCCGCCATTAGAAGAGCCCGTTTCATAATGTCCTCCTTAAGAAGTGGTGTGAAAGAAAGCAGTAAGTCACTTGCCAAGCCAAATGCCTTTGGCCGGCGTCTGGAGAATGTGAAACGTGCCCAGGTATCCCCCGCCGGTTTCTCAACGGGGTACTTTGGGCTCACCATGGCAGAAACAAGGTCAGCAGTTGTCATTTGTCTTGCTAGCTGATGAGCATCAACGGCAAGGCACTTACTGCTTGACATATAACCAGGAGATTTTTGCTGTCCGGTTCTTTCTCAACGACCGCGATGTAAACAAAGAGTCGACGTGCGACCCGATTAGCAATCGGTAACCCGCCGTGGGCGCTCAGTGTTGGCCGTAATCGGACTTGTCCGAAGCTCGCTGCGTGCCCCGGGGCTCTGCCTGGGGTGTTGCGCACAGTAAAACTTGCACACTTGACAGAGGGCGCGAAGGCTCGAGGTAATTGGGCACCCGAAATTTTCTCGGCTCGTGGTGCTCCGGCCATGCGCACTTGCGGCAGCATGAATTGGCGTTCGCCGGTTTGCTTGGTGCGCGTCTTGTTCTCGCGCGGCGCTGGCGGGCATTTAGCGGGCCAGGCGATTGGGCCCGAAATCGGCAACCCTACGAGGCGACATCACACGCTAGCCAAAGGCCAGAACCGTGCGTGCGGCAGAAGGACTATCGCCCCGAAACGACAGGGCAAGCGCGAGCGCAGAAAAGCCCTTCGCGTACGGCCTAGGTTGCCGTTGAAGTGGCGGGACTGTGTTCCAATTACTGTTCCACGCAAACCGGCGATTTTTCAATGCGCACTCAGTCGTCCCTGTAACTTCTTGAATCGAAAGAGTTCTTCAAAGCTCGACGGAATGGTTGCTTGGCTTTGTTAGGTTGTTTTGTTTAGAAATGCTTTGTTTGCTCCGGCGAAATTTCAGAACTCGGGTGAGTGCACCGATTCAAACCAATGCTCCGGTTGTCCGATCGACGCCGGGTATCTGCGCAGCTTCGCCAACGCCTATAAATGAAGTCTTGGTGCGACATCGCCGAACGGTTCGTGATTCGAGTAGATTTGCGCCATCTGGGCCGACGCTATTGCACTGCCGCTTAACTTTGCTGGCGCGTATTCAAACCATCACCGGAGGCAGGGCGAAGGACTTCACTTTATGTTTGACGGCGGTTCACTTTGGACGGCGGCTATCGTGCCGTTAATTTGATTGCTCAAGATGAGCGCCCTCCTAACCGATTTGTACCAGCTCACCATGCTCCAGGCCTACCTGGAGGAGGACATGAGCGAGCCGGCCGTCTTCGAACTGTTTGTGCGAAAACTACCCCCAGGCCGCAACTTCCTTATTGCCGCAGGTCTTGAGCAGGCCCTGGAGTTTCTCGAAACCTTGGCGTTTTCGGACGAGGAAATCGCTTGGCTGGACAGGCAAGGCGGTTTCTCACAGCGTTTGCTCGATTACCTGCGTGGTTTTTGCTTTCGTGGCGACGTTCACGCAATGCCCGAAGGCACCGTTTTTTTTGCTGATGAACCCATTTTGCGCATTACCGCACCACTGCCTGTAGCGCAATTCGTCGAGAGCCGGCTGCTTAATATCGTGCACTTTCAAACATTGATCGCATCAAAGGCGGCGCGCATGGTTTTGGCCGCGCCACAAAAACTGCTGATCGATTTCGGTATGCGGCGCGCGCATGGCGCCGAGGCCGCCATGTACGCGGCACGGGCGGCTTATCTGGCTGGTTTTACCGGAACGGCAACCGCGGAGGCCGGACGGCTCTTCGGCATACCCGTGTTTGGCACGATGGCGCACTCCTTCGTCCAGGCGCATGCTAGCGAACAATCTGCGTTTGAAGCTTTTGCTAGGGCGCGACCCGTACGGCCCACTTTGCTCATTGATACGTACGACAATGAAGCGGCCGTTAAAAAAGTAATCGAGCTTGTGCCGATTTTGGCGCACGACGGAATTCACATCGGTGGCGTGCGCTTGGACAGCGGTGACTTGGATTTTCATGCCAAGGCCGCGCGTGAACTTCTTGATCGAGCAAATTTGCGGGACATTACGATTTTTGCGAGCGGCAACCTTGACGAGAGCCGAATCGCGACGCTGCTCGCCGATGGCGCCCCGATTGACGGCTTTGGCGTCGGTACAGCTCTTGACACTTCCAGTGACATCCCGGCTCTCGATGCGGTGTACAAGATTCAGTCCTACGCCGGTGTGGCACGACGCAAGAGGTCGGAAGGCAAAGCTACCTGGCCGGGGATAAAGCAGGTCTACCGCAAGATCACGAATGAAGGCCACATGGCGGGCGACACGATTGACCTGGAACGCGAACGCCCCGACGAAAATGCCCTGCTGCAGGCCTGCATGCGTAATGGTCGGCGCATCGGGCTGGGCGCAGTTTTGGGCGAGGTTCGCGCGTACGCTGCCAGGCAACTTCTTGCTCTGCCCGAAGCACTGCGTCGCCTTGAGACGCCAAGCGAACCTTACCCAGTCCAGGTCTCGCCGAGGTTGCGTGCGCTCGCCGCTGAGGTTGATGCAAAAACGCGATAGTCTGTCGGCCATCAGTTAGTAAAGTGGGTTAATGCGGCGCTCGCCGCTGCTTATTGGCGCTTGGTCATGCTTGCCTTCAGCTCAGGCAAATCGCCGCGTATGCTTGGCCTTGCGATAGCCCGCGGCCATCACATCCGCAGTTGAGGGGCTGGTTGCGAAATCGCCAGCGGTGGTGGACGTCCCGCGGGCCAGCCTAGGCGTTGGAAAAGGCATGGGGGAGAGACAGTGATCAAGCATAACGAGGCAAGTCCACATGCGGGCGATGCCCTGATCATCGTCGATCTGCAACGCGATTTTTTGCCGGGCGGCGCGCTTGGCGTTGTAGGCGGCGATGCGGCTCTTAACACAATGAACGAATATTTGACTGTGTTCGCAGCGAAGCAACTGCCGGTCTTTGCGACGCGCGACTGGCACCCGAACAATCACTGTTCTTTTATTGCGCAGGGTGGTCCTTGGCCACCACACTGCATCGCCGGCAGCCAAGGCGCTGCGTTTGGGGACGAGCTGCATCTGCCGGCGGATACGAGGGTGATTTCTAAGGCGACCACGCCGCAGCGCGATGCGTACTCGGGCTTTGACGGCACTGAGCTAAAGGCGCTTCTGCGCCAGGCACAGGTGAAGCGACTCTTCGTCGGCGGTTTGGCGACGGATTACTGTGTTCTACAAACGGTAAAGGATGCGTGCACGCTGGGATTTACCGTTTTGCTCCTGCGCGATGCTATCGCCGCTGTCAACGCGCACCCAGGTGATGGCGACCGAGCAATCGAACAGATGCAAGCTGCCGGTGCGACGCTGACTGACCGCAACGCCGTGCTTGCCCGGTAAGGGGCAAAGAGTGCGCAATTGGGCAGCGAGACTTTCGTTTCGTTTGCGTGGAAAGCTTTCCCTTTACGACGCAGGAGCGGACCGAGGCTGCTAGATGCTAAACCGCATTGATGGGAGTATTGACGCGGGCTTGCAAGCCGGTAGGGATCCGGACGCCAGTCTCACCTGCTACGTCCTATGTGAATGTACGATGAGCTGCTGAGGGAAATCCTTGCACTGAAGACCTCCGCCCTCGAGCCACCGTCGTGTGGATTCGCGCGCGAGGGAAATAAGCGAATCTCCATGTGAGTAGTCGTAGGACGAAAATTCGAGCGGACACAAAGGTGGAACCAATCGAAGACTCACACGATTGGCATAGCGCTCGAAGTCTTGCCGCAATTGGCGTGCCCCAAGCAGCGTGATAGCGTGCATCGCACGACCCAATGCGTGGCGCGGTATCGCCTTCTCCACGCATGTAAACCCACACGGCAGCACGATGAGTCGCGTGGCGCCGAGCCGCACTGCCGTCGAGATCGGCGTTCCGGTAGCAACTACGCCGTCGACAAGGTTTCGGCCATCAATGTTTACTGGTGCAAAAACCCCTGGGATCGCAGTGCTAGCTAACACCGCTTGCACGACGTCGCCTTTGTTCAAAAGCACTTCGGCTCCGGTAATCTCGTCGGCTGCGACGATGTGCAGCGGAACCTTTGTCACTTCGAAGGAACGGTAGGGAAGTTCGCGTTCGAGTAGGTTTCGCACGCCGCGCGCGTCGGCAATCGCACCTCGATTGCCCAACAATCCGAAGAGCGAGCGCCAGGTGAGTCCCAGCGCTTCGCGTGTTTTTACCCGCCGCCATAAATGGGCAATGCGCTCCACCATCGAAATGGACGGGTCATACGCCAAGAACGCACCATTTAGCGCACCGGCCGATACGCCAACGACAAGATCCGGTTGCACGCCCGATGCGACCAGTTCCACGAGCATTCCGGCCTGCACCGCGCCCAAACTTCCGCCGCCGGCCAGTACAAACGCCGTTGCCCCGTCAGTAAAGTTCATATCGCTTTTATGGTAGCGCGCGAAGAATTCGTGTGCTCGTCGGGTTAGGGCGTCTTGCGAAAACTAAGCACGGCGCGCCGGCGTGAATCGACGTACTGCCTAAAGATCAAAAGGGGTTTGAGCACTACGATCTGTCTTGCCACAATGGGGGGCGCGTGCGCACAAGCGCATTGCGCTAACTTTACAGCTGCACCGTTGCCTCTTGGGCCGACTTTTACCGTTGAGCGAGAACGCGCTTACCGGCGAGCTTCTCGTGTTTGCTGCTCCGGGCCGTGCCGGGACACAAAATTTCTCGCTGCGTTGCAACTTCGTACAAGTTCAAGGTCGCTTGGCGTGGCAGCTCTTTCCTACGCAAAGCAATTGGCCTGCGAGGCGACGCGTCGGGCAACCCAGGACGGTCGCATTGCAGCGCGCGGGGTGAAAAACCCTTCAGGTGCTTGATCGAGCGACAAGGTCCTTTGGTGAGGTGGTCGGATTTCAGCAACGGCCGATGGGGAAGTGTCCCAGTAACTTACATGCAACACCGCCGCAGGCGGGTGCGCTTTGGGCAAACCTCGACAACCGTTTCTCGGGGTGCAAATCCTTCTCCTTCCCGGGGCGATTTGCGCTTGTCGGGGACACGACCAAGCCATTCGATGGCGATTCACAGGTAATTGGCCAAACGGATTACCGAATTACCCCCTTGGAAGGACTTATCGATCCGTCTTTAATGCCGATAGGCAGAGTAGGGGGCAGTCCGCCCCGGGCCTGATCCTTTTGGCCGGCCTTTTTGTCAAACCGTCATACGGCAAATTTACGATTTGCAGCTGGATCCTCTTTGCGGTGGAGCGTTTGTTCCGGCACCCGTGCGTCGCCCTGCTAGCGGCAGGTAACCCAGAACTGTATGGGTGCCGATTGCCTGCGCGCATTGTGGCGCTGATATTGCTGCTAGCCCTCGCCTGCGTGCTTGCCTCTCAGCGCGGCAATGCGCAAGGCGCTGCAACTACCGTTGCACAGCGCCTGAGCCTCGCGGCACATACAACGCGCGCCCCGCTTTTGCCCTTTATTTGGCCGCTGCGCTTTGGCGATCGTACAGACCCTGGCCCCGTGCCGCTGTATGCGTCGATCGGGGATTTCCTGCGGCGCACTCGTGAGGATGCGCGAACCGGGAGCGTTGCGGGCGATGCCGCCTGGCCAACGTCCACCGTTAGCGCCAATTACCGTCGGTACGCCAGTGCGAAGCCTGTAGAGAATGCTGCCGATTCAGAGGCTAAACACAACAGCGCGGCGGAGCTACGCCCCGATCTGCCCGAAGGTGAGACTGGCGATGACAACGTTATTCGATTCGTGCACTACCGTCTGCCATGGCTCGTAACGCCCGAAACCGCCATTCACGCGATGCCTACGGTGTCCGTGCGAAGCGGCGAGACCGTCAGCTTCGAAGTCACGGGTGGTGTTTTTGGAGGTCGCAGCGGCGCCTACGGGCAACTCGTATTGCGCTTTTAGCGGGGCATGCAAGCACCCTTGGAAAAGCGTTTTGATTGGCTTTTTGCGGTTGCGTAAAATTGCTGTTTCTTGGGGCAGATCCCCAATTCGGAAAAGCAAGGAGTGTTACATGCCAATCTACGAATATGCATGCAATAGCTGCGGGCACGAATTTGAATTGCTGGTGCGCCCCGGTGCGATTCCGGTCTGTCCGAGCTGTCATTCCGCCGAGCTCGGAAAGAGACTGTCGGTCTTTACCGCCGGAGCGAGCCAGCAGGCCGAGCCGATCAGTCCCTGCGCAACCTGCGGTAATCCCGGCGGACCGGGTGCGTGTGCGCTGAATAATTGAAATTTGGCGTCGGATCGCTGGCGCGATATGGCGGCTGTCACTGGCGCGTTCGACGGAAAATGATGCGGCAACCGTCGACGTGCGACGCCGAACTGAAGTTCACATCGGGATCTGCTAAGTCGCGCTACACAAGGGCGTTTTGCGCGCGTGCCCAAACGACAGCAATAGGGGATCGACCTGAAATCGCGCAGCATCCGGCTGGCTCACATAGTCGGCGGTCTGCCAGCGGCGTAAAAGCACGATTTTTTCTTTTTTTGAGAACGCCTGTAGCGCATTGACTAATCATTGCACCAAGGGCACGATTCGCGTGCCCGAAATTCACGAAAGGATCCCTTATGGCCCGATCTTTCCTTGCAGCTACCACGCTTTCGACCGCCGTCGGCCTTGCACTTGGCATGCAACCACTGTCTGCCGGCGCCGATGAGGGGTCGAACAAGGATATGGAGAAGATGCATCAAGTTGTGCAGGCCAACATGGCTCGCGCTAAGGCAAAAAATTTGGAGAAGTGCTACGGAATCAACGCCGTGGGCAAGAACGACTGCTCTGAAGGGCCGCACTCTTGTGCTGGACAGGCCACCGAAGCGCGGGAGAGCAAGTCCTTCGTCCTCGTTCCGGTTGGCGACTGCACGAAGATCGAGGGCGGGAAGCTCAAGGCGAGCTAATCGGAAATCTCGACCTTATTGACCTGCGCGATGACTGCCTGCTCGAAGCGCATCGAAATTCTCGAAGGTGCGGGCATCGGCCTGCGATTTGCCCATCACGAAGAAGTCGTTGCAAGACGTCCGCAAGTTCCCTGGTTCGAAGTTCACACGGAAAACTACCTCGGCGGCGGCACGAACCTACGCTTCTTGGAATCGGTGCGCGCGCACTACCCTGTCGCATTACACGGCGTTGGCATCTCGCTCGGAAGCGCACAGGGCCTTGATGCAACACACTTGGATCGCATCTGCACGCTGGCCCAGCGCATTGAACCGTGCCTTGTTTCGGAGCACCTTTCATGGAGCTGCGTCGAGGGGCGTTACCTTGCTGACCTGCTGCCATTGCCAATGACCGAGGAGGCCCTCGCGACGGTCTGCCAGAACGTTGAGCGATTGCAGGAGCGTCTGGGGCGCAAAGTCCTGATTGAGAATCCGTCGAGTTACATTCGCTATCGGCATTCGACCATCCCCGAGTGGGAGTTTCTCTGCGCGGTGGCTCAGCGCACGGAATGCGGCATTTTGTGTGACGTCAATAACGTTTACGTAAGTGCCTGCAACCACGGCTGGGACGCGAGCACGTACCTGGCGGCACTGCCTGCGCATGCGATCGGGGAAATTCATCTGGCTGGCCATAGCTGCCGTCGCCTGGAAGGCGGTCGCGTCATCCGTATCGACGATCACGGGGGGCCCGTTGCTACAGAAGTATGGAATCTGTACGAGCAGGCGCTCGCGCGTCTTGGTCCCGTTCCGACGCTCGTTGAGTGGGACAATAATATTCCGGCCTTAGATGTCTTGCTTGCCGAGGCCGCGCATGCAGCCACGCTGCTGCAGAGTTACCGTACAAATGTCGAGCAATCCCTCGCTGCTTGAGGTGCAACGCGCGCTGCACCGGGCCATTGTGGATGGCGATAAAGAGGTGCTGCAAGCCATACTCGCGAGCGATTCCATGGCGATCTTCAACGCCATCGACATTTACCGAAACACAATTCGCTACACGTTGGTAAGAGCCATGCGGCTTTCGTATCCGGTGGTCCAAAAACTTGTGGGCGAAGAGTTCTTCGAAGACACCATCGAACACTTTTTGCGCCAGCATTGGCCCCACTCTGCCTGTCTCGACGACTTTGGCTCCGAATTTGCGCAGTTCCTCGAGAGCTTTGAACCGGCAAGCGGCCTGACTTATCTAGCGGATGTAGCGCGCCTGGAATGGGCGGTGCACCGAGCACTGCACGCGCCCCAAGTACCCGTATTGCAACTGCAGCGGCTGACGCAACTCGCGGCAGATCAATGTGCCTTCGTGTGCTTCGCAGCCAATCCTAGCTTGCATCTGACCATCGTCGACACTCCTGCGGATGTAATCTGGCGGGCCGTGTTGGAGCAAGACGAACGCGCACTTGCCAGCATCGAAGTAACGCGAGCACCTCGCTATCTGCTGGTTCAACGCAGCCAGGACGGCGGAGCGGAGGTTTCCTGCATGGCCGAGGGTGAGTGGAGGTTTCTCCGAGCGCTAAGCTTGGGCGATGTGCTGGAGCAAGCACTCGAGGAACTTCGCAAAAGCGCTCCGGCATCCGATCTTGACCGCGTGCTTGCCCATCACCTAGCGGCAGGTCGGTTTTGCGATTTTTCGCTCAAGACGCCCGACACGGATTCGGCAGCCCTACGGATACTTAGCTGATGTTCAAGGCCGTGCCGGCGGTGGCCTCGCGCTTGCGCTCCACCCAGGCAAAAAAGTCCGCCGCGGGTAGAGGTCGACTCACAAAAAATCCCTGAGCTTCGTCGCAGCCACTTTCTTGAAGCTGCCGCAGCACGGTTTGGGTTTCCACCCCCTCAGCAACAACGCGCAGTCCCATGTTGTGGGCTAGTTCCACGGTCGCGCGCACGATGGCTTTGTCGTCCGCGTCGCGGTCCAGATCCATTACAAACGAACGGTCGATTTTCAGTTCGTCCATCGGCAGTTTCTTGAGGTAGGCAAGGGAGGAATAACCGGTCCCAAAGTCATCGATCGAAAGGCGCACGCCCATCGCGTGCAGTGTTTGCAAAGCGCTTAGCGCCCGCGCCGGATCCTCCATGATGGCCCCTTCGGTGACTTCTAGGCAAAGGCAAGTTGGATTTACTTGCGCATCCTGCAACTCTTTGCGAACGAGCTCAGACAGATCCTGTTGGGCCAGGTCGCGCGTAGAAACGTTAACGCTGAGCGAGAGCGTCAGGCCCTGTTGCTGCCACTGTGCCAACTGCTGCAGCGCTTGGCGCAAAACCCATGTCGTGATCGAACGGATGAATCCCGTTCGCTCGGCAAATGGAATAAATTCGGCGGGAGACACCACTCCGCGGACAGGATGGCGCCATCGCACCAACGCTTCCGCCGCCTCGCATGATCCGGTATCGATCCGTATCTTTGGCTGAAAGACCAGCGTCAACTGATTTTCTTCCACCGCTCGGCGCAGATCACTGAGCAGTCCAAGGGCGTGTTCGGAGGAGTGCTCCATGTCAGGGACAAATCGCGCGTAGCCGCTGCGACCGTGCTTGGCCACGTACATAGCGATATCAGCGCGCGCCATCAGCGCCGCGGCCTCGATCGCGTCGCGTGGGAAACTCGCAATACCGATACTTCCACCGAGATCCACGTTCTGCCCGCCTAGGTTCAGCGGTTTTTCCAGGGCTGCGAGCAGTCTGCGCGCAACCTCTTGCGTCTGGTCGCCGTCCTGTGTCGGCAAAAGCACTGCGAATTCATCGCCGCCAAGCCGCGCGACAGTGTCCGAACTGCGTTCGAGCTCCGCCGTCAGGCGTGCGGCAACTTGAACGAGAAGCTGGTCTCCCACGTCGTGACCCAAAACATCGTTGACTTCCTTAAACCGGTCCAGATCGAGCAGCAAAACGGAAAGCGGGTGCCCGGTACGTCCTGCGCTGGCAATGGCTTGGCCGAGCCGCTCACTGAACAGCGTTCGGTTCGCAAGACCGGTCAGGCCGTCGCGAAACGCAAGTTCCGCAATGCGGGCTTCGCGCTCGATCAGGCTGCTTCGCATATGGTCGATCACGCGAACTAGAGAACCGACCTCGTCGCGGCCCGCCGGGGGCAGGGCGCTGTCCATCTTGCCATTAGCAATATCGCGCGCGAGCCGGGCAGTTTGTGCCAGCGGGCGAGCCACTGATCGGGCGATCAAGGTGGCAGAAGTCAGCGCAACGAGCACCGCAGCCGCGCCCAGTCCCAAGATACGGTGTCGGCTCACTTGTTGCAGCGTTTCGATCTCTGCCAATCGGGCATTGGCGCGCTGCGTCTCGAAGGCGGCCATCTCATCGAGCGCATTGAGCATGTTACGTAGCGCCGGCAGCGTCTGCTCGACCATCAGTGGACGAGCGCTTTCCATGTCGATTTCCACTGCTTCCACGGTAGCCTGGAAGGCTTCCATGAAACGCTGGCGCGTCGAGGTGATCTTTGCCATCTTCTGCGCGGCCTCGGGATCCAGCGCCCCGGCCGCGAGCGCGTCCAATGCCTCATTTCGCGCGGCAGTGCATTGATCCATCAGTGTGTAAACGGGAATGCGCTGATCTTGCCGCTCTAGCAGAAAAAGCGAGTGCAGGTAACCCGCACCCAGTAGTGCTTCGGTCTGGGCCTTGCGGGCGAGGGTAACCTGGTGCAAACCCACCTCGGCCAGTTGGCGGCTGGTATTGGCTACCCATTTGCTTTGGCCCAAGGAAAACGCGATGACGCCACCGAGCAAGGCCAGTAGCAAACCTAGGGCAATACCAAGGCGCAGCGCGATTGGCAAATTCTGCGCCCAGGGAACAGCCACGGGAGACTTAGACTCGGGGGGCATCTGCATCGCGTGACGAAGACCAACAGTTGAATATCGGCCTGCCAGTACGGTTCTTGACGAGAGGATCGCTCGAACTGTGCCGTCTATCCCCCAAGCATCGTTAGGCAAGCGCCAGCGACTAGCAGCTTTTCGTCCTCCAGCCGCATCCTCCAGGTGCGTTTGCTTGCCGGTTGCATCGGGCGGTGGCGGCGGATATTGTCCTGGCTGCTAAAGAGAAGAATCGACCCCGCACTGTGGCTATTGGACTTGAATTTATTGATGTTGTCGTGCCGATTGTGCGGATTCGCGAAGCCTATCCGGGCGGCTGGGATCAGTGCCGGCTCGATTACGCGCGCCTTGTGGGCCGTCGGGTCTGGTATGACGAGCATCTTTTTCGTGACGGTGCAATGGATCCATCGCGGGCTCGCATTCTGGTCGAAGGCTGGGCAGTGCTGGGGTTCGAACCGACGGGAAAGCGCGATGAGGGTTTGTATTGGAAAGATGTGTGTGTGATCAACTGGCGCCAGGGGGGACCTACAGCTCCCTGCGACTGGCTGGCATTTGACCCAAAGAGCCGAACGGCGCATCTGGCTGGTACGGAGCCCGGACCATTGGTCTGGCGTGGTCGACCAAGACTAAACGGTGCGCGCTAAAACGCGGCCCCCAACACAATCATCGCGGATTTGTGATTGGGCGTGTGGCAACGGCGTGCGCTACCCGGCAAGAGAACCTGTTGCGCTTCGCAGCGTAGACGCAGCCAGATCGACCTCCTCAGCCGCTGCTTTCGGCGGAGTAGCGTGCCAGCAATCCGCTTCGTACGACATGCCGGTACACCCGCGTAAATACCGCACCGCTTGCGAGCAGGTACACAAAGGTCAATACAGTTATCCATAGCAACGCGCCGGAGGAAACAGCACGCCCTGCCAAGTGCGAGCGCAATGCCTCAAAAACGTAGGAAGGCGGCAAGACCGACGCAACCGTCCGCATCCAGCCCGGCAAAGTGGCAACCGGATAAAAGACTGCGGCAAAGGGAGCAAGCAACGCAGGAATCGGCCAAGTGAGCCACTCTGCCGTAGGGCCCCAGCGAAGAACCATTGCGCTGCTCAATATTCCCAGCACGATACCGAAAAGCAGCAACACCATTACAAATTGCGCCAGTAGCAATCCAAGCGAAACAAACTCGAGCCCGAACACCAATGTGGCGAGCAGGAGCATGACGGCAAGACCCACTGCGCTCGTCGCGATTCCAGTGATGACCAAACCCGTCAAATACTCCGTGATGGACAGCGGTGTGGCAAAGATATTCAGAAAATTGCGTGACCAAACGTCTTCGAGAAATGCCACCGTCACTCCCTGCATAATGCGCGTGAGGAAATCCCAGAAAAGGACGGCGCCCAGCAATTGCGGAACAAAGTCGACTCGACCTCCTCCGACGGAGTTAAGGTACCGAGTGATGAAGCCCCACAGCACAATGTCGATGCCGACCCAGGCGAATATGGGAATTACTCGCACGGGACTGCCGCGAAACAGGTAGAACTGACGCAGAACAATCCCTGCGATCGGTCGCCACCTCACGCGCGCTCCTCCGGTTCCGCCGACAAGGGTTCGCGCGCTATATGGATGAACAAATCCTCAAGGTTGGCCGCGCCGTGGCGCTTTGGCAAAAGGCGAGGATCGCCTTCAAGCAGAATCCGTCCCCGGGAAAGAAACAGCACCCGGTCACAAACCGCTTCGACCTCGTACATGTTGTGCGACGTCCACAGGATTCCACATTCACCACTTTGCGCAAGGGAGCGCACTTGACGACGCGCATCATGCGCGCTCGACGGATCGAGCGATGCCGTTGGCTCATCAAGCAATAAGAGTTCGGGTCGGTTCAGAAGCGCCTTGGCAAGATTTACACGCGTCGTCTCGCCCGAAGAGAGCAAGCCACACTTGGTGTTGTGCAACGCGTGCAGGTCAAACTGTCTAAGTAGTGCCTCAATGCGCTCTTCAAGCGCGGCAACCGAATAAATCAGCCCGAAGATTTGCAGGTTCTGCGCTACCGTGAGGTTGCCGGGCAGTGTGGCATACACCGCGGCAAAGTTACTTTTCGCCAACGCCAACGAGCGATGGCGCAGTACATCGACACCAGCAACGCTGATCGCCCCAGCGCTGGGCTCGAGCAGCCCCAGAATCATGTTGATCGTGGTGGTTTTGCCTGCGCCGTTAGGCCCAAGCAGCCCGACAATTTCACCGCGCCGAACGCAGAACGAGACCTCTCTGACGGCGGCCTTGTTGCCAAACGACTTCGATAGACCGTCGACTTGCAGCACATTTGCGCCCGACGAGGTCGAACGTTCCTCAAAGGTCATTGCATCGCCGAAAAAAGTCGGAATGCGGATTATGGGTCATCCTTGTATCTGCTGCGCGTCCGAAAAATCCGGCAACTGGTTCAAGGCAGCCGTTGGCCGCTTTTGTCACGTGGTCGCGAAATTGCATCATCTTTTGAGGGTGTAACGGTCAGCGGTTTTGCCAAGAGCGATATGCTGCGCGCAAGATTCTGGCCGGGGTGAACCCTCATGAAATATCAGCCCGAACAAGAAAATCACCCCGACGGCGACGATGCGAGCGGGAAGGTTTCACCTTGGGCGCACTTTGGCCATGCTGCGTTCGCGGTCGTCTGGACGGCAACGGTGATCGCCAACGTGGGAGCCTGGATGTACAACGCTGCATCCAGCTGGCTTATGACCAGTCTTGATGCCAACCCCTTGGTAATCTCCCTGGTGCAGGTTGCAACGGCATTGCCGATGTTCTTGTTTGCGGTGCCCGCCGGCGCGCTCGCTGATATTGTTGATAAACGACGCTTTTTGCTTATCGTCGAGGTGACGACGACACTCGTTTCCGCGGTGATCGCCGGGATCGTTTTGGTCGGTTTGGTTACGCCGGACATTTTGTTGGTATTCACCTTCCTCCTCGGTGTTACCTCCGCGCTCGTGGCGCCCACATGGCAGTCGATCGTTCCGCTCCTGGTTGCCCGTCAAAATCTAGCCTCCGCGGTGGCCGCAAACAGCGTCGGCATCAACAATTAGCCGCGCGGTCGGTCCGGCGCTCGGTGGCATCATCATTACAGTGGCCGGGATTGCTATTCCTTTTTGGATCAATGCGGCAAGTAATCTGGGGATCGTCGGCGCGTTGTTGTGGTGGCGTGCGCCACTGGCGCAGCCGCGTACGTTGCCGGCGGAGCGATTTGTCGCCGCGATTCGCACAGGATTTCGACACGCTCGACATGATCGGCATTTGGCGGCAACCCTGGCACGCGCGTTTGCTTTTTTCTTTTTCGCTAGCGCGTATTGGGCGCTGCTGCCGCTCGTTGCCCGCAATCGGATCGCTTCCGGGCCCGAGCTCTATGGCGGATTACTCGGTGCGATCGGCGCTGGTGCAGTCGTGGGCAACCCGCACTGCCCTGGCTCAAAGTCAAATTGGGGGCCGATCGTCTGGTTGCCGCCGGAACGCTCGGCACCGCACTCGCGCTAGTGCTCTTTGGCCTTGCGCGCGAAGCATTGTCGGGGCTGATCGCCGGCGCCATCGCCGGCGTTTCGTGGATCGCCGTATTGGCGAGCTTGAACGTATCGGCGCAGGTAGCTTTGCCGGACTGGGTACGGGGACGAGGCTTGGCGATCTTTGTAACGGTCTTTTTTGGGGCAATGTCTGTTGGCAGCGCAGTGTCGGGAGAACTCGCAGCGTTTCTGGATCTGCCCGCTGCGCATTTCCTCGCAGCGACCAGTGCGGTGCTCATGATTCCAATGACCTGGCATTGGAAGTTGCAAACGGGCGCCGGTGTTGACTTGACACCGTCGATGCACTGGCCAACTCCGGTGCTCTCACGTGCTGTGCCACAGGACCAGGGCCCGGTGCTGGTTACGGTGGAGTACCGAGTCGAAGCGGTAAACCGTCAAGAATTTCTCGATGCGACGCAGAAGCTTGCGCATGCAAGGCGTCGCGACGGCGCTTATGCGTGGGGAATTTTTGAGGATGCCGGCCAGAACGGCCGATTTCTCGAGACGTTTCTCGTCGAGTCGTGGCTAGAACATTTGCGCCAGCACCAGCGTGTCACAAACGCCGATCGCGTATTGCAAAGCGCTGTGCGTCGTTTGCACGTGGAGGGCGACCCGCGGGTCACGCACTTCGTTTCTGCCGAACCGCGGGACTAAATAGTTTGCACCTCGCAGCAGGGGACGGCGCAACGGCGCAAGCTTGCCGGTGCTGGTTCGCGCGGCTGTCCGTTGGAAAGCGACCAAATGGGTCAGAGCAATTGCATCGTCGCCTTGTCCGAAATGTGTTGTGCGCTTGCGCTGTGACACGTCTGCCTCCTGACGCCGGATCGCTCAGCGCGTGCACGGATCGGCGCTGAGCGCCGTCGATTTGCGATAACGAACCCGATGCGTCGACTCGCAGATCGCCTCGGCACGCAAAAGTTGCCTTGCTCCCTTACACGGGTGTTCAAAATAGGAACATGTTCTTTATGACCTTTTTGCCCTATTTGCGACAATTTTTTCCCCGTCTTGCCGATTCGATGCCCAGTGCCCAGCGCCTCATTATCCACATCGGCTGTTGAAAACTTTGTGGACAACCGCGCGCGGTTTTGCGCGAGACGTGGCAATTCCTTTGATGCTCAATGACATGGGTACGAAGCGCAGTTAGCTGCTCGCAAAAGAAGCGCTCGCGCTCCTCATCGATACAGCGCAAATTTTCGCGAGAAACGTTTGACGAACGAAGCGAGTGGGAATAGCCTTCTAGGTCCGACGAGGTGAAATGTGCGGTACATCATGACGGTGTTGTACCGCCGATGGCATCTCGAGTTTGCGCCGTTGCGCGCGAATATCTTCTCCCGAGACAAGGTACTGACGACGATGCACGAGATGGGCGTTTCGGCGAGGATTTATTTTTCGGCCGGCTGCAAGCACAAACATCAAATAATTGCTAGTGCCTTACTCACCGAATGAAGCTTCGTCTAAACGACAATGTGCAATGGACGCAGCAGGTCGCGGGGCGTGCGCTCACACGCAATGGTGTCGTTGTCGCGGTGATAGCCGCCGGCAAGCAGCCCGATCGCGTGCTGTTTCGACCGCTGTTCCGGGGCGCCGCTGCGCTGCCTACGCGCGACCATGAATCGTATGTGGTGCTTGTTGGGGATCGCACCCATTATTGGCCTCGAGTGAGGTTGCTGCGCCCCAATCGCTCTAGGAGCGAGCTCGAAGGAGCTCGAGCGGAGCGTCGCTGGGCGGCAACCTGCATCGAACAAGGATGGAGCAGCGAAACGCAAACAACGCTTCTGGAGGATTTCATTCGGGAGCGCGGACTGATGCCAGAGCTGGCTGCGTTTGCGTCGAATCGCGCCCGTTTTGAACGTGACGTTGCGCTGATGGAAAGGGCCGTGGCCTGATCAGGTACTTTTGCGCAATTTATGGCCATCCTTTTGCAAGTCATTAGCCGGAACCCGAACGAAAAGGCACAAGGTCAAAGCACCTGGATGCGAACCTAGAATCGCGAACATGTCGGGCGCTCCGGTTTATCCGCTTGAAGGCGGTTGTGATTGCGGCTTCGTGCGCTATCGCATAACAACACCGCCCCTTTTTGTCCATTGTTGCCACTGTCGCTGGTGCCAGCGGGAAAGCGGCGCGTCGTTTGCCCTGAACGCACTGATCGAGGCAGATCGCGTTATTCATCTGGCCGCCGAACCGCAGCTGATCGATACTCCCTCAAATAGCGGCCAAGGCCAAAAAATCGCGCGCTGCCCAAAATGCCAAGTCGCTTTATGGAGCAATTACTCCGGCGCAGGGCCGATTTTGCGCTTTGTTCGTGTCGGCACGCTCGATAACCCCAATTTGCTGCCTCCGGACATACACATCTACACGGCTTCCAAACAACCGTGGGTCGTGATCCCCGCGAACATCCCCGCTATGCCCGAGTACTACCAAAGCGAGCGCTTCTGGCCGCCGGAGAGTCTTGCTCGCCGGAAGGCGTTTTGGCCGAGCATCGAGGCGTATCGCGCTGCGCTGCGCTCTTGACCGTGCGCGGGCGGCCGGCGGCAAAGGTTTCGGAATCCGCCACCGCCCGCCGTGCGTCTATCTGTCGATCATGCAGGTACCGCTGGCAGCCCCGCTAGAGCCATCGCAAGTTCGGATTCGTCGTAGTGCTGATCTGTGAGCTTGCCCGCAAAGTACGTGCTGTAGGCGCTCATGTCGAAATGGCCATGGCCGCACAGGTTAAAGAGAATAACCTGGCTCTTGCCCTCCGCCTTGCACCGCAGCGCCTCGGCAATCGCGCCTTTGACCGCGTGGTTGGCTTCCGGAGCCGGAACGATGCCCTCGGCCCGTGCAAAAAGCACGCCCGCGTCAAAGCACGCAACCTGGTCGTACGCGACCGCCTCCAGCAATTTGAGTTCCTTCAGATGGCTGACGAGAGGCGCCATTCCGTGGTAGCGCAAGCCGCCAGCGTGAAAACCCGGTGGCGTGAATGTGCTGCCGAGCGTGTGCATCTTCACCAAGGGGGTCAAATGCGCCGTGTCGCCAAAGTCGTAGGCATACTTGCCCCGCGTTAGCGACGGGCAGGCGGCGGGCTCCACTGCAACAATGCGACGCTTTTTGCCACCGCGCAGCTGCTGGCCAAGAAACGGGAAGACCAGTCCGGAGAAATTGCTGCCCCCGCCCGTACACCCGACGAGCACGTCCGGATCGTCGCCCGCCATCTCCATTTGCAGCATGGCCTCTTGGCCGATGATGGTCTGATGCAGCAAGACGTGATTCAAAACCGAGCCCAGAGAGTACTTGGTGTCCTCGTGCGTAGCGGCGACTTCCACCGCCTCGCTGATAGCCAGTCCGAGCGAACCAGGATGGTCGGGCCGTTTTGCCAAGGCGGCACGGCCGGCATTTGTTTCCATCGACGGGCTTGCGATGCAGCGTGCGCCGTAGGTCTCCATCAACGCCCGGCGGTATGGCTTTTGGTCGTAGGAAACCCGCACTTGGAACACACTCACATCGATTCCAAATAGCGCGCCGGCGAACGCTAATGCCGATCCCCACTGTCCTGCGCCGGTTTCCGTCGTGAGTTTCTTGATTCCCGCTTGCGCGTTGTACCAGGCCTGCGGCACTGCGGTGTTGGGCTTATGGCTGCCGGCCGGGGAGACGCCCTCGTACTTGTAGTAAATCTTGGCCGGGGTGCCAAGCGCCTTCTCCAGGCGGTGCGCGCGATGCAGGGGCGCTGGTCGCCAGAGATAATAGACATCTCGAACCGGCTCGGGAATCGGAATTTGTCGCTCGGTGGAAACCTCCTGCGCGATCAATTCCATCGGAAACAACGGAGCGAGATCGCTCGGACCTATGGGTTTTAGGGTGCCCGGGTGCAAAACCGGCGGCAATGGCACGGGAAGATCTGCCGCGATGTTGTACCAATGGGTCGGCATCCGTTTAGCGTCGAGAAAGTACTGCGTGGGGCTATTTGCCATCTTGTATCTCCTCCTGGTTACTTGCGGTTGCTATCGTAAACAGATCGGGGGCGATCGGCCAATCCCGTAGGACTTGGAGCGCTTTGGAAGTCTGATAAGGGCGTTAGGAGGAGTATTTCGGGCCTTGTGACGAAAGCCGAGAAGTGGCAATGGCATCTTTGACGAAACTTGCGCTCGGGATGATGGGCAAACTTCGCCCGGAGCCGGCAAAGGGTTCCTCGACCGAGGTGGTGGCCTTGCCCCCGCCCGATACGCATGGGGGGCTTACCTTGATGAAGGCGCTCGAACAACGTCGTTCTACACGGGAGTTTGTTCCGGCTGCTTTGCCGCTGGGGTTGCTGTCGTCTTTGCTATGGGCGGCCTGTGGACGCAACCGGCCAGATGCTGGGCGCACCGCGCCTTCGGCGCTCGATGCTCAGGAAATCGATGTCACGATCGCGCTGCCTTCGGGCGCCTGTCGCTACGATGAATCGACGAACGATTGACGCCTACTCGCGGCAAGGGACCTTCGCCGCATTACCGGCTACCAGGACTTTGTCGATGAGGCGCCACTTGATCTCGTATGTATCGCAGACCATCGACGGATGGGTTTTGTGCCAGCGGAACAACGCGAGCGCTACGCATGGTTCGCCGCCGGCGCGATTGCGCAAAATGTCTATTTGTTTGCAGCCAGCAACGGGTTGGCCACCGTCGTCCGCGCCTGGATCGACCGAAGCGCAATCGCAGATGCGCTCGGGCTGACACACGATCAGCAAGTGTTGGTCTCGCAGACGGTGGGTTACCCCAAGGTGCGTTCTGGATTTGGCAAGGGGCATCGGACGCTGGCCGAGAAGGTCAGAATATCCGTCCTGCATCTTGATCGTTTGCCCAGGCGCGCCTTTGGGTTGGATGCGAGCGCCGGTAGCGTCGGTGCCCATCCGAGGCAACTTGTCATGTGCTACATGCCAAATTGTTGGAGTGTTACGTGAGAAAGCTTAGGGTGTTTAACTTCATAACACTAGACGGATATTTTGAGGGACCGAATCACGACATCAGCTGGCACCGGCATGGCGTGGAAGAAAACGAATTTGCCGCGCAGATGTTGGGTCTGGGCAGTCTACGGTTGTTCGGACGTGTCACGTTTGAACTTATGGCGAGCCATTGGCAAACGCCACTCGCATTCGAGCAGACTCCGCTCATCGCGCAAGCGATGAACGCCAGCGAGAAGATCGTATTCTCCAGAACGCTCCAAAATGTGCAGTGGAGTAACACGAGGCTGCTCAAGGGCGATATTGGGCAAGAAATGCGCAAGATGAAGCTCCTGCCCGGCAAGGATATGACATTGCTGGGCAGTGGCAGCATAGTTTCCCAATTCGCCGATCAGGGACTGATTGATGAATATCAGATCATGATCGACCGGGTGCCGCTCGGCGATGGCTCGCCGAGTTGCAAGGGCATACGGAATAGGCAAAGACTGCAACTTACGATGACAAGAAGCTTTCGCAGCGGCAGCGTACTTCTTTGCTACCAAGCTTGCTGAAGGCTGCGTGGGCGAAACCTATTCGGCGTGCCGTTTGCAGGCATTTTAAAAATAATAGCGGATAAGTGCCGTGCCGATGCGGGCCTGAGGCAGCGCACCAAAATCACTTAGGACGGTACCTGAATCGTATTGAAGCTGCAGCGCGGCCTCGATGCGGCTCCAGTGATACCGAGCCTCAAGCCAGATCATGCGGCTACGATCGATGAGGTCGAACTTCGTCCAGGCTTTTAGATCGAGGTCTCGTATTCCCGCATCCTCCCAAGTGGCAAGGACGAACGCCGCGCGGCGAGTGACCATATCTTGCGCATCAAACGCGAAAACACGCAACTGCAAGTAGGTGGCAAGTGGCCCTGCCTGCACTGCGCGCCATTGCGAAGCGTCCATGCCCGCGCCGCTGTATTCGTATTCAGCGGTTAGCGACAATTTGTTTTCGAAGGTATAGGTCACGCCGCCCGCCAACCGGGAGCGAAAGGCCGTGTCGCGTGGCAGTACCATGGCCTCAGCGGCAAGTGAGGGGCTTCGACCGGCTGAGCATTCCAGATACGTGACGGCGGCGGTTCCGAGAAGTCCGGTCAGGTTCAAACCAAACTGCGGTGCATTGTCTTGCTCGCGCCAAAGCAGTAGCTGCGGGTTGACGCTTTCCGTGACCTGTTCGCTGGCAATGAGCATCCATCGATCTTCATGGTTGGTGGCACCCAAATCAACGTTATAGCCCGCGGTGTTGGCATTGCTGTCAAGCTTTGGCGAAAATAGCGCGGTCAGCGAACCACCGGTCCACAGACTTTGTCCGCGAATCATGACACTTCCCATGCGATTTTCTCGCAGACTCACCGGGTCACTTGAGTCGACAGAGCGCACGGCATCGCTTCGAAACTCGTCTGTCGGGTTATAGCCGGCGGCCGCACCTAACCGTGGATTGATCCGCCCAGCGTCAAATAGCAAGCCGGTCTGCGCCGCCCAGCTGGCGTAGACCTCTTTGAGCGTGTTTACGTCGCTGATGCTGGCCGTGCCGTTCAGATTTTGAACGTCGCCCATATCGAGGCGATCGGCCAGCACAACACGCCATTGTGCAGCTATCGTCTGGTCGACCTGCAGATCGATCGTCGCGCGATGCAACTGCTCGTCGGGTAGACCAAAGTGCATGTTCGCCTGTTCGATCGCACCTTCGGCGAACAGACGCCAGGACCGCGGTTGCGCGGCGCTTTCTGGCGCGCGATCTGCCAGACCAAGAGCCGCCGCCTCATCGTCCTGTGCGAGCGAATTCGCACCGGTAGCGAGCAGCAGCAAACCCAAGGCGCAAGCGCTAGCCAATCGTTGAGTCGGCTTGATGTTGAGTGGTGCAAAAGGGGACGTGCGGGGGCGCCGCAACTCGGAGCCAGATTTCCAAGGTGCCAGCGGCCATCCGATCGTGCGGGACAACCGCATCTACTCGGGCTTAAAGCGCGGCAAGAAATCCCGCTGCAGCCAAACTTCCGGAACTTCGCGCCAGGCGTAATCGGAGTAGCGCATGACCGTCACCCAGTTGGGGTCCAGGCCGTCGATGATGATGGTTTCAGTTGGCCGCTCGCCACCCAATTGCATCTGGAACCGGCGAAAAAAGGCAGTTTTTAACAACCGACCGGACTCCGAGTAATAGCGTGCCTTCACTGGCCGGTTGCTGCCCAGCGCGATCCACATTTCCAGGTGATCATAGGTAACGTTCGGTGCGGTTGCGGACACGGCCAGCTTGTAGCAATGGCGCATCTGTCGATCACCGTCTTGCACGTCCTCCTCAGATGCCAATTCTGCGTGGTAGTCCTTGGCCAAATTTACGGTAACGACGTCGCCGTTAGCTGCCTGTCCCAAAAGGCGTTGTTGCGGTGAGATACGGATCGTGGCCTTGCTGGAGGGATCAAAGAACCACATGTCGTTGCCGTTTTTCAGCATCAATTTATCCGCATCGCGCGGCGGCGCGACGAATCGCACAAGACTGCGAAACTGGCCGCTCTTTACGTCGGCGCGTGAATACACTTGCAGCGTGTTCTCGCCAACCTGCCGCCCGTTGCGATATTCGAGCAGTAAGACGGTAAGCCCGAAAGGTTTGTCCGGATTGCGAACCGCGTCGCTGGCTTCCAGAATCGATTGCGGATCAGGAGCCGCGAACGCGCCAAGCGCCGCAAGCAGCAACGCTGCGCCTGCGGCTGCGCGCAAGAAGCGATCAGACATGGCGCAACGCCTCAACGATATTTAGTCGCGCTGCGCGTCGCGCCGGCAGCCACGCGGAGAGGGTAGCTACGCTGATCAGGCCTAGCGCGCAACCGGCGAGCAATGCGTTTGCGCCCAATACGTACAGCGTTAGGGGAATGCGGTCCACGCGCCCCGGTGGCGTCCAGTACACGCCCGCGTGGTTGATCAAAGATGCGGCGGCAATAGATGCCGCAAGACCCAGCACCGCACCGACGACACCCAGTATCAGACCCTCGAGCACGAACAAGTTGCGCACACCGCTGCGCCGCAGACCCATGGCGCGTAGCGTGCCAATTTCGACCGTTCGCTCGACAACCGCGGTGCCCATCGTGTTTCCGACCGTGAAAAGGACGATGACGCCAATTAATAGCGCAATAAATGTGAAGATTGTGTTAAAGAAAGTGATCGTTTGCCCGTACATCGGGTTGAGCGCGCCGAAGTCTTGGATCTCCAGTTTGTCTTCGCCAAATTCGCGGTCGAGCAGCTGTTGTAAACGGGCGCGCGCCACCGCTATTTGGCTAGTGTGCTGAAGCTGCAAGATGATGGCGGTAGCCTGATGCGGCTCGCGCCCAAACACCAAATGCTGGGCATTGGCCAGATGCATCGCTACGTACACGTCATCGAGCTCCTTGATTCCCAACGAATCGGCTTTGAGCACGTGCAATTCACCCACATTGGGTAAACCCTGCGCTGTGGCGACCAAGAGCTCGATGCGGGTCTGTTCCTGAGCCTTGGTTTGCGGCTCGCTTCCAGTTAGCGCCGCGATATCGGGGGGCATGCGGGCACCGCCTTGCTCGGAAGTGTCTTGCGGCAAAGGACAGTCGGGGATATTCAGCGGGGCGCACAGTTCGAGGATGCGGGCGACACCCAAACCGATCACCGCCGCGTCCGGACTTGAGTCGGTTAGCGCCGAGCGTAGCGGCGTTGTGGGAAACCGGTAATCGTTCCACTCGTGCAACCGGTTTTGCTCAGCGACAACATAACCCGTCGCAAAAACGGTCTTTGAGCGCTCGGCGGCAAAATTGCCAGCGATGCCACCCATCTGCAGAATCGGAGTGACAACCGTGAGCATAGGTGCTAACACGGGATCGGCCTTGACCCGTTCGATAATGCCAGCGTAATTGCGTATGCCATATGCGGCGGGATTGCCGCTGCCAAAGAGGTAGTACCCGCGGTGCTGTATTTGCAAGTGCCCCGAGTTGCGCACGAACCCGGTTTCCAGCCCGTTCTTTACCATTTGGCTAAATCCGCCAAAGAGCAAGACGGCCAAAGCGCCCACGATCATCGCGAGTAACGTTGTCACCGAGCGGCGCCGGTTGCGCAACAAGTTGCGTACGGCGATCGATGCGCTTCTCATAATTGCGTCCCGCCGCGATTTTCCCGTCGCTCGATCGACGTGATGGTGCCGTCTTGTATGAAGACGGCATCGTCGGCCTGCGCCAAAACGTGTGGATCGTGAGACGAAAACACCACCGAGAGGTGTTGCTCGCGTTGCATCCTGCGCATCAGCGCAATGATTGCGGCTCCCGTCTGGCTGTCCAAATTGGCTGTGGGCTCATCAGCCAGAACGAGTTTAGGAGCTGGTGCCAAGGCACGTGCGACGGCTACTCGTTGACGCTGACCGCCGGAGAGTTGACCCGGCAGGTGATCTGCGCGATCTGCCAGTCCGACGGCCTCGAGCATCTCGCGAACGCGACGCTGCCGTTGCTCGGTCGCCATGCCGGCAAGTCGCAAGGGATACTCGATGTTCTCGAAAGCCGTGAGCACCGGGATCAGATTGAAGTTCTGGAATACGAAGCCAAAGTTGCGGGCACGAAAATCCGACAGTGCGTCATCGGAGAGCGTGGCCACGGGCTGATCGGCAACAACGATTGCCCCGCTGTCAGGCCGGTCGATGCAGCCCATCAAATTCAGCAGTGTGGTCTTGCCACTGCCAGAAGGACCGCAGAGTACTGTGAAGCGATCCGGTCGAACTTCCAGGCTGATATCGCGCAGCGCAGGTACCCGAACTGCATCGAGCCGGTAGCTCTTGTTCACATTCGTTAGCACGACGGGATTCATTTACAGCCTCAATGCGTGGGGTATTCGACGAGGTTTTGTCGTATGGATGGCAGTGCCGAATGGCTTGCGAACTGGCAGCCAAACCGTTGACTCTAAGCTTTGTGCGATGCGCACACGCCTCAGAGCTCCACTGCCGTTGCAGATCTGCCGAGTCGGCATCGATCCGCTCATAAGGGACGGCCGAGCCGTCGCTCCACCTGCTCCCGCTCCCACTTAGGGCCAAGGAACCAATCGGGTTTGAAGACCCTCGATGCGTGTATCAGTACGCCCAGCCCCCAGCCGCCCATGACCCAAAAGGCCCAGAGCTTCTGAGGCGTGAGAATCAAATTGATGGCCAGTAATGCCGCGACGATGATGATGTAACGGAAAAGATGCAGGTAAAAGCGTCGAAGACTACGCACGTAGTGAAACGCTTCAGCTTCCTGCCGCTCATCTTGGGCACTCGCCGTAGTTGACATGTCATGCTCCGGAGCCAGGCTCGCAAAATCGACCTCGAAAACGGCAGCAAGGGACTTTAGCGTTTCCGTGCTGGCCGGTTGTCCCGATTCGATGCGCTGGATGGTTCTGACGTTCAGGCCACTGGCGTCGGCCAGCTGTTGTTGAGACCAGCCGCGCTTTAGACGCAGTTTTTGAATAAGCACGTCACGCTCCAATTACTCGGGAGAGCAAAAGATGGCACAGAGCAGGACAAATTGCGACGACAGCAACACGACAGCAACCCGACTTTACCCCGACACGCAAGCAACATCGTCACGTTGCCTCTGCGTGACATCGAAAAACTAACCAGAACTTGCGCCTTGCCACAGGCCAGGGCGGAAGAAGGCGCGGCAAATCGCGCGCTCTCAGGGCGCGGCGATCACGGTCGTGGCGAAATTGGGCAGGAAATTCGCGTGCGTACAGGCTGCGGCCTCATCACCCATAGCGTTGGCACGGGCCGCGTCTTCCTGGGTCTACCAATTTGGTTCTCGCTCTGGCGTTGCAGTAATGCGATGAATCGATAGATCCGCGCCATTGAATTCTTCTTCCCGATCCAATCGCAGGCCCATCAGAGCCTTTAGCGAACCATAGACCAGGAGCCCGCCTCCCACAGCGATGACGATGGCAATTGCCGTCATGATCAACTGCGGCAAAAAGGCGATACCGCCCGTGCCACCCAGCGCCGTGGTACCAAAAATGCCTGCGGCAATGCCACCCCAAGTGCCGCACAAACCGTGCAGGGGCCAAACGCCAAGCACATCGTCAATTCTCCAGCGGTTCTGGGTCATGGTGAACATAGCGACGAACAAAGCCCCGGCCACGGCGCCGACAACCAGCGAACCCACCGGATGCATCACGTCGGAACCGGAACAAACGGCGACCAGGCCCGCCAGTGGCCCGTTATGCACAAAGCCCGGGTCGTTCTTCCCGAGCACGAGAGCCGCCAACGTTCCCCCGACCAGGGCCATCAATGAATTTAACGCGACTAGGCCGGAAATCTTGTCTAGCGTTTGCGCACTCATGACGTTAAAGCCAAACCAGCCCACGGTCAGGATCCATGCGCCTAGTGCAAGAAAGGGGATCGACGACGGAGGATGCGAGGAAATATTGCCTTCTTTTGTGTAGCGGCCGTGGCGGGCTCCAAGCAGGAGCACCGCCGGCAACGCGATCCAGCCGCCCATTGCGTGGACTACGACAGAGCCCGCAAAGTCATGAAACTCTTCGCCGAAGGTCGTCTTGAGCCAGGCCTGAATGCCCCAAGCATGATTCCAGGCAATGCCTTCGAAAAAGGGGTAGACGAAACCCACCAAGACAAATGTCGACGCAAGTTGCGGATTGAATTTTGCACGCTCCGCAATGCCACCAGAAATGATCGCCGGAACGGCGGCTGCGAAAGTGAGCAAAAAGAAAAATCGGGTCAGCTCGTATCCGCTTTTTTGCATTAAGGTCTGGGCCCCGGAGAAAAAATCGACGCCGTAAGCGATGGTGTAGCCAATGAAGAAATACGCGATCGTTGAGACGGAGAAATCGGCAAGAATCTTCACGAGCGCATTGACTTGGTTTTTCTTGCGTACGGTGCCTAGTTCCAGAAAGGCAAAGCCAGCGTGCATGGCAAGCACCAAAATTGCGCCAACCAAGATGAAAAGAACGTCGCTGCCACTTTTGAGCGTATCCATTGTTCTGCGCCAAATGTTGTTTCGTCTCAGATGGTTAAACGGCCACGGCCTGCTGCTGCCGCGCCACGGTTGTTTTGAATATGTTTGTTCAAGGTGCAATGCACCAGAATGCGGCCTGTTCCTTCGCCATTTTAGTGCACGCAAGAAGGCTGCACTTTGAACGTTCACAAGCTGAGGTGAATGCTGTCCTGGCGGGCTTGGTGCATTACGGGCAGCGTCCTGGGCTAGCAAAGCGCGCATGAAGCTCGCCTCATCGGGTCGGCCACCGATACAACGTGAGCTCAGGGCAATGCGGGCAGCGGTTCAAACTCCCAGGCAGCTTGCCAAGGCTTCGCTGCGTGCCATTTCGCCTGAGGTGCCATGCAAAATGACCTGCCCTTTTTGCAGCACGACGACTTGGTCGGTGTGCGCAAGGACCTTGCGATAGTCGCGATCGACAATGAGTGTGGCGATGCCGCTGGTTCGAATTTGTGCAATGACCTTCCAGATTTCGGCAACAATTCGCGGAGCCAGACCTTCTGTTGCCTCATCAAGGATCAGCAATTCGGGGTGCGTCATCAGTGCTCGGCCAATCGACAACATTTGCTGCTCGCCGCCGGAGAGCTGTTCTCCCAGACTCCTGAGGCGCTCGGCTAGACGCGGGAAAGTGTGCAAGACGCGCTCTTGCGTCCAATCGTTACGGCCATCGCGTCCCGGGCGCGCCGCCATTACGAGATTTTCGTGAACAGTCAAATTGGGAAACACGCCGCGCCCTTCGGGAACGTACGCGAGCCCTAACCGTGCCATTTCATGCGGCCGCGCGCGCGAGCAGTCTTGACCAAAAACTCCGATGTAACCGTCGCGATGCGCCACATGCCCGAGCAAAGTGCGTATGAGCGTGCTCTTGCCCATGCCGTTGCGACCGAGCAATCCCGTTGTCTGTCCGCGTGCAATCTGCAGGTCAACGCCGTGCAGCACGTGGCTTGAACCGTACCACGCATGCACACCGCGAGCATTAACGATCCACTCTTGCTCCTGCGCAGCAGGCACGGTGTTCTTATCCAAGGTAGGCGGTTTGAACCTCTGGGTTTGCGCGCACCGCCTGCGGCACGTCGGATGCTATGACCGCGCCGTTGACCAGGACCGTTATTTGATCGGCAATGCGAAATACCGCGTCCATGTCGTGCTCGACCAGCAAGATCGCGTGCTTCGATTTGAGTTCGCCAAGAAGCGCCAGCATGCGCTCGACTTCTTGCGCGCCCATTCCCGCCAACGGTTCGTCCAGAAGCAAAACCTGAGGCCTCGTAGCAAGGCACATTGCGATCTCCAACTGGCGGCGGTGTCCGTGCGAGAGCAGACCCGCATGACGCTCCCCGAGTGCTGTGAGCCCGGTGCGATGAAGCACGTCCGCGGCTGCGGCCGTGCTGGCTTCGCAGCGCTGCGCGTCACGCCATAAGGCCCAGGGCCTTTGTGTGCGCGCCTGGGCTGCCAGGCGACAGTTCTCGAAGACGGTGAAATTCGGATAAATGGTGCTGCGCTGATAGCTTCGCCCCAAGCCGGCAATGGCCCGCCGTGGCTGCGACCAGGCGGTTACGTCCCGACCCAGGAGCTCGACCGAGCCGCTGGAAGGTGCAATTTCACCCGAGAGAATGTTTATGAGTGTTGACTTGCCGGCACCGTTTGTGCCGATCAATGCGTGCACGGTGCCGCGGCTGACTTGTAGCGACACTCGGTCGACGGCGACTAGGCCACCCCAATGATGGGTGACTTCGCTGCAAGACAACAGGACCTCAGATAGATTCATCGGGCAGCTTTCTTGTGCCGCTGCGAGCCGCGCGACCGAGCAGGCGCTCGCGCAGCTGGCCCGGCACGCCCACGAGTCCCCGTGGCAGCAAGGCAACGATCAAAATAATGCTCAACCCGAAACCCAGATGCCAATGTTTGGCGAAGACGCCAAATATTGTCTCCGATTGGAAGAATTCCTGCAGCAAGACAAAGCTGAACGCACCAAGCAGCGCCCCGCGCAAATGACCAAGTCCTCCTAGTAGCAGCATGATCAGCACCGCTGCTGAGAGGTGCCACCCCAGTAATTCGGGGTTCACAAATCCGTCCTTGACTGCGAAGAGGAACCCTGCCAGTCCGGCGATGGCCCCCGACAGTACGAAAGCAGCCAGTTTGTACGGATAGGTCGAAAAACCTGTCGCGCGCATGCGCTGTTCGTTAGCGCGAATGCCCGATAGCGCGCGTCCGAATCGTGAGCGCAGCACCAGTGCGAGAAACACGAATACGGCAATTTGGCATGCCAGGGTAAAGCCGTGCAGCGCCACGGGGTGGTCCAAGTTCAACCAGGCGCCCAGGACGGGCTTGGCATTTACGTAGATGCCATCGCTGCCTCCACCCAAAGGCGTGTCATGGGCTAAGTAGTACGCCATCTGTGCGAAGGCCAGGGTGACCATGATGAAATACACGCCCTTGGTACGCAGCGCCAGTGCGCCGACAAGCAGCGCCACACCGGCGGCACACAGCACGCAAGCGGGCAAAATCCAAAGCACGGAAGGCGCTCCCGATTGCGGCGAGAGCAGTACGTCGGCGTAAGCGCCAATACCGAAAAAGGCTGCCTGACCGAAGCACACGAGTCCGGTGCTACCCACCAAAAGTTCGAGGCTTAGCGCATAGATCGCGTAGATCATGATCTTGGTGACCAGATCGATACCAAAGGGACCGGCAACCAATGGCACCAGCGCGAGGGCCATAAAGACCAATGCAACGAACAGGGCCGCCGATCGATCCATCATGCTGCTCCGGCGATCAGCCCGCCTTGAACAGTCCCTCCGGCTTCCACAACAAGATCAACGCCATCAGCACATACACCAGTACGCCGGCGGCCTGCGGCAACAGCACCTTTCCGACGGTATCCACGGCGCCAACCAGCAGCGCCGCGAAAAGCGCGCCGCGCACCGAGCCGATGCCGCCAATCACGACGACGACGAAACAAAGGATCAAAACGCTGTTGCCCATGCCCGGGTACACGGACGAGACCGGTGCGGCGATCATGCCAGCGAGCACGGCAAGGGCTACGCCCGCAGCAAACACTACGCGGTACAGGAACGTGACGTCGATGCCGAGGGATTGAACCATTTCCCGATTGGTGCTGCCGGCGCG
>CAZSOI010000125.1:0-3545 GCA_964608115.1 uncultured Burkholderiaceae bacterium | reverse complement strand
GAGCGCAGCTTGAACATCGATTTCTTACTGGGATATCTGCTGCGGCTTCTGCCGCGCCGGCCGGATCTAAAACTCATCGTTACCTCTGCGACGATCGACGCCGAGCGATTTGCTCGGCATCTGGGCGGCGAAGCGTCCTGCGCCCCCGTGCTGCAGGTCTCGGGCCGGCTATATCCGGTGCGGATTCTTTATCGGCCCTTCGAGGATGCGGACCTTGCGCCGGTGCGCGCTGCGACGCTGGCCGACGGGCAGCCAGCGCGGTCCAAAGAGCGCAAGAGCCAGACGCAGGCAATTTTGGATGCCGTCGATGAATTGGTCGTTCTGGGCCGCGGCGATGTGCTGGTGTTCTTGCCCGGCGAGCGCGAGATTCGTGAGATCACCGAGGCCTTGCGCAAACATCACCCGCCGGCCACTGAGATCTTGCCGCTGTTCGCCAGACTCTCTGCCAGCGAGCAGGAAAAGGTATTTCGCGCTTCGGGCACGCGGCGCATTGTGCTGGCGACCAACATTGCGGAGACCTCGCTTACCGTCCCCGGGATCCGGTATGTCGTCGATTCCGGACAGGCGCGAGTAAAGCGCTACAGTTATCGCAACAAGGTTGAACAGTTGCACATTGAGCCCATTTCCCGCGCTGCAGCCGATCAGCGCGCGGGTCGATGCGGACGTGTTGCGGCGGGCGTGTGCATCCGGCTGTACTCGGAAGCCGACTGGCTCAAGCGAACTGCTTTCACCGATCCCGAAGTACTGCGCTCTTCCCTGGCTGCAGTGATTTTGCGCATGGGCGTGCACGGCCTTGGCGATCCGGCAGAATTTCCCTTTCTCGACGCACCGCCTGCACGCGCCATTGCGGATGGCTATCAGCTGCTACTGGAGCTTAACGCCGTCGATGAAATGCGCGAGGTCACGGCATTGGGGCGAGATCTTGCGAACCTGCCGGTTGATCCGCGCATCGGCCGCATATTGCTGGCGGCGCGCGAGCAGCATTGCCTGCACGAGATCTTGATCATCGCCAGCGCGCTATCCGTGCAAGATCCCCGGGAGCGTCCGATGGGAATGCAGCAGGCCGCCGACGAGGCGCATCGACGCTATGCCGATGAGCGCTCGGATTTTCTGTCCTTCGTGCGGCTTTGGAAGCAGTTGCAGCAACGCGTCGAGCACAAGAAATCGAACCGGCGTCTGAGCGAGGATCTGCGCCGGGAATTTATTAGTGCCCGCCGGCTGCGCGAGTGGATCGACGTGCACGGGCAGCTGCACCAGATCGTCGGTGAGCACGGCTGGCGCATAAATACCTCGGAGGCCACGTATGAGCAGGTGCACCGCGCACTGCTTGCGGGCCTGCTGGGAAATATCGGTTGCAAGAGTGGCGAGGCGGCCTCTGGCGAGCGGCGCGAGGCACCGTTTGTCGGCGCGCGCGCAATTCGATTTCACCTTTGGCCTGGAACGATCCGGTCGCGCAAGACGGCGCGGTGGGTGGTTGCAGCCGAGCTGGTGGAAACTTCGCGAGTTTTCGCGCGCACGGTCGCCGAGGTCGATCCAAGATGGATTGAACACGTGGGCGCGCATCTTCTGAAGAAAACGCATGCTGACCCGCACTGGGAAAAGCGTGCCGGGCAGGCGGTTGCGTTTGAGCGAGCAACGCTCTACGGATTGCCGGTGTACGTTCAGCGCCGCGTTGCCTACGCACCAATCGATCCGCGGCATGCACGAGAAATCTTCGTGCGCGAGGCGCTGGTGGACGGTCAGTGGGATTCGCGTGCGCAGTTTTTTGTTCACAATCAAAAGCTCGTCGAACAGATCCGTGAATTGGAGCACCGCACGCGTCGCCCCGATGTTCTGGTCGATGAGGAACAGATCTTTTCGTTCTACGATCGCCTCTTGCCAGCTGAAGTGGTGGACGTGGCAAGCTTCGAGCGCTGGCGCGCGCCGGCCGAGCAAAAGACCCCGCGCTTGCTGTTTTTATCGCGCGAGGAGCTCATGCGGCATGAGGCGGCGGGGGCCGCCACTGAGCTCTTTCCCAAACAGCTGACGATGCGTGGCGTAAGCATGGCCTTGTCCTACCACTTCGAGCCCGGCAGTGCGCGCGATGGGGTCACCTTGAGCGTGCCCTTGTTTGCGCTTAACCAGGTCGATGCGCAGCGCTGCGAGTGGCTCGTTGCGGGAATGCTCAAGGAAAAAGTGGCGCAGCTGCTCAAGTCCCTGCCGCAAAGGCTGCGCCGCGCCTGCGTGCCTGTGGCAGCGTATGCGAGCGCATTCGTCGATCGGCACCGCACAGCCCCCGAGTCGCCGGCACCCGCGCTGCTGGAGGCGCTGATTGCGGATCTGCACGAACACGCAAACATTGTTTGCACGGTCAATGACTTTAAGCTCGAGACGATCCCGGCGCACCTCATGATGAACTTCAAGGTGGTCGACGAAGCAGGCCGCCAGCTCGAAATGGGACGAAATCTCGCCGCATTGCGTTCGGATTTTGCGTCTGAAGTGCAACACAGTTTTCGCGAGCTCACGGCCAGTGCGACCGAAGAAGTGGGCCAGGCAGCAAGGGCCATCACGGATTGGGATTTTGGCACCTTGCCGCAGGTGCAAGAGATCCACAGAGCCGGTCAGGTGCTTTTTGGCCATCCCGCACTGGTTGATCAGGGCACGCATTGCACGCTGGAAGTGTTCGATGACCCGCAGGCCGCGCGCGGGGCGCACCGCGGCGGTCTGCTGCGACTGTTTCGTCTGCAGCTTCGCCCCCAACTGCAGTCGCTAGCAAAATCGCTGTCCTTGCTTGCGTCCGTTCAGGTGCGAGCCAGTACCGTTGCCGCGATGAAGGCAATCGAACCGCTTGCCGATCAGGTTGTCGCAGCCGCGCTTGATCGCGTCTGCTTAAGCGAGCCATGGCCGGCGGACCGAACGCAGTTTCTCGCACGCCGGGACGAAGCCCGTAGCCGGATTGGTCTGCTCGCGCAGGAACTGGCCCGTCTGGTAGAACAGGTGGTGGAGGAAGCGCTCACGGTGCAGCGAAAGCTCGCGGTGCTGCGCATGGGCGATGCGGCGCGCGTGGACATCGAGCAGCAGCTCACTCGATTGCTGGGGCGTCGGTTCGTGGTGGACACGCCTGCGCAAGCCCTGGCGCAGCTTCCGCGTTATCTCAAAGCGATCGGCCTGCGGCTGGAAAAGCTGCGCACCGATCCGTTGCGCGATCAAACACGTATGCGTGAGCTTGCACCGCTACAAACGCGTTGGCTGCGCGAAGTGGCTGCGCGCAAAGGCGTTGCCGATCCACGCCTGCAGGATTTTGGCTGGCTGTTAGAAGAGCTGCGCGTTTCGCTTTTCGCTCAAGAGCTGCGTACGCCGTTTCCCGTGAGTGTGAAGCGACTCGAGAAGATCTGGGCCAGCGCGCAGCGTTGAGCTTTTCTTATGCCGTGGTGTTCAGCAGCGAACCGGTCTGTGCGCCCGAAGCGATGCCGCCAGCCGAAGTTCCACCAAGATCCGAGACCAAGTTTTGCAGGAACGACACCAGAGTTGGTGCAGCAGCGCCCGAGCTGACACCAGACGGATTG
>CAZSOI010000124.1:0-3031 GCA_964608115.1 uncultured Burkholderiaceae bacterium | reverse complement strand
CGTTCAGGACGGTATTGGGCCCATCGGCATGGATCGTGTTTCCGCCAGTGGAATAGATATTGGCGGGGCCGAAGCCCGAGTAGATGTTGTCGCCGCCGTGCGTAGCGTAGATCGTATTGTTGCCCGCGCCGCCGACCAGTGTCTCATGCCCGGTCGTATCGCCTAAAGTCCTGTCGCCGGGCTGTGACTGTTCGGAGAAGATGGGTTCAGTGGGGAGGTTGTGGATTGGGTTGTGATTTAGTGTCATCTGCGTCTCCTGTATTGCTTGCTGTTTTGGACGATTCCGACATGGATTATGCCTGACCCCGCGGCTTGAACGCTGTTCCCTCGGATACATCCGTCAGCGGCGCCTCATTTACAGGCGCTCTGAGCGGGCTAAATGTGATGCAGGAAGTTAGAGTCCACACTGTGCACAACATTTTGTAGCGGGATATTGTGTGCGCTCAGATCCGTCGCCGGGTTCTGCTGATTCAGCAGCCCAGCCAAGTCGACCTCTGGAGAGGGAGGAGGCGTTGGTACGGGGGTATCTGGCGGTAGCGGGTGGACGTTCGCAAGCAACAGAGAAAGCGGCACTGGCTTGTCTACCCATCCGGGGGGAATGTTGGCAAGTGGATTTGCTTCGTGCCAGCCGAGAACATTCATGAGTTGCATATCCGCGTGAGAAAATGGTTGTTGCTTGCCAATTTCATCTTGCGGGAGGTAGGCATCGAAAGCGTCGCCCCGTGGTTTCCAGTCACCGGCATCATCTTGCGGATCGGTATTGAGGTTTCCAAGGTTTGTCTTGCCGCCGTCGAATGAGAAATAGCCAGAGAAGGGGGAGAGATCTCGAGCGCCTTGAGCAGAATAATGGAAGAGATCCATAGCTGTGTACCAGTTGCCATGGCCGGAACCGTTACCGGCTTCCATATGACGGCCCATTATCTCAGTGATCTCATGGGCTAACACGTCCTGAAAGTCCTTCTGGCCTGCCTGTATGTTGCTTGGATCGTAAGCCCAATTATCCGTATTGCTGAAGCCGACCCAGGCCTCCAAAGGGCCTGACGTTGGCAAGCCGAGGGCGGCCGCTTGGACATTTCCAATGACGAAATTTCCGCCATGCGTCGGATCAGGGATGTCTGATCCCACCGTGGTCTGGCCGTTAACACCAATGGGTATTCCCGGCTTATGCAGCGTGCCCACCGACGTATGTTCGTCCTGACTCGTTGCATTCGAGGTCAAAGCATCGACGAGGTCTGTGTAGCTGACTGAGTGGAAATCATAATTGTTGGTTGCACCATCCGTTACCGCCGAACCGCGGCACTCACCATAACCGACATGTAGGGTGAATTCGACTGGGTTTGTAAAAGTCCGGTCAAACCAGTTGGCCTCGTTCTGTACAGCTTGAACGAAGCCCTGCGGTAGCGTTTTTGGGTCCTGGTCGAAGACGAGATCAATCTTCATGGTCATGCTCCTGTTTTGCTTGTTGGTTTCATCTTGAATGTCCGCTAGCGGGGCACTCTATGATCCCACGCGAAGAGCACAGTCTCTGTCACGCAAGGCACAGCCCTAAGAAAACTCGGAAACTAAAGCTGGCCATAGTATGCGGCGAATGTCGCTTCAGCTCGGAGCAAAAGCCATGCAATGGCGCCGGTGCCCATAAGAATGAGCGCCGCCGAAAGTTTCTATTTCTCGCGCATGCCCACCGCAAGCCGCTGAACGAGTGGGCCAACAAGGTACTGAAGCAGGGTACGCTCGCCCGTGATGATGACAACATCGGCTGGCATGCCCGGCACCAATGTGCCAGCTATTTCGGCAGGGATCGTGCGCTGGTCTATGGTCACTTTCGCAGCGTAATACCGCTGGTGAGTTTGGCTTTCATCGTCGACCAGGCTGTCCGCTGAAACCGATTGAACGTGTCCGAAGATTGCTGGCAGATGCCGGTAGGCGAAAACAGGAAATCGCACCTCTGCTGTCTGCCCAACCGCCACATTGTTGATGTCCGTCGGGCTGATTTTTGCCGAAAGGACCAGATTATCGGCGACGGGTATGACCTCCGCCAAGGTGTCGCCGGGCTTTACAACGGCGCCGACGGCATGAAACTTTATCGCCTGCACCACACCTGCGCGAGGAGCGCGCACTTCAACACGGCTTAGAACATCGTTTGCCACCGCGAGCTTTTCGCGCAGGTCGGCGTCCTGCGTGCGCTGCTTTGCAAGGTTCTCGGCAATCTGCTCCTGCCTTTGCTGACGGATTTGGCGAATTTGCAGGCGGCCTTCGTCGATGCGAGCGTGGTTCAAAGAGATCTCCGTTTTTGTCCCTTCAATTTCCGCCTCTATTCGCGATTGTTCCCGTTGCGAGGCGAGGAGCTTATTCTTGGGGTAGAAGCCTTTCTCAGCGAGTATCGAAAGTCTTCCGAGCTCAGTTGCATAGCTGTCATATTGAGACTGCGAAATCTTTAGCCGCACTTCCTTTCCGGCATTGTCGCGCGTGGCCTGGTCGATTTTCGCCTGCTGCAGCTCGATCTGATTTTCAAGGGATCGGCGGCGCTCAATAAACGCCCGCTGCTGGTCGGCCAGCATCTGCGCCGTTTCTTGATCCGACGCCCGCGCAAGAAGTTCACTTGAAAAGTTTATCGCGGGCGCTTGGCTTTGCTCAGCGATCAGCCTTGCCTCCATCGCAAGACCGGCATCGAGTTGTTTCCTGAGAACTTCGGAATTCGTTTTGGCCTGTGTCGGCCGCAGGCGGAAAAGCACTTGTCCTTCCGCTACCCGCTCGGCCTCTTTGACGAGAATCTCGTCAACGATTCCGCCTTCCAGGTGCTGAACCGGTTTGCGATCGGTCTCGACTGCTACTTTCCCTTGCGCGACGGCGGCGCTGTCCAACGGAGCATACGAGGCCCAGACGCCGAAACCTCCAAAAACGATTGAAATCGCGAGATAGCCAACGCGGGCATAAGAGCGGAAATCAGTGGTCCGCATTTCATCCTCAAGCGTGAGGTCCATGGTGCAACTCCTCATCGGTGCTGGCGACTGGAGACATAGGATGCAATAGA
>CAZSOI010000123.1:0-1849 GCA_964608115.1 uncultured Burkholderiaceae bacterium | reverse complement strand
TGGGACGTGACGGTTTTCACCAAGAACCGGGAGCGCTTGATCGGGGGAGAGGTAAGCCAGAAGTTGCTGGCGGCGGTGCTGGCGGAGGCGCAGGAGAAACAGTTGTTAAGTGCGGAGCACTTCACCGTGGATGGGACCTTGATTCAAGCCTGGGCGGCGAGCCGGAGTTTTCAGGAGAAGAGCGATCCGCCCGCTCCCGGGCAGGGGTCAGGGCATGGCGGCGAAGTGCTGCTGCGGGACAAGGTGGAGTCGAAGACGGACCCCGAGGCGCGGCTCTACAAGAAAGCTGCGGCAGACAAGAGCGTGCCCAGCTATCAGGGACATGTGCTGATGGAGAACCGTAACGGTCTGGTAGTGGGGGCACAAGCCAGTTGCGCCTCGACGGCGGCGGAGCGGGAGGCGGGGCTGGAGATGCTGGACCGGGCGGTGGAGGAGAAAGCGGAGCGGGCGCCGGAGTGGGAAGTGACTCTGGGGGCGGACACGCAGTACCAAGACGAGAAGTTTATTGAGGAACTGCGGAAGCGGGGGGTGGCGCCGCACGTTAGCGAGTACAGCAAGGGCAAAACGAACCTGGGCAAAAACGCCCTGACGGAGGAGGAGCAGAAGGACCCACGACGCGTCATTAGCCAGCAGAAGCGCAAGCTGATCGAGCGGGTGTTCGGCGGGGCGAAGTTGGACCGTCCCCTGAAGCAGATTAAACTACGGGGATTGAAGCGGGTGGACTGGTTCTACCGGTTGGTGGTGACGGCGTACAACCTGATGCGCATGGGCAAGCTGATTCCAGCCTAGCCGGCTGGGGGTGAAGTGTCTCTAGAGGACGGAGAAAGCGGACTTTAGAGACCAAAACAGAAACCTTCCCACCCTCTGCGCAGGGTGAGGATGGCTGCCGACCGCTTGGCCAGACAACGGGAGGGCAAGAACAGCAGCATTTTTCCGCAGCCTGTTTAGCCCTGCCGGAACAGCGCCTTTCCTGTTCCCCTTTTTCGCGGCCCACACAGTCCGTCGGCCGACGGACTGTGTGGCCCGCGAAAGAGGAAAGAACGTTCCAGAGCTTCCGAGCGGCGGGGCGGAAGCCCCGCCCTTCCCGGTTCGTGATGAGAAATAGGGTTTCACAAAACCGGGTTTCCTGGTCCCGTCTCTAGGAGGCTGGGGAGGAAGCTTCGAACGAAGGCCAGTGGGTCGCAATAGCCGCTTCGCTGGGCGGCCAGAGCCACCAACAGAACCGTAGTCTGCGCAATGGTGCAGAGGTTGCGGGCCGAGTCGAGCCCGCGCCTGGGCAGATCTTGCATGGCAATTGTGAGCAGGTGGGAGAAGACCCGTTCGACCGCCGTTCGTTCCCCGTACAGTTGCCGGAACGATTCTGACCCGTAGGGAATTTGCGAGCGGATGTTGGGGCTAATCCGGAGCAGGTAATTGCAGCCCTTCTGCTGAAAGAATTTGGGGGGGCTGCAGGACACCCCAAGAAACCTTGCTGGAGGCTACGGTCGTAGTGGAGAGGGCAAGAAAACTGCATGTAGCTGATCCCCGTACGGCGGGGCGTCATCTTGCCGCGGCGGAAGATTTCGAGGTTGGCAGGACAGAGCAGCGCAGAGCCCTGAACGTGAAAGTCGGGACGGGAGTGGCGGCGAGGATGAGGGGCGACCAGCGGTTGAGCATGCAGTTCGTCGACGGTGAACTTCAGCAGACGGTCCGCGTCGTAGGCGGTGTCGGCACAGACGGCCTCGACCGGCAGGGCGAGACGGCTCAGCAAGGCGCGAAGCAAAGGCACGGCGAGCGGGCTTTCCTTACGGTCGGCCGGTTCGGTTCGTTCCCAAAGAGGGAGTTCGGTTTCGGTGTCGACGACCACATG
>CAZSOI010000122.1:0-2626 GCA_964608115.1 uncultured Burkholderiaceae bacterium | reverse complement strand
GGAGGTGAGAAAGCTGAAGGGTCTCGCTGCAGCACTGGTATGCGCAGTCGCCCTCTACGCCGTCGATGCGTGGTTTTGCGATGGCTGGTACGCGGCCCACATCTCGACTTTGCTGTCGCAAATTTATATGCACTTGCGCTCCTAAGCGCGGAAATCGCGTTTTATAACCCGCGGTGCATTAGCGACTGTTCGCCACTTTCCGTCGTCCGGTCCGTTCAAAAAAACGGCCGCATGTTTTTGTTGTGCGCGATGCGAACGAGCTCGCGCTGCCGGCAAGGTATAGGCGCCGTCGCGACTGTGCATGGGCGAAACGCGTGGCATGCAACTGTAACGCCCGGCAATTGTAACGCCCAAGATAACCTTAATTCCAAGCCGCACGGGAGGGAGGCTCTCGCTGTGATGCCAATCACAGATCGCCCTCCCCACTCCTCCTAGCGTGCATGCGTGCAATTTCCGCGATGGGAGCCCGTATGCAAATCGTATCGATCGCGACCATTGTCTTTTTGGCGTGGGCCGCCTTGCTAGGTTTCGAAGTGCTGCGGGCGATGGGACTTATGCTTTAAGGCGTAGCCGCAATAGGCGGGGTACTAAACTATGCGCGTCGCGGACTTACACTAACGCATCTGTGCCGTGCGTATTTGCTCGATTTCCGTCAAAGCAGCCTACGATGCCGAGTTATGTGAAACGCCCGGCGAGGTATTTATCTAAACCCATCGAACACCGAAGCTAGCGCATTCCGTTGCCAACCATCGGCCAAACGGCGTTGACGCAACTTTAACACTGGCGGTCCGATACTCACGGGAGGGCAAAAATCGCGACACGGTCCAGTAATCATGCCGAAAATCAGCCGTGGGCCTATCACAGAAGGTTTGGATGCCGCGTCGACGCAGTTTCGCGAATTTGCGGCGGAGTGCTTGAAATTGGCTCAGAATTCGCCCTCACTCGCGCGACGTATGACATACCTGAAAATGGCCACGGCCTGGCATCAGACGGCGCTTTACTGGGAAAAGGACTTCCACAAAAGCCAATCAACGCCGTTCAGAGATTCGCTTTAGATATCGTCCACTATACGCCACGTGAATTTCTCGCCTTTGCCATGGCATTGGCGTCAGCAAAGCCAACGAAGCTCTGTCTGTCGTGGTCCTCGATTGCCCCTCACTGTTCCGTATGTTCCCGATATAATGCGCCCTCTTCGGTTTTGCGCCGGCGGAATTCCATTTCCCCGATCGCGCAACTTCGAAATTAGAATCGGGGGCGTTAACTGCACAGATGCGTCTGAACATCCTTGGTGCAATAGCTTCCGCAGCCGATGTAGCCGGGTGGGCCGCGGCTTTTGCCATATTTCTTGTCGCGCCGCCTTTCGCTGCCGAACATTTTCAGACCGCAACCTCTCCCTTCTCTCGTGCCGACATGCTTGGCGTCATCGCATCCGCGGAGGCGCAAACGGCTCCGATCAGGAAACCACAAACCGAAGCGCTTAACACATATCAAGAGGCGTTGAATCGGTTCACGGCGCTCTTGCGCGAGCGGCGCGCGCAAATCGAGTCGCATCAAGCGCTGCCCAATTTGCCGGGCCAGGCACTTTATCTGGCACGCAATAACATGATGAGTGCGTACAAGGATCTCACCGACGCACTTCCGTCGATGATTGGACGTCTCAACAAGTTCGGGATTCCTCCCGCCTATTTCGATGCCGCCAACGAGTCCCTTCTCGACGACTATGCAAATCTGTTCGCGATCATGCAGGCGCCGCCCGTTAACGCGCAAAATTCCGAAACTCCATTCGATGATGTTGTGCGCCTTGGGACTGCGATAGGACGCGTTGAGGGTCTCGATCCGATCAATGCCGAGATCGCGGGCCGCATCAGCTTGGGCCTGTTCTTTGCCGAAACAAACGGCCATCAGAATATCGGCAACGCGCGCTCAAATACTTACAAAGGAAGTTTGCAAACCGGCCTCTCGGAGGATCAAAGCGGCCGGGAGAAATGGATGGCAATCAAAAATTCCATTGCGGCATTTGATCCTAAGCTCGCCGCGCGTGACGACCAGGAAGAGATGCGGATCGGCCATTTGGATCACCGGCTCAACCATTGGACGGCGGTGCGAGACGGTCTGATGAACGCGCATGCCGGCGTTTTTCGGCAAATCCCAACCGTGGTGAAAATATTGCCACAGCCGACAGACCAGATGAAGCTCTTCGAACTCATACAAATCATTCCCAGTCCCGCCGAGGCTGCAATCAATTCGGGGAATCTCGCCAGCTACAAAATTTCTGACCCGGTCATCATGGGATATTTGCGCAACAACAGCATTTTTACTTTTGGCAGAGCGGACAGGGCGAAGACATCCGCAACTTTTCGCGAGATTCTCGACGCGATGTGGCTCTTCAACGACAAATTCGAACGCGCGCAATCCAAGTCCAAAGAGATAAGGGCGCGGTAAAGGGTCGAGACGATCCGGTAATCGCCGTATTGGGGTAAGTCTTTGCCGTCCGCCCTTTACGCAGCATCGTGGAAAATAATGCCGAGCGTGTAGCGCGAGCCCGAGCGAAGCCGGCTCACGCCATGGCGCATATTGACCCGATAGATGCCGCGGGTGCCGCGGACCGGACGATGACGGACTGGGA
>CAZSOI010000121.1:0-5041 GCA_964608115.1 uncultured Burkholderiaceae bacterium | reverse complement strand
ACCTACATCAACTACTCGCCCGATCCGCTGAACAATTTCTCGATCCGGCCTGAGTTCTACGATGACTCGCAGGGGCAACGCACGGGGATCCCAACGCGCTACGGCAATTTTTCGCTGGGCTGGCAGCATTGGTGGTCGCCGCAGGTAGAAGCGCGTCCGGAAATTGCTTTTTATCACGCCTTTAACGCCCTGGCTTTCAACGGCAATTCCAACGCGGGCATCGCTCCGAACAAGCAAAACGAAGTGGTTGTCTCGGGCGACATCATCTGGCACTTCTGAGGAGCTGGTGGCACCGAATCCAAGACTTCGACTTGGGAGATTTGGTGCCACCTCCTGCTGTCTTAAGCAAGGCGCTTGTCGTTGGTCTGCTTGACGACGCTCTGTTGTGGCTTAGGACGGGATGTTCCGCAAAGCGGCGAGACGGGCAAGCGATGCTATCGGCTTGTCCCGCTACTCGTACTACACTGCGGGCATGCCCGAGGATTGCTCGGCGCGACAGACGGAAAGCCTATGGAAATTCCTTCTTTTATTGAGGAGCTGCAGCAGCGTCTTAGTGCCATGTTTGCGGCCAGTCCCGCCGCCGATATACAGCGCAACCTCAAGGCTCTGCTAAACCAGCAGTTCGCCAAGTTGGACTTGGTGAGCCGAGAAGAATTCGAGATTCAGTGCGAGGTGCTTGCCAAGGCGCGCGAAAAGATCGAAGCGCTAGAAGCCAAAGTCGCGGAGCTAGAGCTTCACCGCAGCTAGGGAGCCGCCGCGCCCGGCGGATTGCTGGCGGGCCCGGGCGGCCGCCGCGGCGGCCGCCGTGCGACGGGCAAGCCCGCGACCGCGCGCCACGGCGATGATCTTTGCGGCGATGCGGATATCGATTTTGCCCAGTTGTGCGCGAATACCGCGTTCGTCAAAGACACGAATTCCCAGTCGTTGCACTCGCTTAGACAGATCTTCCTCCGTCCCGGCTTCGGCCGCGATTAGCAAGCGCGGTAGACCGGCAGCACGCGCCTGGGCAAGTAGCGAAGAAGCCCTTGCCGACGTGACCAGTGCATTTTCGACGACAAATGCATAGGAGCGATCTCGGTCCTTGCGGTGGTGCAGAACCAGTTCGATTGGGTGGGCATCGGAGAACGCCGTCGAGGCGCGGTAGCCACGAGCCTCGAACCAGGCAAGCACCAACTCGCGTACCGGAATCCGGAACTGGTTGTCGTGAGCCCCCGCGCCTTGCCCTGCAAGCGGCTTTGCGGCCGGCGCCGGCGCGGGTGTGCTGGCAGGTCGTCTAATCGGGGTTGGCGGTTGGCTGGGTCGCGTGGACGCTGGTGATCGCGATGCGCCGGGCACCGAAAGCGATAACTCGCGCAATCCGTTGGTCTGCGTTAGTGGTTGTGTTGGACGAACTGGCGCTGGTGGTCGCGGTGCACCGGGCACAGAAAGAGATAGTTCGCGCAGACCGTTGGTTTGCGTCAACGGTTGGGTTGGACGCATCGGCACAGGCGGCCGCGGGGCACCGGGTACCGCCAAAGATAACTCTCGCAGTCCCCCCGTCACGGCAATATCGGTCGGCTCTTCGAGTTCTCGACGCGCTGCCGCAGCCACTGTTTCGGACTCTCCAGCCAACAGCGATTCGATTTCAACCGGGTTGGCCAGTTCCACTGCTTGCTCAATCGGCGCCGGCGGCAAGAAGTAGGAGTCGCCACCGATCTGCGGGCGGTCGGCCTCGCGGCGCGCGCGCTCGGCACGGGCACGCGCCGCGCCACGGCGCTGGGTCGCCCAAATTAGCAAGGACAACATCAGCATGCCAAGAGAAATCCAAAGTACGATGTTGTAGCTTTGCATGTCGATGTCAGTGAGGGGCTGCCGAAGCGGTACGGTTAAGGGCGTAACGCGAGTCCGCTATTGTCTCCTGACCCTGGGCCTTTCGGGCGTCGAAAAAAGCTCCACTTTTCGGGTTAACCATTAGCCATCGCTAAAATTAGTCCAAATTGCCGATAGATCCTACCGCAGGCGCTTAGTGGCATCTTCTCTGCAACGCATCTCCCGATGGCCCTTGCCGTAGTTCACACTCGCGCCCTCACGGGCATGCTGGCAACAGAGGTAACCATAGAGGTTCACCTGGCCAATGGTCCGCCAGGCTTTGCCCTGGTTGGTTTGCCGGAAGAAGAGGTTCGGGAGGCGCGCGAGCGCATTCGCGTGGCGCTGCAAAACAGCCGCTTTGATTTTCCGTCGCGCCGGGTCACAGTCAATATGGCGCCCGTCGATTTGCCCAAAGACGCGGCGCGCTTTGACCTTCCTATTGCCATTGGCATCCTTGCCGCCAGCGGCCAGATCCCGGCGCAGGTACTCGAGAAGTTTGAGTTTGTCGGCGAGCTGACTTTGTCGGGCGAATTGCGGCCGGTGTTGGGCGCGCTCGCGATGATTGCGGCAGTAGCCAAGAGGGTACGCGAACGCCAGCCGCGCGGATTTATTCTGCCGGTGGACAATGCCGATGAAGCCGCGCTTGTTGGCGGCGTGCCGATCTACCCCGCTAAGAGCCTGCGCCACGTGGTTTCGCACTTGGAGTTTGTCGCCGGCAACGCCAAGTGCGTGCAGATCCCAGAGCACTTTGCGCAAGTCCGGCTCTCGCCGCCGGCATATCCGGATTTTTTCGACGTAAAAGGCCAGGAGAGCGCCAAACGTGCGCTCGAGATCGCTGCCGTGGGCGGGCACAGTGTATTGCTGGTGGGGCCGCCCGGCACCGGCAAGACGATGCTGGCGCAGCGCTTCCCGGGCCTTTTGCCACCAATGGAAATTGAGGAGGCCCTGGAGTCGGCGGCAGTGCTGAGTTTGGTCGGAAAGTTTGCCCCACAGCGTTGGGCAACTCGTGTCTTTCGTGCGCCCCACCATAGTGCCAGCGCAGCGAGTCTGATCGGAGGTGGTGCTCACTCGGCCCCCGGTGAGATCTCCCTTGCCCACAACGGTGTGCTCTTTCTCGATGAGTTGGCCGAGATCGATCGGCGTGTGCTCGAGCTGCTTCGTGAACCGATCGAGACAGGGCGCATTACTCTAGCGCGGGGGGCGCGGCACGTGGACTACCCCGCACATTTTCATATGCTGGCAGCGATGAATCCGTGTCCTTGTGGCTATCACGGCCACCCGTCAATTGCCTGCCGCTGCACGCCCGAAATGGTGTCACGCTACCAGGACCGCATCAGCGGACCGGTGCTTGAGCGCATCGACCTGCGCGTGGAAGTTGCGGCGTCCAGTACCGAGGAAATCGCAATCCTGCCCGATGGAGAATTGAGCCGCTACATGGCCGAGCGCGTGGCGCGCGCACGCAAACTGGCGCTGCAGCGCCAGGGCAAGATCAATGACGAAGTGAGCTCGTCGGAAATCGAACGGATCTGTCGCCCCGAGGGTGCGGTGCGCCAGCTCTTGCACGCAGCCAGCTCGCGGCTGGGGTGGTCTGCGCGGGCGTATCACCGCGTTTTGAAGCTCGCCCGCTCGATTGCAGACCTCGATGGCGCTGAGGCGCTCGATAGCCAACATGTGGCCGAGGCGATCCAGTACCGACGCTCGCTGCGTGAGACCTAGCTGCCAACACACCCTGAGGCACTATTTGGCGGACGAGCGCCTACCGCTACGCTCCGAGCTTGCGACGCAGCACTTCATTGAGCTGCTGCGGATTTGCCTTGCCGCGGGCCGCCTTCATCGCCTGGCCTACGAGCGACTGAAAGGCCTTTTGCTTGCCGCTTCGAAATTCGGCTACGGTCGCGGGATTTGCGGCCAGCACCTCATCGACCATGCGTTCGATCGTGGCTGTGTCCGATATCTGCTTCAGGCCCCGGGCGTCAATCACGGCGTCGACAGAGGTGGCCTCGCGCGTCCAAAGCAAGGCAAAGACTTCTTTTGCGGTCTTCAGATTCACCGTACCGTCGCTAACGCGCGTGATAAGCGTCGCGAGCTCCGCGGCCGACACCGGACAGTGCTCAACCTCGACATTATTTGCGTTTAGGGCAGCACAGACTTCGCCCATGATCCAATTGGCCGCCGCCTTCTTGTCGGTGAGCGCCTGCGCGACTTGCTCGAAATACTGCGCCAAAGCGCGGCTCGCGGTTAGCGCCGCGGCATCCTGGGGCGGCAGCCCGTATTCGCGCACCAGACGCTCGCGCATGGCGCCCGGTAGCTCGGGCAGCTGCGCGCGCACCTGCTCGATCCATTCTGGCGCAACCTCCAAGGGCAGCAAATCGGGATCGGGAAAGTAGCGGTAATCCGCAGCATCTTCCTTGGATCGCATGGAGCGCGTCTGGTCATGATCGGGGTCGTACAGGCGCGTCTCCTGCACGACGTGCGCTCCGTCTTCGATTAGCTCGATTTGCCGTCGAACCTCGTGCTCGATCGCTTGCTGCAAGAATCGGAAGCTATTGAGGTTCTTGATCTCCACGCGCGTGCCAAAGGCTTGAGCGCCCGCCGGCCGAATCGAGACATTGGCGTCGCAGCGAAAACTGCCTTCCTGCATGTTGCCATCGCAAATCCCAAGCCAGACCACCAGCGCGTGCAGCGCTCTGGCATAGGCGACCGCCTCTGCGCTAGAGCGCATTTCGGGCTCGGAGACGATTTCCAGCAGCGGGGTGCCCGCGCGATTCAGATCGATCCCTGACATGCCGTGGTAATCCTCATGCAAGGATTTTCCGGCGTCTTCTTCCAAGTGCGCGCGCGTGAGCCGCACGCTCTTTAGATACGGTTCACCGCTGCGCGGTGCGACCGAAAAACCCAGCGTACCGCCTTGCACGACGGGAATTTCGTACTGGCTAATCTGGTAGCCCTTGGGCAGGTCTGGGTAAAAATAATTCTTGCGCGCAAAGACGGATCGTCGCGCGATGCTGGCACCCACGGCGATGCCAAAGCGTATGGCGCACTCGACCGCTGCCTTGTTGAGCACCGGCAATACCCCAGGAAGAGCCAGATCGATGACGCTCGCTTGGGTGTTGGCCGCTGCGCCAAAGGCAGTTGACGCTGCAGAGAAGATCTTCGAAGCGGTATGCAGCTGCACATGCGTTTCCAAACCGAT
>CAZSOI010000120.1:0-32720 GCA_964608115.1 uncultured Burkholderiaceae bacterium | reverse complement strand
TGGACGCATGCCCGGCCACATGAATGTGCTGCTCGCTGAAGCCGAGGTGCCGTACGATCTGGTATACGAGATGGACGACATTAACTCGGAGTTTGGCGACACCGTCGTGGTGCTGGTCTTGGGCGCCAACGACGTCGTCAATCCTGTCGCCAAGGACCCCAAGTCTCCGATCGCGGGAATGCCGATACTTGAGGCATATAAGGCGCGCCAAATCATCGTCAATAAGCGTTCGATGGCCGCGGGCTACGCAGGTCTGGACAACGAACTTTTTTATATGGATAAGACCCTGATGGTATTTGGCGACGCCAAGAAGGTGGTCGAGGATATGGTGAAGGCCGTCGAGTGAGCGCGCTGCCTCCTGCACCGTGGAGTACCACGCGGCGGTTTGCCCCGCGGTCGGTAGGCCTGGAGCAGTTCCCCGAGTTGATGCGCGAGAGCGCGGCGCTGCTTTGGACTGCCCCTGCCCGTTTCGCGGCTTTGTTCTTGCTTGTTTTCGTGCCAATTCAGGTACTGCCCAATGTGCCATATATCGGCATGGCGCTGCGCGCAGCTCTTGCTTCGATCGGTTTTGCGGGTTTTTATGTCGCGCTTGAATCGATGCGTCAAGGTCGACGCCCAACGATCATGGACATGGCTCAGTCCTGGCGCCTGCCGGCCGATAAGCTCGTATTGTTGGTGATCAGCGGCCTGGTGCCCTTATTTGCGGTTTTGCTGGTATGGTGGATCGATCTTGGCGGCGCGCAGCTCGACACGCTGTTAAACGGGCGAGCGCCCGAGCCGGTGCTGCCGGCACGTCAGCAGCTAGAGTTCGTGGTGGTTTTCAACGTGGTTGGCATGCCACTGATTTTCATTCAGCCGCTTTGCGTCCTGTATTCGTGGTCCGCAACGCGCACACTTTCGGCCAACTTGCTTGCGTGGATCGCCAATTGGCGTTGGGCGTTGGTCATTACGCTCTTGCTGATCCCCATTGCGATCGGCCTGGACTCCTTCGACCCGGCCAGTGTGCCCGAGATCGTGTCATCGCTCATCAGCGAAGTGGTAGTCGAAATCGTCTTGAGTGCCTTTACGCTGGTTTTGCTACAGCGCTCGCTGCTCTAGCCGCATCGCAGCACTTTGGTGCAGCAGCGCGCTTCACATGGCGCAAATCCGGGGCCTTTTGCTGCTCGCGTGGCTTGTGTCCAAGCGTGCAGCACACGCAAAATCTGACCCGCAAGCCGACTATCGAAAACAATATGAAGCAAGCAAGGTCACTAATCGTCGCGCTGGCTTTGCTATGCCAAGTGCTGGCGCCTGGCGCGCGTGCCGATGAACCTGCGCAGGCGCGTACGAGCTCATGGTGGTCCTTATGGTCATGGATCGACGATCTGTTCGGGCTGTCTTTTGGGGGCGTTTCCTACGGAAACGGTGAATCTGATCGCGTCATTGGCTCGGACAAACTCGTGCATCAAGGGCGCCTTATCTTCGACGTCCACCGTATCGAACTGCGCGGGCCCATTGGCCTGGTAATAAAGCAGGGCGCGGTCGAAGAACTTACGCTGCATACCGACGACAATATTGCGGGTCTGATCGAGACGACCGTTAAAGACGGCGTGCTGCGCGTTGGGGTGCGTCCGGGAGCAAGCTTTCGCACGCGACATGCGATCGGGGCCACGGTGCAGGTCAAAGTCCTGAGTTCGCTCGCAGTAACGGGTCCCAGCGAGGTCACCTGCGACGGTTTGGATGTCGATTCGCTGGAGGTCACCGCGGCCGGGTCGGGCGAGGTGCGCATTGACACGCTGCACAGCGCCGCGACCACGGTGCTGCTGCAAGGAAGCGGCGCCGTGCGCTTGTCCGGCAATTCGGCCAGGCAGAGCTATGTTATCGATGGTTCCGGCGAGCTTGACGCCGATGAGCTGGTTGGCCGCGAGGTGGCGGTGCGTGCAAACGGCAGCGGCAACGCCCGGATCTGGGTGACGCAATCGCTCACAGTGGAGATCAGTGGCTCGGGCAATGTGTACTACCGTGGTCAACCGGCGCTGACGAGTTCTGTGCACGGCAGCGGCAGGCTCATTCACGGCTGAGCCAGGCCCTGCGCCCATGCGCTAGCGCAGCATTTTGCCCGGGTTGAGGATCCCCAGCGGGTCCAAGGCCTGCTTGATGCGCTTCATCAATTCGATGGCCTCGCGACCGTGTTCGGCCATTAGAAAATCGATCTTATGAAGACCCACGCCATGTTCACCGCTGCAAGTGCCGTCCATGGCTAGTGCACGATGCACGAGCCGCGCGTTGCAGGCCTCCGCCTCATCGCGCTCGGTTTGGGCGTCGCGATCGATGAGCATCTGCACGTGAAAGTTCCCGTCTCCGACGTGGCCGATCACCATGGAGGGGAACGTCGCCAGCGCGAGGTCGGCACGTGTGCTCTCGATACACTCGGCAAGCCGCGAAATCGGTACGCAAACGTCGGTCGTGATCGAGCGGCAGCCCGGCCGCAACTGCAAGCCCGCAAAATATGCATTATGGCGGGCTGCCCAGAGGCGACTGCGCTCCTCGGGAGTGCGTGCCCAAACGAAGTCCACACCATCATATTCGTGGGCGATCTGCTGTACGACCGCCGCATGTTCGGCCAAGGCTGCCTCGGAACCGTGAAACTCAAAGAGCAGCAGCGGACTGTCGCGTAACGCCAGCTTGCTGTACGCGTTGACCGCCCGCACTGCGTTGGCATCCAGCAGTTCGCACCGCGCCACCGGCACACCGACTTGTATCGTCGCGATCGTCGTACGAACTGCTGCGTCGACGCTGGGGAAGTTGCAAATCGCCGCGGCGATGGCTTCAGGCTGCGTCGCCAGCTTCACGGTCACCTCGGTGACGACCCCCAGCGTGCCTTCGCTACCAACGAACAGGCGCGTCAGATCGTAGCCCGCCGCCGATTTCTTGGCCCGCCGCGCCGTGCGCAGCACCTGACCACGGGCATCGACCACCGTCAATGCCAAAACGTTTTCCCGCATCGTGCCGTAACGCAAGGCATTGGTGCCCGAGGCGCGCGTTGCCACCATTCCGCCGAGTGTTGCGTTGGCACCAGGGTCAACGGGGAAAAACAGCCCTTTGTCCTTTAGTTCGGCATTTAATTGCAGACGGGTGACACCCGCCTCGACGCTTGCCGTCAGATCCGCATCGTCGATGGCTAAGATCCGCTGCATTCGCGACAGATCCACGCACACACCGCCGTGGGGCGCTAGCACCTGACCCTCCAAGGAGGAACCCGCGCCAAACGCGATTAGCGGTACGCGGTGCGCAGCGCATGCCTGCACGAGCGCCGCGACTTCTTGCGTGGATTCGACGAACACCACGGCGTCGGGCGGCATCGGGGGAAAGGCAGACTCGTCGCGACCATGGTGATCGCGAATGGCCGCGCCCGTTGTAAAACGCTCACCGAAACGCTCGACCAGACCGGCGGTAAAAGCGCTGGGAAGAATCATTTCGGCATTGGACCACGCGGGCCCAGCGCCGTCTACGCGCGCGCCAATGCCCTGCGGCGCTGTAGGGCCGATCGGTTACAGTCCGCCCGGGCTGCTGCGTCGGTTGGCTGCCTTGCTGATGGCGCCGATTACCGCCTCGGAGTGTACGAATAGCGACCACAGCAGCCAGCCGGCCGTGGACAAGATGACGACAATAAAGGTCCAGTCAAAATACGATTTCACTTCCGGGGAGAGCAGGGGCGACAGGAACCGAAGTAGCACCTCGTAATAGCTGGCGGCAACGATCAGGCTAACTAACGCCAGTACGGATGTGGCTAGATGCGCACTACTGCCTGATCCGCGCCGAAGCTGCCCGGCGTGGCGATAGCCTAAGGCCCACAACAGCCCCAGCGCACCGCTGTGCGCAATAAATTGCACCAGCGCTCCGGCGCTGATGCGCGCGTTGCCGATCATCGTGTTATGGAACACCTCCAGGCTGCCGAGCACGGCGCCGAGGGCCAGCGCAGCGATGATCACGATGACGTACTTACCGATCCAGAGCCAACCTTGTTCTTGCATGGTTTCTCGCACCAATTCAGATGAATTTGCCGATCAACTCTTGCGCGACAGCGCCTAGTCCCTTCCGCGCTCGCGTTCGTATTCACGGTGCTCGCGCTCTTCCCGGTGCCGCTCCTGCATTACGTGCTGGCGGTACCAGTCGTGGTGAACGAAATACACCGGATGACCACAGGCGCGGTACTCGCGACAATGCTCTCGCCAGTGGGCCTGATGCTCGGGCGGCACCCACAGATAGATCGGCTCTTCGGGCACCGGCGGGGGCACAGGTGGGGGTTCGGCAATGACAGGCGTCGATACGATGACCTGCGGTTGTGGGTATCGGCCAATGTCAACGCGACCATAAACGCCGGGCTGCGCAAACTGTACCGAAACACCGACATCGACGGCCCAAGCCGCCGGAAGCCCCGCGGTTAAACACAGCGCCAGTGTCGGCACCAAGCAACGCTGCAATCTCACGCGAACTCCCGCAAATTCGGATCCGCGATGCTACCTTCTTGCCTGGCGGGTTGCCTCATCCAAATAGCCTAACGCTTCGAGCGGGCGGACGGTCAGCCCAGCTATGCTTGTGGTTTTTCGGTGGGCTTAGCGTTAGACCGTAGAAGGTCGGTTTGCGGTTGCACAGGTTTTGGCTGCAACGTGGACCGCAGTAGGCTTAGCAGATACGGGACGCAAATTAGCGAGGGACCTTGGCAAATCGTCTTTCCACAATCGTCACTCGCACTGGCGACGACGGTACCACTGGCCTGGGCGACGGCACGCGCGTGAGCAAGCACAGTTTGCGGATCGCAACGATCGGCGAGGTCGATGAATTAAATTCGCATATCGGCCTTTTACTGGCTGAAGTATCCGCGCCTTACATCCGCCAGGACCTGGTGGACATCCAGCACGACCTCTTTGACCTTGGCGCCGAGCTTTGCGTGCCGGGCCAGACGCGGCTGGCCGCGCAGCGCGTTGCGCATCTTGATGAGCGCTTAGCACATTACAACGCAAGTTTGCCGCGTCTGGCCGAGTTCATTTTGCCTGGAGGAACTCGCTCGGCTGCGCAGGCGCACGTTTGCCGCACCGTCTGTCGGCGTGCGGAACGATCTTTGATTGCGCTGGACGCTGCCGAGCCGGTGGGTGAGATCGCGCGCCAATACTGCAACCGCTTGTCCGATCTGCTGTTCGTGCTGGCGCGCACGCTCAACCGCAACGAGGGAGGAAGTGAACCACAATGGCACAGCGAGCGATCGCGTGGCTAATGCAATGCAGAAATTGCTCGGGGCCGTGAAAAATGCATCAAGGCTCGCGCTGCTGGCCACGGCGGCCAGCAATCCGGTATCAGGCTGGAGCCAGACGCCCGCGGTCGCGCTGCCCCCCGGGTTTTCCGTGATCGGCGCGCACCAGATTGCGGTGCGTTGCGACGAGGAACTCGAGCAGCGCCGCAAGATGATGGCGAGCATGGAGCGTCGAGTTGGTGCCGGGAAAATTCTGGAGGAATTTAACGCCCTGGCTCTGCGCGCCGGCGGCTTTGATGACCCGCTGGCCGTGCTGCAAAACGCGGCGCCGGACAAGGAGACGCGCCTGGCGGCCCAAAGCTGCCTGGAAAAGATCGTGCCCTTCGCCACGGAGCTCTATCAGAGCACGCATCTGTATGCACGGGTGCTGGCTCTGAAGACGACTGATCCGCAAGATCAATCCTATCGGCAGCTGTTGTTAGAGAACTTTGAAGATAGCGGCGCAGCCTTGCCGGAGGATAGCCGCGGGCGGGTCAAAGCAATCGAGGACGAACTGAGCACCCTAGCGCTGCGGTTTCGGGAAAATTTGAACAACGTGAAAACGGTTGTTGCGTTGACTGCGCGGGAGGTCGAAGGTGCTCCGCAAGCCTGGCGCGATGCGCGAGAGCGCGACGCCGAGGGCAATTACCTTGCGAGTCTGGATTATCCGAGCTACATGCCGTTCATGGAGACCGCGCAAAACGCCGACGCGCGCCGGCGTGTCTGGATGGCATTTCAAAATCGCGCCGGTCAGCCAAACCTGGAGCTACTCGATCGTGCGCTTGCGCTGCGCAGCGAGTTGGCACGGTTCTATGGGTTCGCGGATTACGCGAGTTTTTCCTTGCGTCGCAAGATGGCGGGCTCACCCCAGGCGGTTTCCGATTTTTTGCTTTCGGTGAAGTCGGGTGTCGACGAGATCGAGCAACGAGAACTCGAGGAGCTGCGCCAGGAAAAGGCCGCGCTCGAGGGCGTTCCCGCCCAAAGCGTACGCCTGGAGCGCTGGGACATCGGTTTTCTTGAGGCGCGGTTAAAGCGCAGCCGCTACAACGTGGATCAGGAAGCGCTACGCGCGTACTTTCCTACCGAGGCTTCGGTTCAGTTCGTCTTGCGGACCGCCGAAAAACTCTATGGCATACGCTTTGTGCCTCGCGACGTCCCCGTTTGGCACCCGGAAGTGCGCTACTACGAGGTGCAGGAACAAAGTGCAAAAGGCGGTGCGGCTGAACGCATCGGCGGCGTTTACCTGGATCTTTTTGCGCGCGAGGGAAAATTCAGCCACGCGGCCGCCTTTGGGGTACGAGCGGGTTCGCTCCTTACCGGACAGCGGCCCATCAAGGCATTGCTGTGCAATCTGGATCGCAAGGGTCTGACTCAAAGAGAGCTCGAAACACTGCTGCATGAATTCGGTCACGCGTTACACGGCGTGCTCTCCAAGACCCGATATGCCGACCAGTCCGGTACTTCCGTACGACTGGATTTTGTCGAGGCCCCCTCACAAATGTTCGAGGAATGGGGGCGCCGCGAACAACCGCTAAGGTTTTTTGGCGAGGTCTGCCCGCAGTGTCCCGTGCTCAGCTCTGAGCAAATCGAGCAGTTGGCCGCTGCGCGTCGATTCGGTAAGGGCTTGCAATACGCTCGACAGTGGTTGCTGGCCACGTACGATCTTGCATTGCATTCGGGTGCGCCCAAGCCGGCGCTGGCAACCTGGCAGCAGCTCGAAGGCCAAAGCCGACTCGGTCATGTTCCCGGAACGATGATGCCCGCCTCCTTTGGCCACCTCATGGGAGGCTACGAGTCAGGTTACTACAGCTACATGTGGTCGGAAGTGTTGGCGCTAGACATGCTATCGGCGTTTCATGGCAATTTGCTCGACCCAGCGGTTGGCCGCCGTTACCGCAGCATCATTTTGGAATCCGGCGGCAGTCGGCCGCCGGAGGAACTGGTGGAGCAATTTCTCGGGCGCAAGCCAAACGCAAAGGCGTTTTACGCCGAGATTACGGGGAACCGTTAAGCGCGCCTCGCCCCTCAAAGGGCATTCTGAGGCGGCGCTTGCAATTGGGAAGATCATTTGCCGGCGTTAGCGCTTTGCAGACGTCGCTCGCGCACGCCTGTGGCGAGCGCCTTGAGGCACTCTAGGCTCTCTTCCCATCCCAGGCAGCCGTCCGTGATCGACTGCCCATAAGTGAGCGGCTGACCAGGCACAAGGTCCTGACGCCCACCGACGAGGTGACTCTCGATCATCACACCGATGATGCGAGTATCGCCGCGCGAGAGTTGGTCCGCTACATCCGCGCAAACTTCGAGCTGGCGCTTGGGGTCCTTGCGGCTGTTGGCATGGCTGGCATCGATCATCAAACGCTGCGCCAATCCGGCCCGACCAAGTTCCGTGCAGGCGGCATCCACGCTGCCGGCATCGTAATTGGGCTGCGTTCCCCCGCGCAAAATCAGGTGGCAATCTTCATTGCCGCGCGTGGACACGATTGCCGAGTGCCCGGCCTTGGTGACCGATAGAAAGTGATGTGGCTGCTGCGCTGCCTTGATGGCGTCGACTGCGATGCGGATATTGCCGTCGGTGCCGTTTTTAAACCCCACAGGACACGAAAGGCCCGAAGCCAGTTCACGGTGCACCTGCGATTCGGTGGTGCGTGCGCCGATTGCGCCCCAACTCACCAGATCTGCCAGATACTGAGGCGTGATCATGTCGAGATATTCGCATCCGGCCGGTAAGCCGAGCTCGTTGATCGACAGCAAAAGTTCTCGTGCCATTCGCAATCCCCGGTTGATGCGGAAGCTTCCGTCCAGATCCGGGTCATTGATCAATCCCTTCCAGCCCACCGTCGTGCGTGGCTTCTCAAAGTACACACGCATCAGCACTTCCAGGTCGCTTGTGTACCGCAATCGCTCGCCCGCAAGGCGCTGTGCATACTCGAGCGCCGCCTTCGGATCGTGGATCGAGCACGGGCCGATAACAACAACCAGGCGATCGTCCATGCCGTGCAAGATGCGATGAACTGCTAAACGCGCGTCGTGTACTGCGCGCGAAGCCTCTTCAGAGCAGGCCAGCTCATTGATTAGGTGCGCGGGTGGAACGAGTTCCTTGATCTCCTTGATTCGAAGATCGTCGGTCATGAATCGCATTGCGCTGCTCCACAAAAATCGGGCGTAAGCACGAAAAAAAACCGCCAGGTTTGTTGCCTGGCGGTCGGATGTCCTAAACGCGGTAGGTCACGTTCGCGCTAAAACTCCTTCCGCCGATGGCCGGAAAGAGCGAAAAAACCAGCGCGCAAAAGCACTAACTAGCCGTACCATGACTTTTCACCTGTCGGTACAAAACTTCTAGGGTTCTGCGGCGCCCCCCGCGGCGCCGCGCCGGGAAGGTCGTACTGTACCACCGCACGAGCATTTGCCTGCGTTGTGGCCCAAGAGCTCTACCAAAAGCGCAAGCGCACCCCAAACTGAGCCGAATTCGACGGTACAAACCCGTACACCTCGGGCCCTTCGCCGCTGCTGTCCGTCAGGCGATAGCTCCCAAAAAACGCAACATCTCGGGTTAGCCCGTAGTCGATCCGCAGATCCATGTCCAAGCCCTGTCCTCGGGCCGTGCGCAAACCTTCGGCGCTTACCGATAGCATCCAGCGGTCGGCAAATCGTCCCTCGCTTGCCAAGTGCATGGTGGGCAGGGAGCCAAGGTGCAGGCGATCCGATGGCGCAGGCGCAAGCAAACGCTGCCAGGGGGCCGTCTGGTCCAGCGCTGTCGAAAGCCCGATCTTCAAATCCCAACCTGGACGCGATAGCCAGGTGTAGCGATACGTGGCTCGGGGCCTGTCCAGTGGGTTGCCGACATCCTCGAGCTTGACACCCGCCTGGGAATCAAACCGGAAGGATGGGGGGAGGCCAAAGAGCAGTTCCTGCCCAACGCCCAGCGACGCGACGCCGGGCAAGGTCGCAGCGGGTGCACCGGACGATGGCGGCGCTTCCAGTCGATATTGCGGCGGCACGGCTTCTTGAACGGGTGGCTCGGCGCGAGTTTCGCCACTCAAAGCGATAAACACGGCGCATGCCAATGCGGCCGAAAATACGCTTGGCAGGGTCAAAGAAAAACCGGTTCCAAAGCCAGGCGACGACTTGACACCCGCCACGCAAGCCACAGCGCTCGCGTGGAGCTGTGTCACTTCCGCTGCAAGTTCTCGGACTTGCGGCACGACGCCTGACTCCTGACAGCGCACCATAAAAAGGCAGGTCGTCGTGTCACGACGCCCCACGTGCTATTCAAACTCGATCTGCAGCGTTTGCCAAGAGGCGTTTGCGTTTTTCGACGAAAAATGCCCCGAAGTTGTATCAATCAGATGCATGAGCCGATCCGCGCTGCTGGCGCCGCGCCGCTCTTCTGTAACCGCACTGATCAACCGCCTGTACCTCCAACGGTCAGACCCTCGATGCGCAGGGTCGGCTGGCCGACGCCAACGGGCACGCTTTGCCCTTCCTTGCCGCAGGTGCCGATACCAAGGTCCATGCGCATGTCGTTGCCAATCATTGTCACTCGCGTCAAGGCGTCGGGTCCGTTGCCAATCAAGGTGGCTCCCTTGAGCGGCGCTCCGAGGCGCCCGTTCTCGATCAGGTAGGCCTCCGCCATGGAGAAGACGAACTTGCCGTTGGTTATATCCACTTGGCCGCCGCCAAAATTGCGCGCATAGATGCCGCGCTTGACCGAGCGCAAAATTTCCTCCGGGTCCGTATCCCCGCCCAGCATGCAAGTGTTGGTCATTCGTGGCATGGGCAGTGCGGCAAAGGACTCGCGCCGGCCATTTCCGGTCGATTTGGTCTTCATCAGCCGCGCGTTCAGACAATCTTGCATGTAACCGCGCAGCATTCCATCTTCGATCAGAACGGTTCGCTGAGTCGGGTTACCCTCGTCGTCGATATTCAGTGATCCACGCCGCTCCGGGATTGTGCCGTCATCGACCACCGTTACCCCGCGGGCCGCCACGCGTTGGCCGATGCGTCCGGCAAATGCGCTCGAGCCCTTGCGGTTGAAGTCTCCCTCCAGACCGTGCCCGACCGCCTCATGCAGCAAGATGCCGGGCCAGCCCGGTCCCAGGACGACGCTCATTACACCGGCTGGCGCGGGCCGCGCCTGCAAGTTCACCAGGGCCATGTCCACTGCCAAGCGCGCGTGCTCGCGCAGCAAGTCCGCGGTGAACATTTCCAGGCCGGTACGTCCGCCGCCGCCCGAGAACCCCTGCTCTCGGCGCCCGCCTTCTTCGACGATCACTGTCAGAGACAGACGCACGAGCGGCCGCACATCGGCCGCCAGTAGCCCGTCGGAGCGAGCAATCAGAACTACGTCGTACTCCGATACGAGGTTCGCCATCACCTGTTTGACCCGCGGGTCGAGGGCGCGCGCGAGTTGCTCGAGCTCCTCGAGCAGCCGAACTTTTTCGGTCGTCGGCAGCGAGGCCACGGGATCGTCGGTCCCGTACAAGGCCTTTTGCGCGCGCGTCTGAAGGCGCGCAGCCGGGGCAACCTTTGCGCTGCCGCTGCTGGCGATCGAGCGCACCGTCCGCGCCGCTTGCACTAACGCATCGTCCGATATGTCATCGGAGTAGGCAAAAGCCGTGCGCTCCCCGCTGACTGCCCGCACTCCGACTCCCTGGTCAATGCCGAAGCTGCCCGACTTGACGAGACCTTCTTCAAGCGAAAACGATTCGGAGCGCGTGTACTGAAAATACAGATCCGCATAGTCGGCACGATGTTCGAACACACTTGCCAGTGCGCGCTGTAGGTGGGTTTCATCCAAGCCATAGGGCTCAAGCAGCAACGTGCGCGCTGTGGCAAGACGGGCAATGGCGGGTTCGGCGGCATTCATATGAAGTTTTCCTGCTAGTAGTAGTCGGTTGCAACTGTACTTTGGGGCGCCTGCAGCTACGGCAAGACACGGTGTGCCAAAGCCGGAAGGCTCGAGCGGCACGCGGCGATGCGTTGCGGCTCAACAGTGCCGAGTACGACCCCGGCGCCTGTAGGGCGAACGGCCAGCACTTCACCCCAAGGGTCGACGAGCATCGAGTGGCCAAACGTCGCGCGTCCATTTTCATGGCGACCGCCTTGCGCCGACGCGAGCATGTAGCACAGATTTTCAATCGCACGCGCGCGCAACAGCGCCTCCCAGTGGGCCTGGCCAGTCGTCGCGGTGAAGGCCGCGGGAACGATAATCAGGTCCGCCGCCTGAAGGCGCCGATACAGCTCGGGAAAACGCAGGTCGTAGCAAACCGATAACCCTACCCGCAGCGACATTTCGTCAAAGGCGCATTGCACGATGATGGGCTCGCGACCCGGGGTGATCGTACGCGCCTCGTCATAGGTCTCCTCGCCGTTGCGAAAAGAGAAAAGGTGGATCTTGTCATAGCGCGCAGCCCGGCGACCTGTCGGGTCAAAAACGAGCACAGAATTAAATACCCGCTCCGGATCGGGTGCTGCCAAAGGCAGGGTGCCACCAAACAGCCAAACGCGTCGGCGTGCCGCCTCTTCGGCCAAAAATTCCTGGATCGGACCTTTGCCGTCGGCCTCTCGCAACGCCACCTTATCGCGCTCGCTCTTGCCCATTAGGCAAAAATACTCGGGCAACACGACTAGGCGGGCACCGCGCTCGGCTGCTTCCCCGACCAGCTCGGCGGCCGCGCGCAGATTTTGCTCGACATTCGTGGTCGAGACCATCTGGACGGCGGCTACACATATGCCGGGTTGGGTCGCATTCATGTAGGCGCAATTATGCGGCACGGGTCGAACCGTTACCCGGTACGCCGGTGCGGGTCCGCCCTGGCACTAGCCTGCGGGCCTCGAGGCGGCCGTGCCCGATTCGGCTTTAACCCTCTCGACCTTGGGGTCGGACCATGAGCCGGTGACCTCGTAAATGTTCGTAAACGCGGCCGAAAGGGGTTTTCTAAGAAGAAAATTGGCGATGAAGGTACCCAGACCGATCGCCGGGTTTACCAGCGCGTAGGCTAGCGATGCAGTGCCCGCGTTGATCTCGGGAATAACGACGACCTCAAGGTCCTGCGTTTCGGCGCGCAGATCGGCACGGCCCTTGACGCGAACGACGGCGTTGGCGCCTTTCATGATGAAGTCGTCGGTCGTCAGCGTGCCGTTGTCGATGTAAGCGCTTGCCGCGAGGGTGTCAAAGGCAAAGCCACGAGAAAACACGTTGCGAAAATCTCCCGCGACGGCGTGGGACAGCGACTGCAATGAGAACACCCCCATAAGGCGGCCCGCGCCGGAGTCGACTTTTAGGAACTGTCCCCCTTCACTGGTCAGATGCAGCTCACCGGTCAGGCTCGGGTAATCAATGGCAAAGGGCGAACCGCGCCAGGAGAGTTCTCCCTCGAGCTTGCCGCGACCTTTCTTGATCGTGCCCGCAAGGCCGAAGCGACCAAGCAGTTTGCCGGCATCAGAGTACGTTAAAGAAACTCTCAGCGTCATCTTGCGCAGGGACGAGCCGCTCTCGCGCTGCCATTGTCCGCTTCCCGTTAACTTGCCGTCGTCATTGTTGATAGTGAGTTTTTGCAGGTACCACGTATCTGCGCCTGGGGCGCCGCTGTTTTGAGCTTGGATTTCCAACTGGCCAAAATCAGTCGATCCCAATTCGAATTGTTCGGCAACTATGTCGAGGGCCGGAAATTGCGTGGGCGGCGTATCGAGTAGTTCGGTAACTTGCTTTTTATCGCGCTCCGGAATTGCCAACTTGCCCAGGCGCGCGGTAAGACGTCCCGGAACTGAGCCGCGCGCGCCGACCCAATGCAAGGAGCCCGAAGCTTGTTCCGAGTCGATGTCAATGTACCAACTCTGATCCGGATCCCGCTTGGCGCTTAAGGAAACGTTCGAGATCGATTTGTTGTCCAGTGTCAAAGTGTCGGCATGCACGGCAATGAGGTCGATTTCGTCGAGCCCGGATGCGCCCTGCGCACTTGCTAAAGCGGGTTGCTCCGCTGCTATGGGCGGTGCCTCCTGGCCTTCTTTTGTGCCAGCCGGACCGATGCCCAGTACCCGCTGCCAGCGGTCCAAATCCAAATGCGGCTGATCGAACAGCAGCAACAGTCCGGCGTCGGGCAGATTGGCGGGCGCACCAATGCCAATTGCGCCGCGCTCAACTTTCATGACGTTGTTGGCATCAGCAATCCGATGCAATTCAACGCTCACCGTGCTGCCGAGCGTGCCTCGCAGGCTTTCTTGCTGCGGTTTCGAGCCGGCTACCGGTACGCTCTCCAAGTGCAGCATGCGCGTCTCGCCTGCAGTCTTGCGAAACGGCTCGGGCAAGTCCGCCGCCAACCCGACAAGATCCGAATCGAACTGCAATCCGTAATTTCCCTCGTGCACCGTCACCTTGATGCCGTACCGTATTACCCCGCGCGTGCGATCAAGAAGGCGGCGCAGCGCAGCTGCCGTGACTTGGCGTTTGGCACCTTGGGGCGTGGCGTTGCCGTTACCTTGGATGGAAACGGTGCCATCGGCCAGCGTATCGCCATTGAGCAATGCCTCGCCGCCGAGAAAGCCGGCCGTGATTCCCGAGAGGCTGATGCCTCGTTGCGTGAAGCCAAGTTCGCCGGTCATTGCGGAAAAGGGCGCAATTTCCGGACGAAGGATCAGACTGTTGCCTTGGAAGTGAACGCTTCCGCTAACCGTGGTATCGATGAGTTTGGCCAGCGGAATATCGAGCTTCATCTGCAGGCGTGTTGGCCCGCTGCCCTGAGTGCTCGCCAGCCATCCACCCGTCCACACGTTTACCGGGCTCTCGCCAACGTAGTGAAGCATTTCCCCGAGTGAACCCGAACCCTGCCCGTCGATGAACAGATGTTGGTTGGGCTGGTCCAATTGCGGCACACGCGCCGTCACGTTCGCAAGGTCGTAGCCATAGGCTTTGGCCCGCCGCGCGCTGACCGTCAGCCGATTGCGGTCAAATATGACGTCAGCCTCGATGGAGCTAAGCACTGGCCAAGACGGCGTTGGCGGCGCTTGCTGCGATGTCATTGGCGGCGACGTCTCACTCGCCTCGACGGGGCGCGGCGCGACGTCGAGTTTTCCGTCCAGCACATGCACCGTGGCATGAAACTCGCCACTTTTCGGGTCGATGAAGGGAAATTGCTTGGGGTCGCCGTGGACATAAAACGCGCCCTCGGTGATTCGACCGTCGATCAAGGCTCCGCGAAGCCACGAGCGCGCGGGCGGCGCGACCACCTTGGGCAGATAGCGAGCGGCCGCGGACACCTTGCCGCGATTCAGTCGCCCGCTGATGTCAAGGTGTGCTGGCCCGCTGCTTGCGGCCTGGTACGAGCCCGAGAGGTTCAGATCCATGTCTTCGTTGGTGGCAGCCAAGGAATCGACTTCAACGCTCAGGCTCGCCTCACTGACGTGGCCCCAACGCACACGCGTTGCCAGGTTATCGAGCGCAATCGGGGCGTCGACGTACAAGAAGGGAAGCCGCACTTTCGCATTGCTAGCATCGATGCGCAGCGAACCCGAGGTCTGATCAAAGTCGACGGAGCCAGCAAGATTTTTAAATTCGTACGCTCGGCTAGCCGGTGCCTCGTTGCCCGCGTCGGTGTTGGGCGTCTGCACATTGGCGCGCTCCGGTTCGGGCACCAAAGCATGCGGGTCCATGGAAAAGCCCAATTCCGAAAAGCGCGCCCGCAGCGAAAAGATGCGCGGCGGCGTCGCTGGGCCCTCCCATGTGGCGCGAAGATCCTCGAGCGTGCCGCGTGCTGCGGTACGCTCGATCGTCGCGAGCCACTCCTTGGGCAGGGGTAGCTGGATGGCGAGCCGGCTCCAGTCACTAAGCACAATGCGGTTGGCCTCAAAGCGTGAGTGTTCGGCCAGTAACGTTTCGCCGCCGTTGCCCAGCAAGCGCGTACTGCGAAAAAGCAGATTTGTCGCTGGAAGATGCAGCTGATCGGGACCATCGAGTTGCAAACCCACGAGCGCGAACTCTTGCGTTTGGCCGCTCTCGTCGCTAAAGAGCGTCTGGGTGAGGCGGCCTTGGACCTTGCTCAAGCGCAGTGGCTGCAGATCCGGACGCAACTGTGCCGCCACGTCGGTGAGGGCGACGTCAGCGCGCAGGCGTGTTAGCTGCAGCGCTGAAAAATCGATCCATGCGCGCAACGCTCCCCAAGCGTGCTGGATTTGCGCTGGCGCGGGCACAAGATGCGTTAAGGCGTCAATTCGCGCCAAGTCGACATAATCGAACTGCACGAAGAGCCGCCCGCTCCAGGCGGACATTCGCGCGGTCGGTTCGCTCCAAGGGTGGGCAAATTCGCCGCGCAAATCGACTGACCCCGCCAACTGGGGTGGTGGGCGCAAGCGCAAGGCAAAGTGGTGACCGGTTAGGCCGCGCCGAAGCACGAAGTTGACGTCGGTAAAGTCAATTGGCGCAGCCCGCGTTGCGTCACTTTGTGTCGGCGCGCTCGCCCGGGATCCTTCGGCGGGAGGCTCTGTTCCCGCCGCCGGCTCCTCCGGCGCGGCGTCGGCCTGCGGGGCGGCAAGCTCGTCGACAAAATGCACGCGTGCGTCACGAACGCGGATATCGTGTTGCGCGAGCACCCAGTCGAGGAAAGCGGTGTCCGATTGCGCTGCCTGTGGGTCGATCAGAATTCCGGCAATGGCGAAGCGACGGTCGCGCAGGCGTCGTACCTCGACCTGCGGCGCCCACACCGTCAGCGAATGGGTGTGCGCTTGCAGCGCGATCAGGCTCGTCCAAGCGACGACGACCTGAACTCGGGGTAACGTGAGTACGGTTGCGCCACCGGCGTCCGTTAGCACCACGTCGGAGAGCAACAGCCGCGGCCGTAGTCCCTGCCAGTCGGCCTCAATCCGTCCCACGCTTACACGGCTGTGCAGCGCCTCGCTCGCGGAGGACTCGATGACCGTGCGCCAATCGTCGATGTGCGGCAGCAGGTAATAGCGGGTTATCAGAACCGTCGAGGCGAAGGCAAAATAGGCCAGAACGGTTAGCATCCACACTAGGCGCAGCGCCCGGAGCACGGCACGCAATCCGCGCTGACCTAGGCGCCGCGCCAGGGAGTGCTCTGCGGCCGTGACGGCGCGCTCGACGAGTTCCTCGGCCGCCTGCACGACCTTTTCCGCTGCGGCGGTGCCGTGTTCGGGAGGCGGCGCGTCAGGTGCGCTAGGCAAGGACATGAGTCGGGAGTCTGGGTGTTGCTTTTGTTTGCAAATAACTTGCCGAGCCCTTTGCGCCAACGCGCGTTAAAGCGTCGCTTCGCGATGATGCCAGCTCACAGGAGCGACGCCGGCTGGCAGCACGCAGGCATGAGCGCCGCGTCCGCGACGCTAACACAGCCTCGCGCGGTTGGTTGCGGGCACGCACTATGCCTTGGGACGTTCGCCAGCTAAGCGTATGGTAAGCGCCGCGCTCGGCACGGATGGCACGGTGGACTGGGACGGCGCTTGCGCGCGCGCTGTGGCTAGCAGCGCTTACTTGCGCCGCGCCCTGATTGCCGAAGGTGTCACGACGCCCTGGACGCAAGATGGGCCATCTTTGGCCGCCCCACCAGCTGGCGAGGCCGAGCGGCTCTGGCTTATTTCACTGGCGCAGGCGCCGTGGACGGCGCAGCGCGTAATTGAGCAATACGAAGGCAACCTTGGCCGGTTCCAGGGCGCCAAGGCGCTGCAGCCGGGGAGGCAAGTATTACCGCACTATGACGCGGGCAACGAGCAGGACGTTGCCCGCGCGTTGCGACGAACCCGCCGACAGCTGCTCTGTGCCCTGATCGTGCGCGACTGCGCGGGCGCGGCGCCGCTCGAAGAGGTGACCGCGGCGATGACAGCGCTTGCCGAACTGGCGGTGCATGCGCTGCTGGCGGCGATTGCTCCGGAGCTTGCCGAAATCAATGGCGTACCGGTTGATGCGAGCGGTGCGGCACAAGATCTTCTGGTACTGGCGATGGGCAAGGGCGGTGCCGGAGAACTGAACGTCTCCTCGGACCTTGATCTGGTATTCGTGTATGGGGATGTGCGTGCCTGCCGCCAGTTTGCGCAGGGCAACAGTGCGCTGCCCGCGGAACAGGCCCATGGCGCGAGCACGGAGGCAGAGGAATTCTTTGTGCGACTCGGGCGGCGTCTGGTTGCGGCGCTAAGTCGGCACGAAGCCGATGGGTTCATTTTTCGTATCGATCTGCGTCTGCGGCCGCATGGCGATTCCGGACCGCTGGCCGTTTCCATCGCCATGCTCGAGGAGTATTTCGTGCGGGAGGGCCGCGAATGGGAACGATTCGCCTGGGCCAAGGCGCGGGTCATTTCCGGGCCTGTGCTCTCATCAGCCGAGGATTTTGCGCGGACCGTGGCAACGCTCGAATCCGTGGTGCAGCCCTTTGTCTATCGCAAGTACTTTGACTTCAGTGCGATCGGTGCAATTCGCCAATTGCATCGGCGCATCGGCACCGAGGCGCGCCGCCGATCGCACGCTCGGCCCGAGCGCAGGTTGGACGTCAAACTCGGCCGTGGCGGAATCCGCGAGATCGAGTTTTTGGCGCAGGCCTTTTGCATCATGCGCGGCGGACGCGATCAGCGCTTGCGTGCGCGCTCGACCGTGAGCACCTTGCAAACGCTCGCTCAGACGGGGTTACTCGATGCTTCGGAAGCCGCGCGTCTGATCGAAGACTACCGGTTCTTGCGACGACTCGAACACGCTTTGCAGTATCGAGACGATGCGCAGACCCACAGCATCCCGGCAGATGACGCTGGCCGCAACGCCGTCGCACGTCTACTTAACCTGGACTCCAGCCAACAGCTGTTAGAGCGTTATGCTCGCGTAAGCGAGGACGTCGCCCGCTCCTTTGACACGATGTTCCCCAGCGAAGCACGCCTGCTCGGTCAGTCCGGGCAAGCGGATATGCCGGCGTTGGATGCCGCCCGCCTGGCGCGTCTGGGATTTGCCGGCGCAGTCGCCAGTGCGGCTCGGCTGGAGCAATTTTTTGCCTCGTCCCGGTTTACTTCGATGTCGGCGGCTGCGCGCAGTACCGTGGAGCAACTGGCCGGCCGAGCGGCGCAGCTCATCGGTAGCATCGCGCACCAAACGCAGCCTCAAGGCGGGGCGACGGCCGATGAGATCTTGCTGCGCTGGATCCGGCTCATCGAGGTCGTCGGGCGACGCAGCACCTATCTTGCGCTACTCGACGAGTTTCCGCTTGCGCACGAGCGCGTGCTGCGAGTGCTAGCCACGGGCGGCTGGGCTGCCGAGTACCTGTTGCGCCACCCCATCGTGCTCGATGAGCTGATCGATCCGCGCGCACAGGAGTTTGCGGCTGCCGCGACCACTGACAGTTCTGCGGAGGCGTTTTGGCGTTCGTGGGCTATAGAGCTTGATGCGCAGCTGCGCGCGGCCCGCGGCGATGTGGAGCGACAGATGAATATCTTGCGCGATGCACATCACGCTCAGGTGTTTCGGCTGCTGCTCGCCGATCTGGCTGGGACGCTGCAACTGGAGCGTTTAGCCGACCATCTTTCGGCGTTGGCCGACGCGGTGCTCTCTTTGGTGTTGTCTACGGCTTGGTGGTCCATAAATTATCCGGCTGCCGGCAGCGGGCCGCAGCTCGAAGTTCCGCCGCTGCCACCTCTGGCGATCCTCGCGTACGGCAAATTAGGTGGACGCGAGTTGGGCTACGCCTCGGATCTGGATCTGACATTTGTCTTTGAACCGGGTAGGGGTGCCGATGAGGCCGAGCAGGACGCACAGGTCTGTGGCCAGCTCGTGCGCCGGCTAATCATCTGGCTTACGACGGTTACCTCCAGCGGCAAGCTCTTCGAGATTGACTTGCGTTTGCGCCCTAACGGTGACGCAGGTCTGTTGGTTACGCCGTTTGAGGCATTTGAACGCTACCAAAGCAACGCCGATGGACATGGTGCCTGGGTTTGGGAGCACCAGGCTTTGACTCGGGCGCGGGTCTGTGCGGGAGATCCTGGCCTGGGCAAACGCATCGAACAAGTTCGCGAGAGCGTGTTGCGGCAGCAACGCGATCCCGTCGCCTTGGCCCGCGAAGTGGTGGCGATGCGCCGACGCATGCTCGAGGGCCATCAAAACCGCAGCGATCGCTTCGACATCAAGCATGATCGCGGTGGAATGGTGGACATTGAATTTATCGTGCAATACCTCGTGCTTGCGCATGCGCGCCGCCACGTTGAATTAGTCGCCAATCGCGGCAATATCGGCCTGCTCGGCCTTGCCTCCGATCTGACCCTCATCGATGCCGATTTGGCGCGTGCCGCCGCGCAGGCATATCGACGCTACCGTCAGATGCAACACACGCTGCGTCTTAATGGTGCCGAGCGAGCACGAGTCGACCGGCAGCTGGTGCACGCGGAAGTCAATACGGTCTTGCGCCTGTGGCACGCGGTCTTTGCCACCGACCAACCGCTGCCGCCGGGTTCTGTCGGTGCACAATCGCATGCGGGCGGCGCGGTACATTAAATGCGCGCAGGAGCGCTATGGCGGCGCCTAAGTCCGTAAGGGATAGAATCTCGTTTGGGCCTTGGTGAGGATTCGGGAGCTGGTAATGAGCATGGCCGACCGCGATGGTTGGATCTGGTACGACGGCAAGCTGGTTCCATGGCGTGAGGCCAACACGCATGTGTTGACGCACTCGCTGCATTACGGCTTGGCGGTTTTTGAGGGTCTTCGCGCGTACAAGACGCCGCAGGGGACGGCGATCTTTCGTCTCTACGAACATATCGAACGCTTGTACAACTCGGCGCGCATCTTTCTTATGGACATTCCGTAATCGCGCGACGAGCTTGCCGAAGCCCACCGCGAAGTCGTGCGCCAAAACCGCCTTGAGACCTGTTACATCCGTCCGATCGCGTTTTACGGCTCGGAGAAGATGGGAGTTAGTCCCAAGGGAGCCGCGGTGCATGTGGCCATTGCGGCCTGGCCCTGGGGTGCCTATCTGGGCGAGGACGGACTGAAAAAGGGCATCCGCGTTAAGACCTCATCGTACGCGCGTCACCATATCAACGTTTCGATGGTTCGCTCCAAGACGGCGGGCCACTACGTCAATTCGATTCTGGCGAACATGGAAGCCACGCGCGAAGGCTACGATGAAGCGCTGCTGCTCGATACCATGGGGTTTGTCGCTGAAGGTGCAGGAGAGAACTTGTTTCTCGTGCGCAATGGCCGCCTGGTGGAACCGCAGTTGGTCTCGGGTCTGACCGGAATCACGCGCGCCAGCGTGATCGAACTGGCCGCTGACCTGGGTATCGAAGTTCTATCGCAGCCCCTGACTCGCGACGATGTTTACCTGGCCGATGAGGCCTTTTTCACGGGGACTGCGGCGGAAGTTACGCCCATTCGCGAACTTGACGGTCGCATGATCGGCCCAGGCCATCGCGGTCCCGTTACGGAACGCATCCAGAGTCGCTTTTTTGAAGTCGTAAGCGGCCGCGCCGAGAAGTACCGTCACTGGTTGACCAAGGTATGAATCACCCGCCACTGCCGATCGTCGAGTTACGAGCCGACGAACTGCCCGCATACTGTCCGAATCCCTCCATGCCCGTTTGGAATCACCACCCGCGCGTTTTTCTCGAGGTCCAGCCCGGCGCAACGACTATGTGTCCGTACTGTGGAACGCGCTATCGGCTTGCTGAGGATGAGACGCCGACCGGTCACCGCCTGGTGAATGAGCACTGAGTCGCGCAATCGTCACTGTCCGCCTCAGCGCCTCGGCCCCGATGCCGCGACTATCCAAACCAATGCTGTTCGCATCCCCGGAGGAGTGCGAGCAGGCGTTCTATGATGCGCTGGAAAATGCCGACGTTGAGGCGATGGCAGACCTTTGGTTGCAGGATGATGAAGTGTGCTGCACGCACCCGGGGGCTGCTCGCCTGATCGGCTATAACGCGGTGCGCTCCTCTTGGGCCTCAATACTCGAGTCCGGGCCCTTGCCGATCCGTACGCTGGCGCGGCAAAGCTTCGAATCCCCGACGCTTGCCGTGACCAATTTAGTTGAAGAAATCGTTCTGTTGCAGGGCACGGTGCGCCAACTCGTGCACGTGATCGCCAGCAACGCCTTCGTTAAGACACCTGCGGGCTGGAAGATGGTCATGCATGTGGGCGCCCCGGCGCCCCAAGGCCAGGCTCTCGAGAACGAGACTCCGTCGGGAACGGTGCATTGACGAGCTGCGCAAGTGGCCTCGTGCGCTCACCTCTTTGGTGTCGATGAACCAGTATCGGGCCCCTTGGTGGCTTCCCGGCGGACATGCCCAGACGATTGTTCCCGCCCGCATGCTGCCAGCGTCGAAGGTCCGGTATCGGCGTGAGCGCTGGGATGCGCCCGATGGGGATTTCATCGATGTCGATTTTGTCACTGCGGAGCCCAGTTCCCCGAGCGCGCCGCTGATGGTGCTTTTTCACGGACTCGAAGGCGATTCGCGCTCGCATTATTCGCGCATACTGATGCAGGGATGTGCCCGACGCTCCTGGCTTGGCATGGTGGTGCACTTTCGAGGATGCAGCGGCGAACCCAACCGTCTGCCGCGCGCCTACCATTCGGGCGATAGCGAAGAAGTCGACTGGATCTTGCGGCGCGTCGCTATGCGCTGGCCGCTAGCCCGGCGCTTTGCGGTGGGCATTTCGCTAGGAGGCAATGTATTGGCCAAGTGGGCCGCAGAGCGCGGCCAGATGGCAAACGGTATCGTCAGCGCCTGTGCAACGATCAGCGCTCCGTTTGACCTGGTGGCAGGTGGCCGCTCGCTGGACCGCGGAGTGAACGTCGTGTACTCGCGCCTGTTCCTTCGGACCATGCGCGCGAAAGCCGTCGCCAAAGCGCATCGGTTTGCCGGGCTCGTCGATGTTCGCAAGGTCACCGAAAGCAGCAGCATGTTTGCTTTCGATGATGCCTTTACGGCACCGGTGCACGGCTTTAGCGGTGCACTGGATTACTGGCGTCGGGCCTCGGCCAAACCGCTGCTTGCAGCAATCGCGGTTCCCACCCTGACGTTAAATGCGCGCAATGACCCCATCGTGCCGTTCGACAGCCTGCCCGGCCCGGGGGAGGTCTCGCGCTACGTGCAGCAGGAGGCACCGCCCGAAGGCGGCCATGTTGGTTTTTTCTCCCAGCAGCGCGGGTCGGACTGTTGGTACTTACGCGAGCGCGTTTTCCATTTTTTCCAAAAGGGGACTTGAGCCTTTTGAACACGTACCTGCAATCCCCCAACGAGGCGCACGTGGGGGTATGCTTCGCAATTTCCGACCTGTAAGCGGGAGCGATATGACCGATCTGAGCACGCGTCCTCAAGCGGCGTCGAGCCCGCTTGGCGTTTTGCGCTATTTTGACAAGGCATTATTTGAGCGCGAGCGCGAAATCCTTTTTGGCCACGGGCCGCGATATGTAGGCCACCGGCTAATGGTCCCCGAGCTGGGCGATTTTTACACGCTGCGCCAGGAAGGGGAGGGGCGCATGCTGGTAAACACGCCAAAGGGCATCGAACTCGTTTCCAATGTCTGTCGGCATCGCCAAGCGCTGATCTGCCGGGGTCGTGGTTCGCTGCTGCAAAACTCGACCGCTCCCGGTGGCAGCATCGTGTGCCCGATCCATCGCTGGACGTACAGCCCCAGCGGCAAGTTGCTCGGCGCCCCGCATTTTTCTGACGATCCTTGCCTGGATCTGACCAATTATCCGATGCAAGACTGGAACGGTCTGTTATTTGAACGTGGCAAAAGTGACGCTCTGGCAGATCTCAGCGGAATGGATCGAGCTGCCGATTTGCGCTTTGATGGCTACGCATTTGACCGGGCCGAGTTGCACGAGTGCAATTACAACTGGAAGACTTTCATCGAGGTGTACCTGGAGGACTATCACGTCGAACCGTTTCATCCGGGGCTTGGGCATTTCGTTACCTGCGAAGACCTGGCGTGGCAATTGCGGCCGTCGTATTCCGTGCAAACGGTTGGTGTCTCCGCCCGTCTTGGCACCGCCGGCAGTCCGGTGTACGAGCGCTGGCAACGGGCGCTACTGCAGTACCAAAATGGCAGCACCCTGCCCTTTGGTGCGATTTGGCTTACCTACTATCCGAATATCATGGTCGAGTGGTACCCGCATACGCTGGTCATATCGACCGTATATCCGTTAGCGCCGCAAAGGACGCTAAACCTGGTGGAGTTTTACTACCCCGAGGAAATCACCGCGTTTGAGCGCGAATTCGTGCACGCGCAACAGGCCGCGTACATGGAAACTTGCAGGGAAGATGACGAGATCGGCGAGCGCATGGATGCTGGTCGTCTGGCCTTGCTGCGCCGCGGGGACGACCAAGTCGGCCCGTACCAAACCCCGATGGAAGATGGCATGCAGCATTTCCATGAGTGGTACCTCGCGCGCATGGGCAAGACTTTGATTTAGGATGCCGCTGCGACTTGAGCGCACGAATACGTGCGATTTTCGTCTGAACGGACGATGGGAGCAGGACCCGCAATTGACAACAATGCGTGCGACGCAAAAGGCCGATTGCATGCAGGGGCGGAGGAATGGCGCAGACGCAGACGCTGGTGCTGGGAGGATTTGGGAGTCGTGTCTGGGGCTCCATTACCCTGCCCCGCGGTCAAAAAGATTCGCAAAGAAAAGCCCCGCAGGCCATCAATGCCTGGATGACGGCCGAGGACGTTGCCCACTTGTTACTTAGCGGTGAATTTTTGGAGGCCGGAGTTCCCGTCCCAGCTACCTTTGCGCCCCTGGCGCTCGAATCGGCCGCCAGTTCGGTGAAGCGCTGGCAACAAGAAGGCAGGATTTTCGCGATCCACGATTTGTATCCGCGCTATCAATTCGATAGCCGCGGGCGGCCGTATCCGGCAATCGAGCGAGCCCTGGCGGTTCTGGGCTCTTGCGACCTTCTGAAAGTTGGCAATTGGTTTGCTTCGCCAAACTTGCACCTACAAGGTCGTCGTCCTCGAGAACTGTTGGCTAGCGCTTCAGGTGATGTTCTGCGGGCTCTCGAGCAAGCCTGAACTTCCGATTGAAAGCTCCTTAAGGCCGCCGTAAATATCGGCCCGCCGGCCGATTGCAGCGCACGACGCCATCAGGGACCGTTGCGACCAGCATTTTTGGCCGCTTCCCGTTCTTCGCGAACTAGCGCAGTCAACTGGCGCAGCCGCGCATCCACCTCGGTCATTGTGTAAAAGTCGGCGTCTGCGACTTTGCGCGCAATTTGCAATTGCTCGACCGCGGCCGGAGCCGAACCCAGAAGAAGATACATCTCGGCCGTCGCCTGGTGTTGCAGCGTTTTGTGGTCCAGCGCCGCATAGCTTGTGGCCAGAAAGTTATAAAAATCCGGATCGTTGTGTGACAGCGCCAGCTGGTCGCGCAGATAGGCAATGGCCTGGGCGTGGTGCTTGGCTCGTTGCAGCAGATCCGTGTACTGCATTGCTACGGGGCGCGAGAGCGGGAAGCGACCAGCCGTCTCCTGTGCGGACTGAAGGACCGCATCGCGTTCCGCATCGCTTCTTGCTGCGTCAAAGCGTGCCAGCAGAACGATGTTATCGAGGATCGCCGAGGACACGTTGGTCGATCGGCGCGCAGCCAGGGCGGCCTCCAGCGCCGGGCCTGGCCGTTTGAGCCGCAGGTTGGCAAGCGCAATGCCGTAGTACGCCGCGGCATCGGAGACTGAGCTGTGTTGCGCGATTTGATCAGTGAAACTGGCCAGGCGATCGCGCAGACCCTGCGTTGATTCATCCTGCAAGACGCGCAGCCGGGCGCGCACAAGCTGAAAGTCCAAACTGTCGGCATGCTGGTGCGTGTGGGCAGTTCGGATCCGTGCCTGCATATCAGCGATCCGCTCTTCGGTCATTGGGTGCGTCTGCAGATACGCCGGCGCGATGCTTGCGTAAGCACGCGTTCCTTGCTGCATGCGCGCAAAAAAGTCGGCCATGGCCTGGGGGTCAAACCCGGCGTCAACCAAGATCTGGAATCCGACGCGATCGGCCTCCCGCTCGTCGTTGCGCGAAAAGCTCAACTTGCGCGCCATCGCTGCAGCCTGGCCGACGACCAAAGCGGCTTGGCTACCCTGGTTGCTTCGGGCAGCGAGCAAGGCCGCAAGAACCGATCCTAAAGTGATCATGGCGGAGTCGCGCTCGCGTGCCAGTGCGCGCGCCAGATGGCGCTGCTGCACGTGGCCGATTTCGTGCCCAAGCACCGACGCGAGTTCCGATTCGCTCTGGGCCGTGAGAATAAGGCCCGTATGCACGCCAATGAATCCGCCCGGCAGTGCAAACGCATTGATAGTCGGGTCCCGCAAAACAAAAAATTCAAAATTGATGTGGCGTGCCGCGCTGGCGGCAACGAGCTCAAATCCGAGCCGATTGATGTATTCGGCGGTTTCCGGATCGTCGAGATACTCCGGGCTGCGGCGAATGTACTGCTGCATGATTTCTTCGCCGTAATGGCGCTCTTCTAGCGGCGAAAGCTCCTCACCGCCGGCCTCACCCAGGGTCGGCAGCTCCTGCGCCATAAGCGCGGGCTCAGTGATCAGCAGCGCGCTAAGGGCAAAGACCAGGAATCGGACAGCACGGTTTCTCACACGCACGAGGGGGCGCAAAGGCCCATGGACAGTGCCCTTCGGGCAACAGTTTGTATGATATCCGTCCGGCAAAATGGTTCCGGGCAGTGGTTTTCCCCCGTTTAGCCATGCCTTGGCGGCCCCGGGGGCGCGCGGCAATTGCTGATGGACTCCACTATGGCCAAGTCGACCGACAAACTTACGCACTTTGACGCCGCCGGACAGGCACAGATGGTCGATGTGGGCACAAAACCCGCAACGAGGCGCCTTGCACGTGCAAGCGGCTGTATTGTCATGGCGCCGGCCACCTTGGCCGTTATTCAGGGCGGGGCTTCAAGCAAGGGCGACGTGCTCGGGGTAGCGCGAGTGGCTGCGATTCAGGCTGCCAAGCGCACCTCGGAACTCATCCCGCTCTGCCACCCGCTGCCCATTACCAGTATTCGGGTCGATTTCGCGGTGCAGGCACAGCACGATCGCGTGGTCTGCACCGTAGAAGTGCAAACGCACGCTTCAACTGGCGTTGAGATGGAGGCCTTGACCGCGGTGCAAATTGGCCTGCTGACGATCTACGACATGTGCAAGGCGATTGACCGGGGAATGGTCATCAGCGAAGTACAGCTCTTGGAAAAACGCGGCGGCGCAAGCGGAACATGGACGGCAGAGGCTCGGCCCGTGCCTTGATCCCGTATTGTCGGTCGCGGCCCGGGGAATGCGTCCGGCCGCCCGAGGTGGCATGTCAGTTCGTCGGTGGCGCCGTATCAATAAAGCTCGGACGTGTGACCAGCTTTTCGTAGTAGCGGCCCAAATTCGGGTGATTGATGCGCCAATTGATCTCGGGAAAGCGAAAGTCAAGGTAGCCTAGCGTAACGCCTAGCGCAATATCGGCCAGCGTGAAGCGCTCTTCATGACACCAAGCCTTTTCCGCCAGGGCCGTTGAGGCGGCCTCCAGGCCCGCCGCGACCTTGCCCATATGCCGCTCGATCCAGGTTTGCGATCGTCCATGCTCCGGTCGCTGGGTCTGTTCCAGACGAACCAGCACCAGCGCATCGATGATGCCATCGGCCAGAGCTTCCCAGGTTCGAACCTCAACTCGCTGGCGGCCGCTTGGCGGGATAAGGTGGCCGACGGGTGTGAGCGTGTCGAGGTACTCGACGATGACCCGGGAGTCAAACACCGCACCGCCGTCGTCCATGATTAGGCAAGGAACTTTGCCCAACGGGTTAAAGCGCGAAATATAGGTATCGGGCGACCAGACGTCAGTCATGTCGACTTCGCAATCGATGCGCTTTTCGGCCATGACAATGCGCACCTTGCGCGCGTAGGGACTCGTTGGCGATGCGATCAGACGCAGATTTTTCAGCATGGGTTCTTGCTTTCGGCGAAGATCGGATCGTGTGCTGCCGCGGCCCGACCGCGGTCGCAGCCAGCCACTACCCTCCAGTCCCGGCAACCAGCCCAATCAGCGCTTAATGGCTTTTGATCACAGTATATCGTGACGTGTCTTGTGCCCTGCAGGCCGCAGCCATCCCGATGTTAAACTGCAACGCTTCTGTTGCCGCATATTTTTTGCCGCAAACGCTGGCGGTTCGACCCTGTCCGTCCGCCCGCAGCGTGCTTGTCTGTCCGCTCGGCTTTCTGTCGTGACTATTGAACGCTCCGGCTTGCTTGCACTGTCCCCGTTGACGGCCATCTCACCGCTCGATGGGCGCTATGAACGCGTTGCGGGGCCGCTGCGTGCCGTTTTTTCCGAGTTCGCTTTCATGCGCGCACGCGTGCGCGTCGAGATGGAATGGCTAATCGCCCTGGGTGGGCTGGGATTGCCCGAATTGCCCGCCTTCGACGCACAGACCATTGCCTCGCTGCGCGCGCTGGCAAGCGATTTTTCGCTTGGCGATTGCTCCCAGATCAAGGACATCGAGGCGCGCATCAACCACAACGTGAAGGCCGTCGAGTACTGGATCCGCCAGCACGGCGCGCAACTGCCCGCCTTGCAGCGCTGCAGCGAGTTCATCCACTTTGGCTGCACTTCGGAGGACATCAACAACGTGGCTTACGCGCTGATGCTGCGCGAGGGCCGCGAGCTGCTACTGGCGAACCTGCGTGCCGTGCACGCACAGCTACGCGTGCTGGCGCATACGCACGCCGCGGCGGCGATGCTTTCGCGCACTCATGGTCAGCCCGCAAGCCCAACCACGGTGGGCAAGGAATTTGCAAACTTTGCCCAGCGACTGGCCAAGGCGATCGAGGCCATCGGCAAAGTGCCGATTCGGGCGAAGATGAACGGTGCAGTGGGCAACTTTAACGCTCATTTGGTGGCCGTGCCCGAAGCAGATTGGGAAACATTTGCGCGCCGCGTCGTCGAGAGCCTGGGATTGCAATTTAACGCCTACACGATCCAGATAGAGCCGCACGACTGGATGGCAGAGCTCTTCGATGCGATCGCGCGTGCCAACACCGTGGTGCTCGATTTGGACCGCGATGTATGGGGTTACATCGCATTGGGCTACTTCCGCCAACGCCTGCGTGAGGGCGAAGTGGGCTCCTCGACCATGCCGCACAAGGTCAATCCGATCGACTTCGAAAACTCCGAAGGCAATTTGGGGATCGCCAACGCGTTGCTGCGGCATTTTTCCGAAAAGCTTCCCGTATCGCGTTGGCAGCGTGACCTGAGCGATTCGACCGTTTTGCGTAATCTGGGTATGGCCTTTGGACATTGCCAAGTCGCGTATGAGGCGTGCCTGCGGGGGCTCGACAAAATTGAGGTCGACCCGACAGCGTTGGCCGCGGACCTGGATGCCTCGTGGGAAGTCTTGGCCGAGGCCGTTCAGACCGTAATGCGCCGATACGGCGTTGCTGAGCCCTACGAGAAGCTCAAGACCCTTACGCGAGGCCAGAGAATCGATCGGGAGCGCTTGCACGAGTTCGTGCGCAGCCTGCCCATCCCCGAGGCGGCACGCCAGGCGCTGCTTGAGCTGACGCCGGCCACCTACATAGGAAAGGCAGCAGAACTCGCACGGCGCTGTTAGGTGAGCACAGGTATTGCCCTGCGACGGCGGCCGGGCTCAGTTCACGGTTCGCGAGACCGCGGCCCGATACCGCCCAGGCGAGACGGATCGACCTGCGAAAGAGCGTGCGTTTTCAGGTTTTGTCAGAGGCACCCTCGTGGTGGTGGCCACCGGGGCGAAGACCCGGGTCTGTGGTCCAACCCACGGCACTTTAAAAAGCGTACCGATCAGATACAGGCGCGAGTTATGCGGCGCAACGATGCCGCTTGCCCCGCGGGGACGTCGGCCCAATTCAGCCCGAATTTGGCAGGGCGAGCAGGGCTGCATAGCCTGTCACGGTAAATCACAAAAAATAGTGAACGCCCACTGTCAATGCTGGCGCCAGTGGAAGATATCGCGTCGTGCGTGCGCGCGACGGCCGTACGTCGTCGACCCCCTGGGTCGCGCGCAAGGCGGCTCGCGTTCAGGTAGGCGGTCGCTAGGCCGCTTAATCGGGCGTTGTCTCGATGCCTGGCTCTTTTTTTACTGCATGACGGCGCGCTCGTCCTTGACTGGGCGAACCAGATCGGCGCGCTGCACTCCCAGGTACTTGGCGATCGCCGCCGCGACGAAAACCGAGGAATAGACACCAAACATGATGCCCAGCGTCAGGGCTAAGGCGAAGTTGTGCAATGCCGGGCCACCGAAGAAGAGCATCGTGACGGTCATCGTCAGCGTGGCGCCATGGGTAATGATGGTGCGCGATATCGTCGCTGTTATCGCCGAATCGATTACCTCCACAACACTGGCCTTTCGCATAGTGCGAAAGTGCTCCCGAACCCGATCAAAGATGATGACCGACTCGTTAACGGAGTACCCCAATACCGCAAGCACAGCTGCCAGCACCGGAAGCGAGAATTCCCATCGAAAAATCGCGAACATTCCGATCACCAAGACAACGTCGTGCAAATTGGCAATGATGGCCGCGGCCGAGAACTTCTTTTCAAAGCGGATGGCTAGATACAGCGCGATGCCCAGCACTACCATGAGCAGTGCGACCGCGCCGTCTTGTGCCAGCTCAGTGCCCACTTGCGGCCCGACATACTCCACGCGACGCAACTCCGTACACTGTCCAGCGAGCTGGCGCTGCGCAGCCAACAGCGCTGCGGAGGCCTCCGCTGTGCGCTCGCTCGGGGGAAGCTGTGCGAGCTTCGCGTACTGCGCGTGCAGCGCCTCGCACGCGGGGGCTTCTCCTGCAGCTGGGGCAGTGGTAAGAGCGGCGAAGGCTTGCTCGGCCTGCTGACCCGAGGTAAATCCGGCCCGCGCCGGCAGTCGGATGAGAACGTCCTCGGCCGACCCGAAGCTTTGCACCTGAAATTCGCCCTTTTCGGTGGCGGCGATCGCTGCGCGGATGGCCTCCAGGTTCGCGGGAGCACGAAAAGCGACTTCCATCACGGTGCCGCCTGTGAATTCGATCGACAGGTTCAGACCGCGAAAAGCGAGAAACCCGACCGCTGTCAAGAACGTGATAAGGGAGATCACGTTGAAGATCAGCGCATATCGCATGAACGGAATGGTCCGGTGGATGCGAAAAAATTCCATGCAGTCTTATGCTCCGTCCAAAGGTCTCGGTTCGAATCAGCTCCGCGCTGCGCCGCCACCCGCGGGGCTCGGGCGCCAAATTTGCCCGATCGACACGGAGCGCAAGCGCCGGCGTGATCCATATAGCAGATTGACCACACCGCGAGAGACAAACACCGCCGAAAAAATCGAAGTCAGTATGCCGAGCACGTGCACCACCGCGAAACCGCGCACGGGCCCGGAGCCCAACATAAACAGGAATATGCCGGCAATCAGTGTCGTCACGTTGGAGTCAAGAATGGTCGCAAAAGCGCGCTCGTAGCCTTGCGCGATCGCCTGCTGGGCCGCGGTACCCTTGCGCAGTTCTTCGCGGATGCGCTCGTTGATTAAGACGTTGGCATCGATGGCCATACCAAGAGTAAACGCGATGGCGGCAATGCCGGGCAGCGTCAGCGTGGCCTGTAGCAGCGATAGCAGCGCAACGAGTAAGAGCAGGTTGATTGCGAGCGCCAATACCGAGACCGCGCCAAAAACCATGTAGTACACGACCATGAAAACCGAAATAGCGGCAAAGCCAAATTCGGTGGCGCGAAACCCGGATGCGATGTTGGCCGCACCAAGGCTTGGTCCGATGAGTCGCTCTTCGATGATCTGCATCGGTGCGGCCAGAGCGCCGGCACGCAAAAGCAACGCAAGATCGTTGGCGGTCTGGGTGTTGCCTAGACCAGTGATCTGAAACCGCGACCCGAACTCCGACTGAATCGTCGCCACGGTGAGCACTTCGCCGCGCCCCCTCTCGAACAAGACCACGGCCATCGGCTTTTTGAGGTTCTCGCGCGTTACCTGGCGCATGATACGGCCGGCGGACTCGTTCAGCTCGACGGCAACGGCGGGTTGTTGGCGCTCGTCGAATGTTGCCTGCGCGCCTTGCAGCTGCTGGCCGGAAAAAATCACGTCTTTTTTCAACACCACGGGTGTGCCTCGGCCGATCGTAAAGCGTTCTGATCCGAAGGGCGGAGGAACCGTGCCGTTGACGGCCGCCAAGCCGTCGGGGCTGACATCGACCAGGCGCGCCTCGAGCGTCGCGGTGCGGCCAATTATGTTCTTGGCGCGCGCCGTGTCCTGCACCCCGGGCAGTTCGACCACCACCCGGTCCACACCTTGCTGCTGGATTACGGGTTCGGCCACACCAAGTTCGTTGATTCGGTTCTTCAGCGTCGTAATGTTTTGCTTCAGCGCATTGTCCTGCACGGAGGTGCGGGCGGCGGGCGTGAGCGCGAGAATAAGCAGGGGATCGGACTCTGTACCGCCCTCCTGCAACGTCAGGTCGTTCATGGCGTCATGGATGATGCTCTGAGCCTGCCCTCGGCTGTCGCGATCGCGAAACCGGATTTCCAGCCGCTCGCCATCGCGATGTATGCCGGCATGTCGTATGTCCTTGTCCCGCAACAGCGTGCGCAAGTCCGCTTCCACCGCCTGCAGACGCTTGTTCACCGCTTCATCGATGTCGACCTGCATCAAAAAGTGCACTCCGCCGCGCAGATCTAGCCCCAGGTACATCGGCAACGCGCGCAGGCCCTGCAGCCACGCGGGTGTGCTCGAGATTAGATTCGGCGCAATGATGTACGCCGGATCGGAACCGTCGGGATTTAGCGCATGATCGAGCAGGTCACGCGCTCGCGCTTGCGTATCAGAATCGGCAAAGCGCACCCGAACCGTGGGATTTTGACCGATCGTCTCAAGGGAACTGCCAAGCTGCGAAATGCCCGCGCGCTGCAGTATCTGCTCGACTTGGGTAAGTAGCCCCGTGTCCGCGTGGACCGTTGCTTTGATCGATGCGATCTGCACTGCCGGCGCCTCGCCATAAAAATTGGGCACCGTGTAAAGGACGCCGAAAACCAGGGCGGCGCCGATGAGCAAATATTTCCAGAGGGGATAACGATTCATTGTCGATGCGGCCGCAAAGCGCAAGTGAACGAAATGGGGCGCGCGCAGCTGGTGTGTGTGTGTGCCTACAGCGATTTCATCGTGCCCTTGGGCAGGAGCGTTTGGATCGCGCTGCGTTGGACGGATAGCGATATGGGTTTGTCGCCGATGCTTGTGACCTGCAGCGTTACGTATTGCTCGGACAGCTCGGCAATCCGGCCTACGAGGCCGCCGCTCGTTACGACTTCATCGCCCTTGGACAGCGCATCGATCATCGCCTTTTGTTCTTTTTGCCGTTTGGCCTGTGGCCGGATGAGCAGAAAGTAAAAAACGACCATCATCAGCGTGATGACAATCAACGGCATCCAGCTGGGCTCGGCGCCCGGTGCACCCTGCGCATAAGCGTCGGAAAGAAACAACAT
>CAZSOI010000119.1:0-2860 GCA_964608115.1 uncultured Burkholderiaceae bacterium | reverse complement strand
TCGAAAACGATCTCGCCAGCGCACAGCGGGCGGCGCAAATAGTGTCGGGATCGCCTGATCTTCTGGCCGGCGATTTTCGGACCTTTTACGACCGCGCTAATCGCGTCTTGCAAGCCGGCATCGGCAGTAACGTGGTGCTGACGGACAGGTCGGGCCAGCAGATTCTCAATACGCTCACGCCCTACGGCGCGTTGTTGCCGCCCCATGGGAACCCGGATTTGGTTCAGCGCGTTTTTGAGACCTCAAAGCCGGTAATTTCCGATGTCTATACAGGGGGGTTGCGTCGAAGCCCGGTGATCAGCATCGAGCAGCCGGTGATGATCGATGGCAAGACTGCCTACGATCTTTCGATCGGCTTCTTTCCCGAGCGGTTTGGCGAAATATTGCGTCGGGCGCGGCTTCCGACGAATTGGGTCGCGGCAATCCTTGACAGCCATGGTGTTATCGTAGCGCGCACGCATGCGCCGGATAAATATGTTGGCCAACACGCGGCTCCAGATCTTATCCGTCAGATTGCACTCAGTCCTGAAGGAATCGTGGCGTCGGAGACGTTCGCAGGTACCCCTATCACAGCCGTTTTTAGCCGGTCGGCCATAATCGGGTGGGCCGTGGTCATCGGGATACCGATGTCAGAGGTGGCGGAGGCCCGTTTAAGGGCGCTGGAGATTGGTGTCGGAAGCACCTTTATTCTTGTTTTGCTGGGCTTGGCCGGCGCGCATTATCAGGCTCGCCGTCTAGCTAAGCCGATTCAGGCATTGGAGGTCCTGGCGCTTGCCCATGGGCGCGGCGAGCCGATTGCGCCGCCGCCGCTGCGCCTCCAGGAAGCCGACGACGTGGCCCGCGCGCTGGTGGAAGGTGCCCGGCAACTCAGGGTTCGTACCATCGAGCGGGATAGGGCGAACGACCAAAGGCAGCAAATTGCCTTGGAAAAAGAACAGGTCGAAAATCAGGCGCGAGCGCGTTCCGAATATTTTGCTTATCTCAGCCATGAATTGGGTTCGCCTCTCATGGCCATCCGGGCATTTGCGAAAGCGATGGCGAAATCGGTTCCTGAGGCCTCGCCGAATCAGAAGTGCCTGGATTACTGCGCGCGGATCGATAGTACTGCCACGCATCTGATGGATGTCATTGGCAGAATTCTCGCCTACGCCAAGCTCGAAGCACACAAAGTCGAACTTCACGAGGAAGAACTTGATGTCGCTTCAGAGATCAGCGGTGTAGTGGAACTATGGGCGGAAAAAGCGAAACAATCCGGAATTCGAATAACTTGCCGTGCGGAACCGAATCTGCCAATAATTTCTGCCGATCGTCTTATGTTCAGGCAATTAATGCTCAATCTGATATCAAATTCTGTTAAATTTACCCCTCCAGGGGGAAGTGTAACGATCACAGGCGAGGCGGAAGCCGATGAGATCGTCATTCGCATCATCGACACGGGCGTCGGGATAAGTTCCGAAGAATTGGCGCATGTCCTTCAGCCCTTTGCGCAAGCTACCAGCGGCAAGCCGAAGTCAGGTGAAGGCAGCGGTCTCGGGCTTCCCTTCTCCAAAGGATTGATGGAGCTGCATGGAGGCAGCTTAGAATTGAACAGTGCCCTCGGCGTCGGGACCACGGTGACGCTTCGCTTTCCATTGTCGCAACCGACTATGCGGAGCTCGTCCCAACCCAGCGAGCAAACAGCAGACGCTTTACGGCTGCTCAAGCGTTCCCTGCCGCGTTCTCCTCCTGCCAGCGTCAGCAGAGGGGCATGACCCGTCGAGTGCGGGGAGCCTAGCGAACGTCGCATTTGGGTGATGGGGTGGACGCCCCCCGACGGCATCTGGGTGCCAAGGTGAGGGTGTTGAACCGTCACCGAAGGAGGCGTCCGTGGAGCAAGCTAACACGATCGGGTTGGACATCGCGAAGCACGTCTTTCAGCTGCATGGAGCCGACGCTGCCGGGCATTTGCTGTTCCGCAAGCGCCTCAGTCGCGGGAAGCTCCTCAGCTTCCTGGCAGCACAGACGCCTTGCATCGTTGCGATGGAAGCCTGTGCTGGTGCGCACTACTGGGCACGCGAGATCGGCAAGCTGGGCCATGCGGTACGGTTGATTCCGCCGACCTACGTCAAGCCATTCGTCAAGCGGCAAAAGAACGACGTGGCCGATGCCGAGGCCATCTGTGAAGCGGCGCAGCGGCCGAGCATGCGCTTTGTTCCAGTCAAGAGCGAAGAGCAGCAGGCAAACGGCATCGTGTTCCGAGCCCGCGACCTACTGGTGCGTCAGCGCACGCAGTGCATCAACGCCCTGCGCGGGCACCTGTTTGAATACGGCTACATCTTTCCACAGGGCATCACCCATGTTGTAGCCCTGGTCGCTTTCGTCGAAGACCCGCAATCCTCGCTACCCGAGAATGTGCGCATCATCCTGAGGCTGCTTGTCGACACCTTCACCGCGTTGGAGGGGCAGATCGCCGCACTGGGTGGCGAGATCAACCGGCGCTCGAAGGCGGATCCGGTGGCGCGCCGACTGATGACGATCCCGGGCATAGGGCCGATCAGCGCGACGGCAATCACGGCCCTGGTGCCGCCTGCGCAGGGCTTTGGCGCTGGCCGCCACTTCGCAGCCTGGCTCGGGCTGACGCCACTGCAGAAATCGACCGGCGGCAAGCAACGATTGGGGGCCGTCTCGAAACGCGGCGAACGGACGATCCGGCGCCTGCTGATCATCGGTGCGAGTGCCGTGGTCAAGCAGGCCAGCCGACGCGGCGCCCCCCAGGGGTCGTGGTTGGCGCAGATGCTGGCGCGCAAGCCGAAAATGCTGGTCATCGTCGCCTTGGCCAACAAGATGGCCCGCATCGTCTGGGCTCTACTGGTCAAAGGCG
>CAZSOI010000118.1:0-11271 GCA_964608115.1 uncultured Burkholderiaceae bacterium | reverse complement strand
CGGACTCTTCCACAGTGGTAACCAACCCACGAATATCAGGCTGATCCATCGTCGTTGTACCCAGACTTGTGGCCATCGCCCCATACCCCGGAAACAACTCAACAAAAACACAAACCTTTGACAAAAGCGGCCATATCAGATCAGGTGCGTACGGTCCTTGAACACGCTGCGCGCAGTGCGTTGGCACCAGCGTAGGTGCGAGTACTTTTTGATCAGGCTACGCCGGTACCGCTGCGGGACTTTCTCGCGCAGCATGAGGTTGCGACTGCATACGAGAAGGGATGGTCGACTTTCACGAACGGCGATCTTCTCGATGCGGCAGTGCATGAGGGCTATGAAGTTCTGGTCACCACTGATACCAATCTGAGACACCAACAACATCTGGATACGCGGCGCATTGCGGTAGTGGTACTGATGTCGACAAGCTGGCCGCGGAACCGACGCGCACTCACCAGCGTTGTCGGGGCTATTGATGGAATTTCTGTCGGGGCATACGTCGAGGTAAACATTCCGTAGACAGGAGGGCGCCGCTTTGAGCGGCCACGAGCGCGAAAACTTTCTCGCAGGTCTGACTTCAGGGCCGAGCGCCATCGCGGGGGCTGTCTAAAACCTATCTAAGATGAATTTTGAAAAACGAGATTTTTCAGGAGCTTACGAAGACGCTCTGAAAGGGAGTTTTAGACAGAAAATTCGATTTTCTCCTCTGAAAATGCTAATCGGGACGCTAATTCGTAATCCGTAGGTCGCCTGTTCGAGCCAGGCCAGCAGCACAAAGGAACGAATATTAAACGCCGGCTTATAAGAAAAAGCCGGCGTTTTCACGTTTGCTGACAATGCAAGGAATTGCGCTTGGGCTAGGTAAGCTGTCCGCCGAGGACGCCGGCCGAGATAATTCGTATTGTGCCGTCCAGGATTAGAACTGCAACACACTAGCGGCACTTTGGCGCCATATAGAGCTACGAGCGCTTTCCATGCGATTACCAATGGCGCCGGCGCACGACAACGGCCGCTGGAGCATACACTCCGGGTGCCGCGGCCACGACGACGGGAGCCGGGGTGACAACAGTTTGCACAAGCGGCACCATGACCGGAGCCGGCGTGACCACTACTGGAGCCGGCGCGACTACCACAGGCGTCACAGTGACAACCGTGGGCACGACCGGCGTTACGACCAGGGGTTGGGCCACCACGACCGGAGCCGGAGTGACCACAACCGGCTCGACCGGCATTACGACCGGAGCCGGTGCCACTAAGGGGACCGAGGCTACGACGGGCGCTCCAACTACGGGCGCCACGACGCCTGCGCGAACCGTGCCGAAGCTATGTGAAGCTACTGGCCTAGTGGCATGTGCGTGCGTCGCTTCTCGGACTGGTTGAGCTTGGGCGGCGGTTGCCAGGCTCAATGCCCCTGCAACGCCAAAAAGGAAGAGTTTGCTTTGGACCGGACGAATCATGATGATGCTCCTTGTGAAAGTTTGCGATGAGTGGACTTGTGCGTGGGTTCGAGCATCTCTCTCGGATGCGTCACGGATTGCTCGACCAAAACACTCGATGTCGGCAACTTTTGAAAAGATCGGTGCTGCGCTCTTGCGCGAGGGTTTCGATCTCACAGTAGAGGACGACGGAGCACTGCGAAAAAGAACGAACGAGGCTACTCGGCCGAAGAACGATTGCCTTTCTTGTTCACTTTTTAAGTTCATGAAGGACTCCTAACAGGCCGACCGCCCATCGGGGACAATTCGCCGCCTTACCCCTACGGACACGCTGGAGTACCAAAATCCGACATGGGCAAGCAAAATTGCCGCCAAGTTAAGAGCCCTTGCCAAAAGCGCATGAGTGCCCGCTGCTTGCTGAAGTCGGGCGGGCGAATCGGATCGCGCAATTTTTTCGGCCGCCATCTGCCAAGAGGGGGCACTTGCGAAAACCGTATGGCGGCTTCTGCCCCCCAAGCTTGCGCAGACCCAAAACGGTTTAATCGAGGGTGCGCAAGACGCGCATCGTGCCGCTGCAGGCGAAGGTCGACCCGATTCGCCGTTGCGCGCTAGCAGCCGTCGCTAGACCGCATCGAGATCACTGCGGGCCGACCGATTCCAAGGCTCTTTTTATCTTTACGATCAGCGCGGGTGCCTGACGAGCAGTTGCCAAATTTAGAGCTTGCTCGAGCGTCGGTCTGGCCTGATGGAATCTGCCCGTGATCGAATACAGTAATCCAAGGTTCGTTTGGATACGCGCGAACCAATAGCTGCTAGGATCGCTGAAATTTCGGTGCTGCAGCGCGGCGCGCAACAAAACCTCGGCTTCCTTGGCTCCCCGCAGACGGACTCCAAAGACGAATGGGAGGTTGCGAAGGATGATGTTTAAGCTGGGGCGCTGCGATCTGGTAAGAACCGCAAGAATGAGTTCTGCCTTAAATGTCTGCGCCTGGGCAAGACAGTGACCATCGCCGATTTGTCGGCAGCGCTCGATCGCGGCATCGACCAGCGCGAGTCCCTCGCGGAAGCGGCCCATAAAGAGCAGGCCTGCCGCACGCGCGCCGAACGAAAACATCAAGCCGTAAAGGAATCCGGTTTCAAGACACTTGGCATCAAAGTCCGCCAGCGCCGCCATTCCTTCCCCGACAGAACCGAGAAATATCAAACAGATACCCTTTGCATTCTGCCCCACCATGCGGTCAAAGGGTGTAAGGGCGAGATCAATACTTCGTGACGCCTGCTCGAGTGCCACCTTATATTCTTCGTTGTAGATGTTTACAAAAGCGCAAAGCCACAGTCCGATAGCTTGGGCGGCCGGATCGGACAACCGTTGGCCGCGTTCCGTCAGTTTTGATGCCAGTGCACGCACTGCGGCATTTTGGCCGTGGTACACGTAACTCCAGCCTGTTGCACCGAAAACCCATTTTTGTGCATGGGAATCCAGGGAGTCAGCGACAACCTGCGAGGCGTTCTCCAACAACAGTTGAATCTGCTCTCTCGGTATGTCGGCTAGCAAGCAATGCATGAAAGCAAACGCGGCATCTGCGTAGACCCGGCAGACGCGATCGTTGACACGCTCAGCCGCCATGCGCAAGCGATCGGCAGCTGCTCGACCGGAGGCGTAATCGTGCATGAAGGCGCAGGCGACGACGTAGTCCGCTAGGACGTAGACATATTCGCCCCGGCCGCTGAATTGCGAGAGCGTGTCGATGTGTCTGTCGACCAGTATCTTGAGGCGTCGTATTTCGAAGGACAAATATAGGAGTCGGCAAAACGAGATAAGCAATATCAGGAGCCGCTCTGGTCCGACGTCCTTTTCGTGCTGCTGCAGGATTTGCAGGGCGCCATCGAGATACTCTCGAGCTTCGTCTAGAGCGTAGTTACTGGTTGCCTTTTGTCCCGCGCGTGTGAGCGCCGTCACCGCCTCCGGGTAGCAGTCCGTGCGACGATAATGAAACGCAAGTACCTCGGCGATCTCGTTCAACGATCCAGAAAAGCGCTGCTCAAGGTTATACGCGACACTCCTGTGCAAAGCTGCAGCCTTGCCGCGCAGCAGACTCGAGTACAGCGCGTCTTGCACCAATGAGTGTTTGAACAGGTACTGACTTCCATCGGACTCGGCATAAAGCAGGTCCATTTGCACCAAACGATCGAGCTGCGGCGTAAGGTCTTCACTAACGCCCAGGACGTCCGATAGCAGTTCGCGGCCAAAGCGCCGACCGATGACCGATGCGGTCTGTAACAAAGTGCGGTCGGCCGCCGAAAGCGAGTCCACACGCGCGTCGAGCAAACCCCGAATGGAGTCCGGAACTGCTGCCAGAAGAGAATTAAGCGAGACAGCCGCCAGGTTTGCCTGCTCGCGGAGTTTGGACTGAATGTAGGTTGCAAGTTCCTCGGCGAATAAGGCGTTGCCCTCTGCGCGGCGAGCCAACTGATCGGTCAGTGAGGGTTGCGCCTTGGCTCCCAGGCGCGCAGCGACAATTGCAGCCGCCTCCTGTAGCGACAGGCGCCCAAGCAAGAGTTGCTTGGCGAAAAGGTTCTCGTGCGATGGCAGCCGGTATTCCGGTCGGTGCGTCACAATAAAGCGCAGTGCAGCCGCTTGTGGGATCGCAACAATGCGCACAAGCAGTTGCTCGGAAACGGCGTCGATCCAATGCACGTCCTCAAGCAAGATGGGCAGAGTTTGATTTCGTGAGAAGGCCACCAAAAGGGTTAGCAGAAGATCGCGCGTTCGCAACGCAATCAAAGTTCCGTCCAACCCGGCCAACGCTCCTTCCGCAATGGGCAAATCAAGAAGATTGGCGACCAATGCCTGACGTTCGCTCGAATCCAGATTCAGCGATTGGAGAAATTGCGCGATCTTTTGTTGTGCGAGCAAAATTGTGTCACCCGACTTCAGATCGAGCATTCCTCGCAAGATCTCAGTAAAGGGTCCCAGTGCCGTTTGCTGGCGATCTGCCATGCAGTTGCCGCGCAACCACTTCTGTTCTCGCTCCCGTAGCCCACGTACCAATTCCGCGAGGAGTCGCGATTTTCCAATCCCCGGTTCTCCTATTACGTCAAACAGGCGAACCACTGGTTCGCGATCGGCGCAGAACCTCTCCAGCGCCTGAAGGTCGCTTTGTCGACCGGTGAAAGGCGATAGCTGCTGGGCCGCATCCAAGCGTGTGCGCAGCAAGGTATCGCTCTCGATGCGCCAGAGCTCCAGCGGTTGTTCCAACCCCTTCAGCGCCGGCCGGCCGATGCTATGCGCTCGGAAGTAACCCTGCACGAGCCGCCAGGTGCGCTCGCTCACCAGCACAACGCCGGGTGCTGCTAACGCCTGCATTCTGGCAGCCACGTTGGGCGTGTCACCTAGCGCTAGGTCTTCATGGCGCTCCGCGCCACCCAATGTGCTCACCACAACGATTCCGCTGTCGACGCCAAAGCGGGCGATGAGTCGTTGTTTACCATTAGTCGTCAACTTCTCGAGGCTTTCGCGTATCTCTAAAGCACATCGGATTGCCCGATGCGGATCGTCTTCGTGCGCTCGTGGATAACCAAAATATGCTAAGAACCCATCGCCTAGGTGCTGCGCGATGTGTCCACCTTGTCGCTGTGTACAGCGCCCACAGATACGGTGATATTCGACAATCAGTTCGCGAAAGTCCTCGGCATCGAGCGTGCGGGAAAGTCGTGTTGAGTCCACGAGGTCGCAAAACAAAACAGTTACTAGCCGTCGCTCCGCGACCTCTTCCTTGTTCTGACTCAGGACTTCCCGTGGAGAGTTGCTGCACTCAGCCAGACGCGCGCCGCACTGACGGCAAAAGCGATCCCCCGATTCAATGGCCGTGCCACACTGCTGGCACTTCAGATCCGGCACCTTTGTCGGCAAGTTCAGAATCACTGCCTTAGCTCACTTCGGCGCGGAAAAATAGCCGCGGCGGCTGTCCTACGCTATCTCATGCGCTCGGTAGGCAGATATAGTATGGAGGGCGCAAGAAAATATGGCAATGAGGGAAGGCGATATGCCGTCCCGCTATCGGTAGTGTTTATCAGCGAACATTTCGCCGCGCCGCTTTGTGGTTCGCGTCGACTCTTTTTCACGAACGGATCATGATGTAGTTGCCGATCGCTTCCGCGAGACCGGGTCACGGGGCCACAACTTTCCTGCGGAATTCGCTACTGTGCATATCTTCTGGCGCCATTCATAAAACGAAACTGACGCGCTGCGGCATCGGTGCAGTTTACGCGAGCCTTCGATGTGGGTAAAAATTGCTTAGCGGGGCTTTTGGTCAGAGAGTTCCAAACCAGATCATCAAGGTGCACGAGGCGCTACTTGTGCTCGAGCAGGCGAGTCCCCGCTTGGCGGTGGTGGCGCAAATGCGCTACTTCGGGGGCTAGAGCAAGTAGGAAATTACCGAGGCGCTGGAGGTTGCCGAGCGTACTGTGGAGCGGGACTGGAAGAAGGTCCGAATCATCTTGCTCGAGGCACTCAGATGACGTGGGCACGCGAGATGGATGCTACGCACGTGGACACAGCTGGCCGGTGTAGTCAATTTCGGGCATTGGAGAGCCCGCGGTTCGATGGTGCAAGGGGCGGCACACTGGCCGCCCCGTTTTTTTGTTGCTTAGTGATTTTTTTTCTGCTTTCGCCTAGGCCCCCAAGCGATATGTGGCGGGATTTGCGATCCGCTCCTGTGCCGCGGTTTCGCCCACAGACTGCGCGACGAAAGCGATCACAGTGGAAAGGACGAGCGAGGCGGCAAGGCCAAAATAAAAGTGCTTGTCTTGCTTGCTATTGAGATTCATGACGTTTCCTTTTGTCAGTTGGGTTTCGAGGATCCGGCGGCAAACTGCGGCCTCATTGTTAAAGACACGGTTGCAGGCTCAAACTCGACAAGAAGCGCAAAAAATTCTTACGCGCTCGCTCAAGACCTCTCTTACGAGGTGCGCCGGCAATCGCGCATTGCGACAACGTTTCCAAATCAACGATTCCGGCAAACCGTAACCGGCCCGTTCGCACGGCCTAGTCACCGAGTGCGTCGACTCCGGCTTAGTAGGACGCAAGAACCCGTTCGTTCCTGCCAGGTTGTGGGCCGCCGATTGGACTCGTTAAGTCATTGGTCGTGTTGCACATGCGCTTGACGGCCGTCTCGCCCGATCCTCGTTACAGGTCATGCGACTAAACAAGGAAGGCACCTCGTACACGACGCATCGAGCGGTTAGTAGGTAAATAGCGGCAAAGGCGCTTAGTTCGTGAGGGTTTGCGAAAAACCCAGGGTTTCCAATCAGGAGCGCGTTGGCAAGATGACTTGCACCACCGCGGCGGTTGTGTCATTTGGCAAAATCCCTAGATCGGCGATCATGGACAGACCCATGGCGAGGAATGTGGCTAAAATTGAGATCGTAGTAACGGCCACGGCGCTAAGTCGGGGGGCTTGGTCGTAATTGTTTGTCATAGCAGTTCTCCCATAAAGTGATCTGTGCACGGCCGATCTTTAGGGCGTTTGGCCTACAGGCCTAGGTTGCACCGCACCGTCTACGACACCTTCCAAGGCCCGGAGCCGACATTTCTCGTCAAGTTCCCTTGTCGCGGGAGGGGTGTCTTGTCAAACGGTCGCTGACGCGCTTCAATTTCCCTGCCGACGGGGAGCTGATATGAACCAAATCACACAGTTGCTGCAGCGAGTGCGGGATGGCGAGGACGGAGCTCGGGAGAATTTGTTCGCGGCTGCGTACCCGGAGCTGCGCCGCCTGGCGCGGGCCCGGCTTCGGGACGGGGGCACAAGTACCGTTTTGGATACCACATCGCTGGTGCACGAGTCCTATCTGCGATTTGTCAGCGCCGGGGAGCTGCGGGCGCAAGACCGAAGGGCGTTTTTTGCGTACGCCTCGCAGGTTATGCGCTCGGTGATTTTGAACGTGGTACGCGAACGCCAAGCCGAGCGCCGAGGCGGAGACGTGCAAAAGCTCACACTGAACACGCAGTTGGTTGCGGACATAGCCGGGGACGAGGAGACGATCGTCAAGGTGCACGAAGCGCTGCTTGTGCTCGAGCAGGCGAGTCCCCGCTTAGCGGAGGTGGCGCAAATGCGCTACTTCGGGGGCTACAGCAATCAGGAAATTGCCGAGGCGCTGGAGGTAACCGAGCGTACTGTGGAGCGCGACTGGGAGAAGGCCCGCATCATCTTGCTCGAGGCGCTCAGATGACGTGGGCGCGCGAGAAAGCGACCAAGCCGGTGAAGCTCGCCCTTCTAGGAACGCGCGGTAAGACTGACAGCTCCCTCATTGCTTCTCGTTGGGGGGGAGTGCGTCAGGTCGATAACAATAGAAATACCCAGTGCAACGACCATCAGGAGCAAGGACGCCAAGATGCGGAGCTCGGTAAATCCACGACTTCGATCGGACGCGGTGTGCATTTTTCTCTCCCCGTGCGCTATTGGCAATTTGCTTTGGGCAGCAACTTGCCTCCATGCCTTCTAAGACACCGTTGAAAAGCGCGAGCCGACACGCAGATGGCAAGGACGGTTGGTTCAAAATCCAAAAAATCGCAAGGCGGTCGTCGATGGCGCTGAGCATGGATCAGATGGCGCGCCTGGACCGGCTGCTGGACGAAGCGCTGGATTTAGATACCGATCAACGCCGGCGCTGGCTCCAGCAGCTACCTGACGGCGAGCAAGACCTGCTACCCGCGCTACAACAAGCCCTGCTGCAGGACGAGATGCTTGGGCCCAAGGCACTTGCGCATACCAAACGTGGGCCGTTGAGCACGCAAAGTTTTTGCGCGGGACAGCGCGTTGGACCATGGGAGTTGATTCGAGCCTTGGGCAAGGGCGGGATGGCCGAGGTGTGGCTTGCAAGAAGGGCCGACGGGGCCTACGAGCGGGAAGTGGCACTCAAACTTCCAATCGCCATGCAACTTCGTGGCGATTTGGGTCAACGCTTTGCCAGGGAAAAAGACATCTTGGCAGCCCTCGAACATCCTCACATCGCCCGCTTTTATGATGCTGGAGTGGACCAGGGTCTGCCGTATTTGGTCATGGAGTACGTAAAGGGCAATAGCATCACGAGTTGGTGTGATGCAAGAAGGCTCGGTATTCGCGATAGGATGGAACTCTTCTTGCAAGTTCTTCAGGCGGTGCAGTACGCGCATGAACACGGGGTGCTGCACCGGGATATCAAACCCTCCAATGTCCTGGTGACCAAAGATGGCCAAGTTCGGCTGCTGGACTTTGGCGTCGCCGGGATCTTGGTGAGCCACGACTTGGGACTTACCCAGCTTTACGGGCGCGCGCTAACGCCGCAGTACGCAAGCCCGGAGCAACTCCGGAACGAGGAATTAGATTCCGCTAGTGACGTTTATTCACTAGGCGTGCTGCTCTACGAATTGCTCACTGGCGGCCTGCCATACAAATTGCAACAAGGGTCAGTGCCAACAGAACTGCCGATCCCTGATAGACCTAGCACTCAGATTAGTGCGCAGTCTGCGGAAGCCCGTGCCTTGACCTCAGCAAAACTCATCCGCGTGCTCAAAGGCGATCTCGATGCGATCGTCCTTAAGTCGATGGCCGTCGACACGCGGCAGAGGTACCGATCGGCAAAGGCGTTCGCACAAGACGTAAAGTTCTATCTGGAAGGCAAGCCCATTGCGGCGCTGCCCGGCAATGCGCTTACAAACCTCGCAAAGGCTGTCCGCCGAGAGTCGAACAAAGCCGTGGCTGCCAGCGCGATTGCGCTGTTGGTGCTAGGCCTGACCTACGAGGGTTTGCGCACTCGAGCGCCCGGCGCAGGCACACTGGAGCCGTCGGCCTCTCCTTCGCCAAACGCGCTTGCCGGGAAATCAGGAACAACACTTGGAGCAGAGCCCATTGGTGAGAAGTCGATTGCGGTTCTCGCGTTCGTAGACATGAGCGAGAAGCATGACCAGGAATATTTCTCGGATGGTCTGACCGAAGAGTTGATTGATCGGCTGGCGCGAAGCCCCGACCTAAAGGTCATTGCGCGGACATCCTCCTTCTACTTCAAGGGCAAACAAGCGACCATCGGCGAGATTGCCAAGACGCTGCGCGTAACCAACATTTTGCAGGGTAGCGTTCGTAAATCAGGGCAAATACTGCGAATAAGCGTCCAGCTGGTCAAGGCCGATGACGGCACGCAGCTTTGGTCGCAGACATATGAGGGCAATCTCGCGGACGTCTTTAAGCTCCAGGACGATATCGCTGGCAACGTTGCGCGGGCGCTTAGAACTTCCGTAATGGTCGAAAGCGGACTTCAGAGCGCTGGAATCAATGCCGAAGCGCACAATCTGGTCTTGCAAGGGAACTTCTTCCGTGCCCGAAGAACCCGGGAGGATGCGGAAAGGGCAATCGCACTATATGAAAGAGCCATTGGCTTGGATTCGAATTACGCAGCCGCTTGGGCGCAGCTTGCAACGACCTATGGGACCGAGCGGCATTTTGGATGGCGCCCGGCCAGGGAGAGCGCCCTCTTAGAGCGGGACGCACTCGATCGAGCACTGCGTATCGATCCGAACCTGGTCACGGCCCACTCCTCGCTTGCGTATCTTCACATGTCATTTGACTGGGACTGGTCGGCAGCCGAGGCTGAAGTCAGACGCATTCGTGAAATCGAACCCAATGGCGATGCTCTGTTAAAGAACCTTGCGAGTCTCGAATCCGCTTTCGGGAGGCGCGACGAACCCGTCCAAATCATGCGAAAGCTCGTTGATCGTGATCCGCTAAATACCGTATATCTCACCATCCTTGCTGAAGACGTTTGCGGTGTGACCGAGCATTCTGAAGAATGCGTCGCCCAGTCTCGCAAGCTCCTGCAAGTGTGTCCACAGTGCGGCGAAGCTCAGGAACTGTTGGGCTATGGGCTGATGTGCCTCGGTCGCTTGGAAGAGGCGCTGGGTGCTATGCAAATGGAAACAAATGAATCCGATAGGCTCGTGGGACTGGCACTTGTTTATTCGACGCTTGGCCGACATGCGCAGGCGCGGGCAAGCCTAGAGGAACTCGAACTCAAATTCGCGGCAGTGGCCGCTTATCGCATCGCGACGGTCCACGCGTACCAGGGCAACATCGGCAAAGCGCTCGATTGGCTGGAGACGGCGTATCAGCAGCGTGACCCTGCGCTGGTCTGGAACCTAAAGGGTGACCCGCGGATTCAAAATTTGCGCGGCAGTCCGCGATATCACACTCTTTTGGTCAAAACAGGGCTCGAAGGAAGCCAGCCGAATTCCGCTACGAACTTGTAGGAGCGGGACGTGGGACGAACCGAGTCTTTCACTTCTGTTGCCATGCCCCGAAGGTTTTGGCGGTAATCGAGTCCGATAGCGAGGCGACCACTAATCTTGGCCGCGCTTGTTGCCGAGAGCAACAAACTTAAATGCCTTTGTGCCCTGGCCGCAAGACTGACGGACCATAACGCGGTGCAGAAGCGCATCAGATCGCTTGCATCGGCCAGTGCCGCCTTCTCCACAGATGCAAAACGCGCGCACGCCAAAAACTCTTGATGACGTAGCGTATTGTTCGCACAAAATGCCCATCCAGCCCCGTTACGGCGCAGTAGCAGGTACCTCGCGGAAACCCGTTGGACAGCTTGGCACCGTCGGATAGTAGCCCGGTGGATTGTCGCAGTAGTAGTACATCTGAGAAGGTGGCGGCAGGGGCGCGGGCGCGGGCCGCACGGGGAGTGGTGGGGGTGGTGGGGGCGGAGCCACGTATACGGGAGCCGGAGGCGGCACCGGTTCTAGGAAAGTGATTTCCGAGACCACGAGCGGATAGGGATATATCGGCCGCTCGTAGAAGTACCA
>CAZSOI010000117.1:0-2473 GCA_964608115.1 uncultured Burkholderiaceae bacterium | reverse complement strand
GTCGCAGACCCGATGTGCGCCGCGCCGAGCGAGATCTCGCGGCCGCAACGGCCGATATTGGTGTTGCCACAGCAGAACTTTATCCGCGTTTTTCGCTCGTTGGTAACTTTGGTTCGGATTCGGTCCAGCCTGGCGAGTTTTGGCAGCACGCAAGCCGCAGCTGGTCGCTTGCGCCACAGGTATCGCTCCCCATCTTTGGCCGTGGGCGCCTTACCTCAGAGGTAAGTGCGCGAGAGGCCGCACGCGACGCCGCGCTCGCGGTCTACCAAAAGGCAGTCCTGCAAGCGCTGAGCGATGCAGAGGCGGCGATGATCCGCTACGACCGCGCCCGTGCTCGCTTAACTGCGTTGGAGCAAGTAGCTGCTCAAATGGACGCCAATGCGGCCTTGGTTCGCCGCGAGTTCGAAGAGGGGCGATCAAGTCAGATCGATCTCCTGGATGCCCAACGCCAGGCCCGTCAAGCCCAGGAGCAGCGCGTTGATGCTGCGGCAAGCCTAGCGACCCAACTCGTTGCGCTATACAAGGCCCTGGGGGGCGGCTGGAGCGAGCCCGAATCGGAGTTTGGCCAACTCGACGAAGAGAGCGCCCTTACGCACCGCGCGAGGGTCAGCCATACCGAGGCCGCCATGATTTTGCCCCAACCGTAGAGATGTGCAGTCGAAGTGCGATGAGAAACGATCCACCAAGTTCAGTCCAAATGTAAACAAGCGAGACAGTGGAACCGTGATGCCACTCAATCAAATCACCTCACTGTGGCACCGTCGCACTGGCAAGAGATTGTTTTGTCACACGGGAAAATACAAATCGGTGCCGAAGGGGCCGAACGAGAAGAGACCGCGCATCACGTTGCCTAAGTTAAAGGCCGTTAGGGGAGCCGACTGCGCGTTTGCTAACCGCGCAAGACCCACAAAGAGTCATAAAGGAAACGCCCGGGACCATACCCACGATCTGATGCGAGTTCATACCGCACCAGAACAAGCTGCGCAAAGAGCTGCTTGACTAAAATCAGCGTAGGCGAAGAATTTCGAGCCCAGCACGAGGCTGCGCCAAGCAAGTTGGCCCAGATTTTGGATAATTTTGCCGCTGGCATTTCAATCGTCACTACGAACACGCCATGCCACGGCCCAGGATCGCGCAACTACGCTCAGGGAAGAAAATGGGTTGATGACCGAAAATTTGATGGAAGCTTTTGTGCGGGCAGTTGTGGCACTTCACTGCGAAACCAGGATGGACCTCGGCGCCAGGGCGTAAATGCACAGCACGTGGTATCACACTTCACGACCGAGAACATTGCACAAGAGCTTTTCGCCCACATTCATGGCGCGTTGCGCATGAAGGCCTCATAGGTGGCCTCCTTGTGTGCGCGTATCTTGCGTCGACCAAGAGATTTGGCGGCTAATCGATGAGATGGAAAGCGACCAAGATTTTTTTTGACCGCCGCGTCGATTAACGGTTATCGCCGGTAGGGCGCCGCCAATGGCTCACCGATGAAAACACCTTGCGCTGGCCATGCCACACTTTTCCAGTAGGCCTCGATAACCGTATCCCCTGCGAGGTAGTGCTTCAGCAATACGGCAGGGTTGGGAAACTTCTGCCAGTGGTTACAGGGTTCCGAGACGGTTCCGTAGCTCGCTGTTGCACCTGCCTCGAGCCAACGCAGGCTACTCATCTGTCCCGAACCCAGGAGTACCCCGCCGGCCGAAGTCAGGTGATCAGCGACCGCACCGGGAAGGAATCCGAGCGTGTCAAGCTTTGGCACACGCTCCAGCCCGGTAAAGTAGAACATCACGTCTTGCTCGTTCTCGATGCTGTCGGCACGCAGCGTCTTGATCGTCAGCGGCGCATTTAGCAAGCGCCCGGCTGGAGGAAAAAAGCGGGTACGGCTGTTACGAAGCGTGTCGGAGGTTTTAAGGAGGTAAGCCGTACCTCTGGGCCAGGAGCCATCGCTTTGTACGCCTCGGTCGATTAGTGCCTTGCTGCGTTCAACCGAGTCAATCGGCAGCAACATGGACAGACGCAGTCCGAGCTTAAAAGAAGACGGTCTTTTGGCGTTGGAATTGAAATAGGGGTTCGGCTTGCTTGGCTGGCAGGTGTCTTGGCACAGATCGGCCTCAAAGCCCAGCGTGAGCGCAGACGTAATCGAGTTGCATTCGACGGCGTACGGCGCCGTCCACACCAATACCAAGGCCTCGATCGAGGGAGATAACTGTGCATTGATCTCCTGCTCAAGCTTGGCGAAATCCGTCGCGGAAAGCACATTCGAGTTATCTGACAACCGCACGCGCACCAAATTTTTTTGAGGAATGCGCCGCGCTTTTAGGTAGTAGTCTGCCACCTCCAAACTCGCAGGTGAGTCGACATTTGCCACAACTGCGACTTGGGAGGCCTGAAGAAAAATCGGCCACAGGGTATTTGGCGGTGCGTATTTGGCGCGGCAATCTTGGGTGTGGACCCACAATATTGCGGTGGCCAG
>CAZSOI010000116.1:0-11216 GCA_964608115.1 uncultured Burkholderiaceae bacterium | reverse complement strand
TTCTTTGCTGCCTCCCATCATTCCATTGGATCTTCAATCCTAGTAGGAAACGCGTCCAACCCGCCCCCGCCTTCCGTAGCTGCGGCGCTCGACTATGCGTGGGCATACGGCAATGCCATTTGGAAGGCTATGGTCCTCGGGTTGATGCTGGGCTCCGCGGTGCAGGTCTTAGTGCCGTATCAGTGGGTCGCCAAGGCACTCGGTGTCGTTAGCCTTGGGAGCGTTGCAACGGGCGGTTTAATGTCAATTCCGGGAATGATGTGTACCTGTTGTGCCGCGCCAGTCGTAGCGGCTCTGCGTACCTGTCGGGCGTCACCGGGCGCGGCGATCAGTTTTTGGCTTGGCAACACCATGCTGAACCCAGCAACACTTGTTTTCATGGGATTCGTACTGGGTTGGCACTGGAGCGCGCTGCGCCTCGTTTTCGGTCTCCTAATGGTCTTCGGCGTGGGGTATCTGGTCAATAGTGTGCCGCATTCCCCGAAGACCGAACCGGTAAACCCTCCGGCAAATGATGACGCCGACGAAGCGGGAAGCCTTTTTTTGCGGTGGCTCAGGATCATGCTGCGAATGTCATTGCGGCTTTTGCCCGAATACGCCGTGCTCGTCTTACTGCTGGGGGCCACACGAGCTTGGTTGTTTCCGCATGTCGGACCGGACGTTGGCAACGAACTGCTGTGGATAGTTGCCTTTGCACTGGCCGGCGCTTTATTTGTCATACCGACGGCGGGTGAGATCCCAATTGTTCAGGCGATGCTGTTGATGGGTGTTGGAGCCGGTCCCGCGGCAGCACTTCTTATGACCTTGCCGCCCGTGAGCGTTCCATCGGTCGCAATGTTATTGCCATCCTTTACCTATCGCACGCTGGCGCTCGTTGTAGGATCGGTTTTCACGTTGGGTGTGTTCGCGGCTTTCTCCGCGATTGCGCTCGGTTTCTGAGAGGACGCGAGCGGCCTCGCCCGCAGTTACCGACTAGATAGCGTATTGGTCGTACCACTTCGGCACGCACGACGCTCATCCTGCAAAAACCGGGCGGTCCTGCCAGCTTTCGGCGAAATACACTTGCAATGCGCCGCGAGTAGCCATGGCAGGATTGCCTAAACTCGAAATTGCCTTGATATCTCTCCGGGCTCGGACGCGACACGGGCCAAAGGCAGACACGCGAGAAAAGGGAACGCCGCTGAAAAACAGGCGGCCTCCCATTTGACGTGTAGTTTCCCGCGCAAGCCTTCAGATGTTCCGACAGAGCGGACCGTCCAGGGTATTCGCAACCCAATTGGTGGCGCCTTTTGCGATCGTTTATAACTGCCTTCGATCTTTCAACCCCTTCGTTATTACTTGCTCCAAATAGCAACCCGTCAACGTACGGTCCTAACCAAAGCGGCTTGGCTTGCCCTCGGTTGACAGCGCAATATTGACCTCTGTGGAAGTCTTGCTTTTTACGAAATCGAATCCTCGCGGTCAGACGCGAGTTGGCTGCGGAGTTTGCCAGGTGCAATTGCAGCGAGCGGGTAAAGGGTAATCATCGTGCTTCCACTTTTTGGGGTGTGTCGCTTCAGGAAAATATCCTGCAAAATGAAATCGGGACAGACGGAAATCGGTTTACGGGCAAGGCCGGCGCATGTCGGCCTCGCTCCCCTTGCCTCACCCGCAAGCCACCATGTAATCTTGGTTAGGAGTCATCACACTCGACTAATTCCGTGTCCGCGGAAACTTGAATCTGTGCTCTTCGCAAAAGCATCTTCGCTTCGTATCGCCCTTGGTCCTTTGATTGCGTCAAGGGTTCGCCTTCGAATGCGGAGTTCTCTCCGCGATGCCTTAATGTCATTATCACCAGTGGCGTAGCGACGACTCCTTCAGAGGCGGCTTGCGCAGTGCGCACGCGGAGAAATTTCGGAGAAACCAATCATGATGGAAGCCCGGTGGGATGCGGTTGATCAGTACTTCGAGGGCACGCTATCGCTTTCGGACCCCATACTGGAAGAGGCGCTGGCAGCCGCTAGGGCAGCGCGGTTGCCGGAGATTCAACTCGCCCCCAATCAGGCGCGTTTACTTCAAATGTTCGCAAAGCTCGTCCGCGCGCGCAAGATTCTAGAAATCGGCACGCTCGCAGGTTACAGTGCGATTTGGTTAGGACGGGCGCTTCCAGTAAAGGACCCCGAGGCGCGGATGATTACGCTCGAATGCGAGCCTAAGCATGCGCAAATCGCCTGGGCCAATCTGAAACGTGCCGGATTAGCAGATCGTGTGGAAGTGCGCGTGGGTGTGGCGCTCGATTTGTTGGCGAAGATCGCCACCGAGCGTATCGCACCTTTTGACTTGGTATTCATCGATGCGGACAAAGAAAACAATCCAAACTACTTCGACTGGTCTTTACGCTTAACCCGTCCTGGGAGTCTGATTGTTGTAGATAACGTGGTGCGCCATGGCGGCGTCGCCGATGAGTCCAGTGCCGACCCCCAAATCCTTGGAACTCGCGCATTGTTTGAGCGTATCCGGGCGCAACGAAGTGTCACCGCCACCGCACTTCAAACTGTGGGCAAAAAAGGCTACGACGGTTTCGCTCTGATACGAGTCAACGAAGAGTAGTTGGGCGTTCCTTCGCTGACGGAGAACAAAAATCCGCGCCGCCTGCGGCAGATCCGGAGTGCAACTAGTCCGCTCCTTTTGGGCGTCGCATTTCCTTTTTCGCAAGACCCCCAACACGCGTCAACGTACACTCTAAGCCGTGACACGGCAAAATTTCGTTCACCAAAAGGAGCAGTCGCATGCGTCTGTGGTTGCCCCACGTGGGCTTTCACAGCCCGGAACGGCTTCCAACAAAGGGCGTGTTACGCGTAACCTTCTCGCGAGGATCGATCAGTATGAATTCGCTGTGAATTCTCCTGCCAGAGTACATCTCGCGTTCATAAGTTCGGACACACTCATACGATCAGCCGCAGCTCGGCCAAGACGGACGCTCAAACGATTGCATGCCAAAAGCTTGGCCACGTATTGCTTGTGGGCATCACTGATGGCATCGCAAGCTAGCCATTGTGCATCCCGAGCATTGCTGCAACTTGCGCGTGTCCGGCTTCACGCGCCATTTCCATCGCCGTCTTGCCCCGATCGTCGCTTAAGGAGGGATCTGCACCGCGCTGCAAGAGCAGGCGTACGGTATCGACGTGCCCCATTCCTGCAGCCCACATCAGCGCAGTCAACTTGGCGTCGTAGCGCGCATTAACTGAAATTCCGGCGTCCAGCAAAAGTCGTACCACTTCTGTGTGCCCGCTGCCCGCGGCATAGACCATTGCGGTCTTATGCACCCGGTCGACCGCATCGACCGCAACATGCTGCTTAAGCAAGGCGTCCAAGACTGCTGTATTTCCTTGAAATGCGGCCGCCATCAACGGGGTTACTCCCGCGGAGTTGGCAAGCTCCGGGTCGGCGCCATCCTGCAAAACATGAAGCGCGTACGCCGTATTGTTCGATTTGATCGCGACCATCAACAGGCTGTCCCCGATACGGCTGCGTGTATTGATGGAGGCCCCATCCTTCAATGCGCGCTGCAATTGCTCAAGATCGCCGCTGCGGGCCGAAGCCAGCGCCGCCGCAACCCGTTGGTACGGCTCCTGCGCCCCAGCTGCAGTCAAGCCAACGGATAAGAGCGAAAATGTAACGCAGCAAAGCAGTGCGCCATGGCGGCGAATTCGCAATACGCTCGCAAACATCATAGACCCTCCGCTACTTATGGTTGCTTTGATAGGCAATGTCCATACCGGATTTCTTCTGAACTCTTGCGAGGGAAATCGTTTTAAGTATACTGACCAAGTGGTAAGTAAAAAAGACGTGCGCGCGAGAGGAGGAGCTCTCGTCGTTTAAAGAAGATCAACCAAGTCGGCGGTTTTTCGCGCAGCGCCCTTATGCCACATGGGCCGGAACGGTATTGCGAGCCGCCGTCGGTACCTGGAGGATAGACAAAATGCTGCTCTCCCGTTCCAACGCGACGGGCGCCCGAGTGACGCTCGCCGCGCTAGCCGCTGCTACTTCGATGGCCTACGCGCAGGAGGTTCCGACTGGCGCCGGAATTAAGGCGCTTCCCATGGCCAGCTCCCTGCAGCCCGTCACTCAGGCCATGCTGGATCGAGCGGATGGCTCCTCGGATTGGCTGATGTCAAACGGTGGGTATTCGCAAATGCGCTACTCCGTTGCATCCCAGATAAATCCAAGCAACGTGGCCCGACTGCGGCCGGCCTTCGTTTTTCAAACCGCCGTTGTTGAGTCCATGGAAACGGCGCCGTTGGTGGTCGATGGGGTGATGTTTCTGACGACCTCTTTTGATCACGTATACGCGGTCGACGCAGCTACAGGGGAGGAATATTGGCATTTCAAGCACAAAATGGGACCGATCACGACTTTCTGTTGCGGTCCGAACAACCGCGGCGTGGCCTCGGTCGATGGTCGGCTCTACCTAGGCACGCTCGATGGGAAGCTCATTGCGTTAGATGCCAAATCCGGCAAGATGTTATGGACCGTTGATGTGGGCGATCCGGATTTGGGCTATAGCGAAACCATGGCGCCAACGGTGGTCGACGGCAAAGTATTGATTGGCACCAACGGAGGGGAATACGGGATACGCGGATTCCTCAAGGCATTTGACGCTGCCACTGGCAAACTGTTATGGACCTTCTATACGATCCCCGAGAAGGGCCATGAGGGCGTGTGGGCACGCACGGATGCGACGGGCAGGGACATGCACCGCGACATTGCTGCCGAGAAGGCGGCTTTAGCAAAAAACAGCAGTTTCTACCAACAGCTGGGAGGCGGTGTATGGATGGCGCCGGCCGTGGACAAGTCTTCGCGGACCGCCTATTTTGTCGTCGGCAATCCTTCGCCTGACCTTTACGGCGCTGAGCGTCCCGGCGACAACTTGTACACCGACTCCATGGTCGCCGTCGACCTCGATTCGGGCAAATACAAATGGCACTATCAATACATCGCCCACGACGTATGGGACCTCGACGCGGTCAGCCCAGTCATCCTTGTTGACGTAAAGGACAAGGATGGCAAGGCCGTTCCCGGTGCCATTCACGGAGGAAAGACAGGCCATGTCTACGTCCATGATCGACGAGACGGACACCTGATTCGATTCTCCGAGGCCATGGTGCCACAGGAAAATATGTGGGTGCTACCCACCGCTACAGGTGCACGGATGCTTCCAGGCGCCAACGGCGGAGTTGAGTGGTCACCCATGGCCGTCAACCCAGTCGAGCACCTTGCATACGCGGTCAACCTGCACCAGCCGATGACCTACCATGTCGAGGCGTCGAAGTATCCTGGGGGGAAGCTATGGCTCGGAGGAGCCTTTAAGAATGTTCCCGGCGAGGAACAGTGGGGCAACGTAACTGCGGTGGACTACGACACTGGCAAGATCGTCTGGCAGGCCAGAACTGACCAACCGATGATCGGGGGTGCGCTTGCGACGGCAGGGGGCCTTGTCTTTGCTGGGGAGGGCAATGGATGGTTCAAGGCCTATGACGCCAAAAGTGGCGCAGTGCTGTGGAAATTTCAGTGCGGCGCCGGAGTCAACGCGCCGGCGGTCTCCTATATGCTCAACGGCAAGCAGTACATTGCCGTTGCGGCCGGGGGAAACACACAACTTGACTTTAAGCGCGGCAACAGCGTTTTCGTCTTCTCTCTGGATTGAACATCTATCTGCCTGCAAGGGTCGCCGCGATGGCGACCCTTTTTTTATTCACAGATTCCACCAGCGCAGTTCTATGTGTGAACCGCGGCGCGACTTTGCCGCAAGGCAAGATGAAAAAGAGCGAGTACCATGTCCGCCACATGAGGCGAAGCTGGCTCCTGTGTAGCACCTTGGCGCTTACGCTCCAATCGCAATTGGCCCTCGCCGACGCTGAAGCAGCGAAAACAAAAGCCCAGGAAGTTTGTAGTGGGTGTCACGGTCAGCATGGCAACCCCGTGGCTCCCCAAATCCCGATCCTCGCGGGCCAGTTAGCGCGTTACCTCTACGTCGAGCTGCGCGACTTCAAGGTCGGCCGACGCAACGATCCGATCATGTCACGCATGAGCGAAGGACTTACAAAGCAGGAAATGCTCGACTTGGCCGATTACTTTGCCGCTCAGGAGCCCGCCGCGGCGCTGTTTGCGCCGGACCGTGAGCGCGTCTTGCGCGGTGCCAAGAAACTCAACGAAACGCTTTGCACGATGTGTCACCTAGGAGGGCTTAAGGGTCAAAATGAGATCCCGAGGCTCGCGGGCCAACAGCCCGAATATGTGATAAATCAGCTTCGAGCCTTTAAATCGCGAGAGCGCACAAACGACGGCGGAAACATGCAAAGTGTCGCTCAGACATTGTCCGATGAGGACATCATCGATCTGAGCCATTACATAGCCGATCTGCGCTGATACGACAAACGAAGCAATCCTCCGAAGCAGTGCGAGGCGACATCGGTGAGGGTCAGTACCTTTTCGTGCGCACAGCTATTTGTCCTTGGCTGCACGCAGATGCGATCGGATACCGGCTAGGCCATCGAGGACTCGCCAGCAAACGCGGACTGCAACGAATCTTCAACAACCCGCGCAGCGCATCGAGCAATTCGAAAGGAAAATCGACGACAAGAGCGATGTCCTCTTTCTCTGCATTTACTTCGTGCACCCGGCGTATCTGAAGGTGGCGTACTGCATGGCCCAGGAATACGATCCGAGAAGGCATGGATTCGGGTAGCGCAAAGACACCGAGGCAGTGCGCGTGTCAAATGGATTCCAAACTACAGCTGCGGCAAACCCAGTATCGTGCTGTTCGACAGTAGGTAATGTGCGGAAATGGTGCGGCACACGAGAAAGCGAAGGAAAGCTCTAGAGAACTCGAAGATAATAAAAAAAGGACGTCAGGGCTGACTTGCCGGACATTAACGGTGCGCAGGACATTGAGGAAAGCTCAACAATCATTAAGCGTCGAGCGCATAGTCCTCAGGCTCAGAAAAGCTGATCCAGGTTTTCGTCCATGACCCATTTCGCAGGTTACGCAGCTTCGATTGTGCAAGGCCTCGACGTCGGCACTAGGGCTAACTTGAAGGAAGTAAACATGCCAGGAAAAATTGCAGCGACGTTGCTCGCGATGCTCTTTGCAATCGATTACGCCCTGGCCGCCGCTAGTTGGCAGAGTATTTTTTCTAGCGACGAAGTCGAGCTTTCAATCGACCGATCCAGGCCGCTCGGTACAGGTGGAGTTCGGCAAGGTTGGTTCATGCTTATTTACCACAAGCCCCGAAAGCAGATTCCAAACTTAACCAGCGGTGCCTATCAGACCGTCATTAGCCTTAATTACGCGAACTGCCATACGCGCAAGATTGCGTCTCCCTACGGAGTTTATTACGCGGGCGAAGGCTCATCGAGCGAGAACGTCGGAGAGTTCGGGAACGAAATGCCGCCATCCTCCGAAAAGTTTATTGAGACCACTCCCGGTAGTCTTGGCCAAATGATGCTTGAGGCAATTTGCGCTAATTCGCCGGTATCACCCTAGGCGCCGCCAGTGGGTTGCGCTACGTTAGCTCGGATCGCGCGCGGGGTACACCCACGTCTAGATGAAATTTCCGGCAACCATCGGCTCGGTGCCAATCAGCCGATTGCGGCGTATAGGAAAAAACGACAATGTCTCGCGGTCCTACCAGGTGAAATAGGTCTGAAGGCAATCGCGTACGACACCGGTTCTCTTCAGTACACATTGAGGTTTTCGCCTCCTGGCCAATGAGCGCGTCAGCAGCTCGCGAGCCACGGTGCGCCCTTCATTGTCTGGGCGCTCGCCAACGAACCAGCCTATTGGCAAAGGTTTGCAAGGGGGAAATTTGGAATGCCCTTCACCAGGCGCGCCAGCGACCGTGCCTAGTACGTGCCAGACAGACCAAGGCGGCTAGCGCAACGCAAGAAAGCAAAACGATCGAGCCAACTTGGCGTTGAGGAGGCAACTTTTCGCGATCGTGTGAAATACGTCTTGGATGGTCAAAAAACTTGCTGAAAATATCTGGCGGAAAGGGTGACTGTCAAAAGGTTTCCCAATTAGCAACGGGGGCGTTCTGAAGATGAAGGCATTCATCCCGCATTTTTGGTCCGCATATCTTTGAATTTCAGGACCAGACCTAATTCCTTCGCTATCGCTATGAGAAAGCAGGCGCTCTGCCTGGCGCCCTTACGGGCAAATTCGATCGACTAGACAACCGATCGCGCCGGCATCGATTTGCGCGGCAGGACCTTGCGCGCAATGTCCTTGCGGTTCGGCAGTGTCTTGAGATCGTAGTCGGCCTGCATCGCCAACCATGATGCAGCGTCGCCCCCGAAATATCGGGCAAGCCTCTCGGCAGTATCGGCCGTCACTCCGCGACGCTCCTTCACGATCTCGTGGATCCGCGTGGCAGGAACACCAAGAGCCATTGCCAGAGCATTTACGCTCAAACCCAAGGGAGCAAGGAACTCCTCGCGCAGGATTTCCCCGGGGTGCACAGCCCGCATGCGATTGATAGGCCGATCCATAGTCACATTTCCTCAGTGATAGTCGACGATTTCGACAGCGGCTGGACCCGCATCGCTCCGGACAAAGCAATTACGCCACTGATCGTTGATACGGATACTCCACTGCCCAGCCCGATCGCCTTTGAGCGCTTCCAGCCGATTGCCGGGAGGCGAGTGCAAGAAATCCGAGGTCTTTGCCACATCGAGCATCGTCAGCTTCCTGGTGGCAACAACTTCAATGGCGCGAAACCGCTTTGGACGACCTCCTTCGAAGATCGACTGCGTGTCCCTCCACCGGAAGGATTGGATCAGCGATACATGGTATTACGTCGTTCGTAATACGTCAAGCGGAATCATTGTCGGTCAGCATCCCGCACAGATGTGGAAGCCTGCCCTTTCGGGCACATAGCTGTCAGTCCATTCCGGGCGCATATGAGACGCGGTCTCAAGCGATCAATGAAACACCTGGCTTGTATTCTGAAGACCAGGAGGTGGCCCATGCCTTCGGAATAAAACGTCACCGACCCGCTCGGAACGGACATTGATTTCATTGGTGGAGAGGATGCCCGTATGTTTCCCTCTGAAAACGTGTCATTACCGGCTCCTGCCCGTCACCTGACCCATCAATCGGGTTGCGAAGGCCTGAGACGGCACGCGAGGGGAAGCTCGCACGGTGCCCCTGCCCTTCTCTCCATAAAATGGCAAGCTTCCGAACCCCCACCTGGTACGGCTGACTGGGCGTAGCTCGTAGACTGAAAATGATGTTGTCGGCAAATACTCTTACGAATCTGCCGAAACCGCTTTGTCTTTCTCCCGCCCGAGGAGGCTGGTCGTCAATGCCGGCAGAGCGCCGTCGAGCGCGGTCGGGGTGATATCGCCGCCCGCACCCACAACCGTCAGCACGAGGCGCTGATTGCCAGCGAGGAAAGTTCGGCAAAGCGTCGTGAGGCCCGCCGAATCATGGATCACCAACGAGAGCGGCGCCGGCGAGCCGTCGCGCGAAATCCGGTTCGCGAGCATGACGAGCAGCGACGCGGTCGCCCCCAGGCGATCTGGATCGCGCGTGCCCGCGCTCGACGCGAGCTTCCAGCCCTGCGCATCGCTGAGCAGCACCGCCGAGAAATTCCCGGCCTTGGCGATGCGCTCGAGCGCTTCGGAGAGATCCCGGACTCCGCTGCCGTCACGCTGGATGCGCGACAAATTAAGTACGAGACGCTCGCGCACAAGAAGTGGGGTGAGCACACTCTGGAGCGTCCCTCGCAGCGCCTCGTCGTCGAAGACGACCTGCCCTCCCCGCTCGCGCAAGCGCACGATCTCACGGGAAAACGCGCGGCTGAGGGCACGCAGCTCGACGCGCTCCTTACGCCCGCGCCGCAGTCCCAACAGCCATCCCGCGAGGACCAGGAGAACCGAGGCGAGAAGACCAACGAGGATCGAAAGCAGCATTCCTCACCTACTCGTGGATGATCTGCAATCCGCTCGCTCGGCGACGCGCAGTCGCGCCCGGTGCTCCGAAATCGGCCTTCCGGAGAGATCCGCGCGCGGACCCGGGTCCGCCGCCACCCGAATGAGAACCCGCGAGGCCACGACATCGTGCGCAGCGAGCCAGTCGCCGGCCGCTCGCGCTCTGGCATAGCCGAGTAGCACGTCCGCGTCCTCGCCTCCGGTACCGTCCACATAACCGATGACTTCAATATCGACCTGCGGATGAAGCCGGGCCCACTCGACGAATTCCTTCCCTAACTCCCGTGCATCGGGGGCAATGCGGCTGCTTCCCCTCGCAAACGGGATGTTGACCTCGGCAGGGCAATCCGCGAAGCTGTGCGCCTCGTTCGGCAACTGCAAAGCCACGCGAGGCTCGGCCGGGCCCACCGCAACCGTACCGGAGGTGCCGGCGACCTGCGCAAGGCCCGCACAGGTCAAAGCCAGTGCGGTGCCCACGACAATCAGGGCAACGATTTGCCCCAGCGTCGCGTTCTCCCCGGCCAACGCCCGGTCGGGCGGCCCCGAATCATGAATCGCGTTGCTCATCGGTGGCCCTCGCCACTTAAGCGGTAGGAACTCGGAACAGGGGGGTGATCAGGTCGACGCCGCACTTGAGGCCAGCGCACCATTGGATGAAACGCTCCACCATCTCGCGACCCTGAAAGTATCCGCCGTGCTGCGGGGCGATGATTTCGATGTCAAGTGGACGCACCATCTCCGCCCACGCCTTCATTACCACATTGGATGTCATGTAGCGTCGGTGGAACCCCTCCATGAACCGAAGGTGCTCATCAAAATTCATGACCTTTAGGTTCGTGCCGCCGACCGAGGCGCCAAGGTCCCCCGAGTACAGTATCTTCGACGTCGGGTCATAGACTTGGAAATTACCCTCGCTGTGCAGGAAGTGGGCGGGCAGGACGATGAGGGGCGCACCGCCTAGTTCAAGCACCATCCCCGTATCCGGAATCCCCTTCAGTCGGTGCTCGACCAAGTGATCCAGCCCGAAGTGAGGGACAAATCTTATCCATAGTTGCGAAACGTAGGCTTCGGCATCCGTCGTCATCAACCATCCGTTGACGGCCGCGATGATGTCGGGATCCTGATGGGAGAGGAAAAGGTACTTCAGCTTTCCTCCGCCCAGGATCGAGAAGGTCTCCGCAAGCACGCGGGTGTAAACCTTGTGTCCGCCCGGATCGAGAATCATCCCCTCGTCACCGTGCATG
>CAZSOI010000115.1:0-2871 GCA_964608115.1 uncultured Burkholderiaceae bacterium | reverse complement strand
GCGAACTGCCGGCGGATCTGCAGCCCCAGCCGATTGCCCGACCTCGTCTGTGTGTAGCGGCCCTGACGGTGCTCGCGTTGATGATCGTGTTGTTCGTTTTTGGTGAGGACTTGCCATCGCATTTGGTTGCGCCGTCGGTTGCTTTTATCGGGGGTTCGCTCGCGCTGCTCGTGATTTTTGCCTCGAAAGTCGAGCCCATCGAGAAGATACTGCGCGACGTTGACTGGAAGACGCTGGCCTTTTTGTGCTGCATGTTCTGGCTGGTCGAGGCCTTCACGAAAACCGGCGTCGTGCAGGCGCTTTCGAACCATATGTATGCGGGCTTTGGCGGGCAGCTCTGGCAGGTAGCCCTGGTGATGCTCGCGGGGATCGCGCTGGCTTCGAGCGTCCTGGCCAACACGCCCGTGGTAGCGGCGGCGATTTTGTTGATCAAGGGCTACCTGGTCGCGGCGGAACTCGTTCCCGAGCACGCGCTCGGGCCCACCTTCACGGATTGGCCGCAATCAACTTTGCCGCTGTTCATCTCGATGATGTTCGGCGCGACCCTCGGTGGAAATTCGACCCTGATCGGAGCCGCGGCCAACGTCGTGAGCGCCGGCATCTGCGCCGCCAACGGAAAACGCCTCACCTTTGCGACGTTTCTTCGCTACGGCATCCCGATCACCGTGCTTCAGCTCACGGTCTCGGCCGTTTATGTTCTGCTGCTTTTTTATGCGTTCGGGCGTTGAGCCGCGGAGCGCTCGGCGCTTGCGGTTTTCGGATAGCCAGCCAGCCCGAGCTCCGATATCCTGCTTTGCTCTGTGGCACCGCAACAATGCATCGAACGATGCGGCTCGGCTCCTTTTTTAAAACCGGAAAGGGAAATTCGCCATGCACAACAAATTCTTGATCGCCTCTTGCATCCTGGCCGGAGCGGTGGCAGCCCCGGCAATTGCTCAGACACCGCCGACGGGCGCGACCGTGATGGCCAGCGAACCCGGTAAAGCTATGGTCGCGCAAACCGTGGAGCTGTCGGCAAAGGTCGTTGCGATCGACAAGGCCGATCGGATTGTCACGCTGCGAGGCGCCAATGGCGATGTCGATGTCGTTTGCGGCGACGAAGTGAAGAACTTCGACCAGATCCATCTGGGCGATACGGTTACCGCGCGCTACGTGGAATCTTTGTATCTCGAGCTGGCGAAGACCAAGGCCGGCGTACGCGTGCGCATCGAAGGTGGGGAAATGGAACACGCGGCGCCCGGGCAGAAGCCTGCTGGGGCCGCGGTCAAGGAGGTTGTCGTCCTGGCCGACGTAGTCGGAGTGGATCCTCAGAAGAAGACGATCACGCTCAAGGGACCCAAGCGTACGGTGACGCTGCCGGTTCACAATCCGGAACAGTTCAAAGTCGTCCACAAGGGGGACCAGGTCGAAGTGACCTACACGCAGGCGATTGCCATTGCCGTGACTCCGGCCGCTGCCAAGTAATTCGACGAGGAAACCTCGTTTGCGGCGCCGGCGCAGGGCAGTGCCGGCGTCTTTTTCGCTGTATTGATTTGCCCAGGCAGCGGGCCGCAAGATCGAATGCGCCCGCTACCGTTCGTCGGGTCGGGCGCACGAATCGGCTTGCGGTCCGGTTTTATTTAATTAAGACAGGCCGAACTTGAAATCTGCCGGCCGCCGCTGGCCGCTTCGCCTGAGCCTCGCGGGCGCGGCGGCTATCGCTTTTGTCGTAGGGGCCATGCTGCTCGGCCCCCGGGTCCTTGACCTGCCCGCACTCAAATCCGGCGTTGAGCGCAAAATTTCGCAGGCCGCAAACGGGCAAATCACATGGGACGACTTGCAAGTCCGCCTGCTGCCGGTACCGCGCGTCGAACTGCGCGCCGTGGCGGTCGATATCCCGGGGCGCCTTCACGCAACCATTGAGCAGGCGCAAGCGCGGTTGGGATTGCTTTCGTTGTTGCGCGGACACATCGAGGTCTTGTCGATTGCGGTCATGCGGCCGGTCGTTCGGCTCCAAATCCCATGGTCGCCACCGGCACAAAACGAACCGACCCAAGATCCCTTGACGGTGTATCGGTTCGTCTTAGCGCCTTTGGCGCAAGCCGCCCAAGAGGTTTTGTACGGCGCGCGGCTGGAAATTTCCGACTCGGACCTGCAAGTTAACGCCAGCACCCTGCCCGAACTTCGGGTGCGCGGATTGTCTTTGCGCGCCCAGGCCGATGCGACGGGCTTGGATCTTCAGGTGAGCGCGTCCAGCAATTTCTGGGACCAGTTGCGTCTTTCGGGGCGAATCGAATTTGCCGACTTGTCCGCGAACCTTAACCTTGAGGTCGCCCGTTTTAACGCGCAACCCTGGTTGGATCGTCTCCTTACCGATGCCGCGCTGGGGGTCAACGTATCGCCTGCGGACGTTGCGGCGCGCCTCGCCACCGACGCCAAGACCGAGTTGACGTGCGACTTTAATCTGAACGTTGCCTCCCTCGAATTGGTGCGCTCGGGGCAACGTCTGCCGATGGACCAGAGCAACCTGAAAGGTCGCGCTATCCTACGAGCGCACGAAAGCGAGCTCACGCTCAGCGAAATGCGCGTCGGTTCCTTGCTGCCGGACGGAAGTCTTCAACTGCACATGACCGGAGTATTCGAAAGACCCGAAATTGCGCTCGACGTCCCGGATCTCAACATCAATATGCTGCGCGACGCCGTGCTCGCCCTGACGACCGATCACGTCGAAATCGGCCGCTACGTGGCGCGCGCGCGCGGCGGAATCCTGAGGGATTTCAAGCTGCGCGCCGGAGCCGACACGTGGCGGGATCTGTTCAACGTGGATCGTCTTGACGCCAGCGCAACGCTCGTTGACGCAAGGTTGCTCCTGCCCGTGGTATAGCTTACGGC
>CAZSOI010000114.1:0-6311 GCA_964608115.1 uncultured Burkholderiaceae bacterium | reverse complement strand
CTGCGCCCGGTGCTTCTCTGGCTGGTGCCGCAGCGGCGGCTGCCTTCATATCGGCCATCATTTCCCCAAAAGCGTTACAAACCGCCCGCTGTCGCCTCGGCAGCGGACCGGCAATCTTTAGCGATTATTGGGAATGGGTCGTCGCGGCAATCAGCCGAATATGCGCGCGATTTGGCACTAAGCAAAGGTATCGATCAGACCACTGGCCGCTGCCCGGCCGCCCGCCGTCGCGTCAACACCAATCACGGCTGCGCGCGCCGCCACCGTCGAATTGAGCGGATCGTTGATTGCAAGTCCGTAGCCTTGGGATGCACCCTGGTCCGCATTGCGTGCGGAGCCGTCACCGACCTGGGCGTCGGCAAGTTGCAAACCGCTGCTCTGAAAAAGTTCGCTCAGATGGGGAAGTGCCTCTTGCAGCGCAGCGCGGGTTGCTGCGTGACTGGCCGAAATCACCAAAGACGCCTGCAGGCCGTTCATCTGTATTGAGACGCTCACGGGTCCAAGTTCTGCTGGTTGCAGCGACAACTGCGCAGACTGCACTCCTGTCTTAGCCAAGAAAACCAACTGCCGCGATACGTCCTGTCCGAAGCCCGGATCGCCAATTCGCGTTGCAATGTTGATCTCGGCAGGGCCTAGACCAAGCGTCGCGCCGGCGTGGATTGGCGTGCCGGCTAGACTTGCAAGCGCCGCTGTCGGCGATGAGACAGCCTGCAGTGTGCCGCCGTTTGCCAGCGCGCAATCCCCGAGGCTGCCTTTTGGGTTGTCGCTTGCGGATAGACCCTGCGGTCGTTCGGATCGGGCAAAAAGCATCGCGAAGCTGGGGACCGCTCCCGCGACTGAGGCGTCGGAATTGGAAACTTGGCCCGGGGATTGCAGCGCTTGGGCTTGTCCTTGCGCCGTGACAACTTGCGCCTCACTTTCTGCGTCGACACCATCTGAAGCTCGAAATCCGGCAGTGCTCGCAATGTTGCCTGGGAGCAAGGCAGCGCGGTCCCCCACGTTAGGCGCGCTCAAATCCTCGCCTTTGGCTTGCGCAGCGGCTGCCTGTACTAACGCGCCAACGCTGGCGTCTGTCGGCACAGGACTGCTGACACCGACCGGCGCAGCCGTGTCGGTCGTTGTCACGGTACTTGCCCTGCGAGTTTCAGAGTCGCTTGTGGGTTTGTCCGCCTCGGACTTTGCGCTCCTTTGACTGTTGGCACCAGTGCCACCGTCTGAATCGTCTGTGCGTACCGCGGCTGCAGGGGCTTTCGCCGCATTCGTCGCGGGGGCCGATGCGGCAGATGCCTCGGTTGCCAAGGCCCCGCGGTTCGTCGCGCTGCTCCTCGAAGCTGCGTTGGTGTTTGCGGCTCTCTGGCCCGACCGCGATTCGTTAGCGCTTTGCGCGTTGGCCGTAGTCTCGTCCTTACCACCGTCCCCGGGCGTTTGCTTGGGCACATCGCCGCCTTCCCGATTGCTCGCGTCGTTCGTCGGCGGTGTGGTCGTCGCGTTGGCCATCGCGGACGAAAAGCTCGCGCTGTCGCTGGCAGCGTCTGTGACGCTCGTCGACGACGAACAGGCGTCTTGTCGCTGGCTCGATGTACTCGGCGCCAACGCACTGGCAATCGTGCTCGAAATCATGATTCACTCCCGGCAACAGCAGCCCTGCTTCCCAATCCGACGTCTGCCGCCTGCTTGTGTGAGCGCTGCGCGAACTCATCGGTATTTTTCTGATCGCGGCGTATCTCACTGCGACGTTGGCGTTCGAGGCGCCGCGAGGCTAAAGTCTCCAAGCTCTTATGTTTGCGCAGACAAATCACCAGCTCGCTGGCCGCCTGGGCAACAGCCTGCTCGCGGGTCTCGATTTGCCGCTGTTGCGCTGCGACCGCTTGTTGCAAGCGCTCGAGAAACACCACTTGGTTGCGCTCCGCACTCGGGTCCCGACTGTCGCCTGGGCGGCAACGCGCGCGTTCCTCATACTCCTGAGCGTACTGGTGCAGGGTCGCCAAGTGCGCGCGGGCTTGCTCAAGCGCTCGTAGCAAGGTCGCATGCCGGGCCTGGGCCGCATCGCACTTGCTCTTGGCCAACTCAATCAGGGTGCGCAAGGTCTCTGGGTTCATTTTGGATTTGGCCGGCGCCTCAGCGGCGCCTCACATTTGCATTCGCAAAACCGTGGTGGCATCTGTTAGCTTCCGACACTCGGTACCGCCTCAATAAGTGCCGCCAGATCCTGTTGCGAGCGACTAAGGGTTGCACGCTCGGTCATGGATTGCTGCAAAAATCGCTCCATGCGCGGATGGGCGGCGATCGCGGCATCGAGTGTGGGATCGGCTCCGGCAACGTAAGCGCCGACGGACAGCAGGTCATGGTTGCGCTGGTAGCGTGAATACAGTGCTCGGAACCGTCGCGCAAGTTCGATTTGCTGCGCACTGCACACCGCTGGCATAACTCGGGAGATGGAGCTTTCGACATCAATGGCCGGGAAGTGCCCGGACTCCGCCAACGATCGCGACAATACGATGTGGCCATCTAGGATAGCCCGCGCTGCGTCGGCAACCGGATCCTGCGGGTCGTCGCCCTCGGTCAACACGGTGTAAAAACCCGTAATCGAACCGCCTCCCGCCGAGGCATTGCCAGCTCGCTCTACGAGTTGCGGCAGTTTGGCAAAAACGGACGGCGGGTATCCTTTCGTGGCAGGCGGCTCGCCGATGGCCAATGCGATTTCGCGCGCGGCCATGGCATAGCGCGTAAGCGAATCCATCAGCAGTAAAACGTCGCGTCCTTGATCGCGAAAATGCTCGGCAATCGAGGTTGCGTAAGCCGCTCCCTGCATGCGCACCAGCGGTGTGGTGTCAGCTGGCGCGGCAACGACGACCGCCCGCCGCAGACCTTCTGCTCCGAGGATGTCGTCGATGAATTCCTTGACCTCTCGGCCGCGCTCGCCGATCAGACCCACGACGATGATATCGGCCGTCGTAAAGCGAGCCATCATTCCCAGCAGCACACTTTTACCGACCCCTGATCCGGAAAAAAGACCGATTCGTTGCCCGCGACCAACTGTGAGCAGGCCATTGATGGCACGGATTCCGACATCTAACGCATTGCGCACCGGCGCGCGGTCCATCGCATTGATCACGCGTCGCGTCAAGGGATGAAGTTCGCACGCGCTAGCATCGGCCGCGAGCAACGGGCCGCTTCTGTCTAGCGGCGTGCCGCTCGGGTCAACCACGCGGCCCAGCAGTGCGTCACCCATCGGTAGCTGGCGTGCGCGATCCTCCGCGCGGCGCCGCGGGTGATTGCGCTGCGCCAGACTGGGACGTTGCGCGGCGGGCTCGAAGGGAACCACCATGGCGCCGGGTCGAATGCCTTGCGGCTCGCTGATAGGCATGAGAAACAAACGCTCGCCCGAGAATCCGACTACCTCCGCGTCAAGTCGCGCGTTGTCTGCCTGCACGACCGCAATACGGGCGCCCACCGGTAATTTCAGCCCGACGACCTCCATGACCAGACCGGCGGAGCGCGTGAGCCGGCCCCGCAGTTCCAAGGGTTCGGCACAGCTCACAATGGAGCGGCACTCCTTGAGGAACTGAGGAAAGGCCGAGAGCTGCTGTGCCTTGTCCGGCGGGCTCATTGATGCTCCGCCTCGCGGTCCGGATCGTCGCTCGCGTCTTGGATTGTGATTTCAGGCGCAGGTGCAGCCGAACCCAATGTCTGAATGACGCGACGCCACCTCGTGGCCAAAGTTGCATCGACCTCTGCATGGGGCGAATCGACACGGCAGCCACCCGGCTGGATCGCTGGATCGGCAAGAAAGCGACAGCCGTGAAACTGGCCGTCGCCGCGCAGCGATTCGCGCACCAGCTCAAAATCAACCGGGGACAATCGCACCGTGGGATGGGCGTGCGCATCGATGATCATAGACAGCGCTTCTCGCACTACCGGCAAAATCGAGTCGCGGTGCGTCTGGATTTCGCGCCGCAGAATCTGGCCAGCGATATCTAGCGCCAGATCGAGCAGGCAGTCGGCCGATTGCAGCGCGAGTTCCTCGAAGCGTTTGTCCAAACCGGCCAGTAGGCTCTCAAGGCGTTGCAGATCGGCTGCCCTGGCTTGCTGGGCATTGCGCATGACATCCGTATAGCCCTGCGCGCGCCCTGCCTCGTAGCCGCTTTGCTCGCGTCCCGCGCCCGTGCCCCGTACCGACAGCGGTGCGGAGCCGGCAACGCGCGTACCGCTCGCAAGCGGGCGCAGTTCCCAATTGGCCGTGCCGCCGATTTTGTCCTTCGGAATTGTGCGCGAAAACCGATCCGATGCCCCCATCTCATGCCTCGCAGTGCGCCGACGCGCGCGGGTCAGACGAACTCATCGTCAGCGCCGCCCGCGCCGAGTTGGATTTGGCCCTCATCGGCAAGACGCCGGACGATCTTGAGGATTTCGCGTTGCTCGGCTTCCACTTCCGAAAGCCGCACCGGGCCCTTGGCTTCCAGGTCCTCGCGCAGCGTTTCGGCTGCGCGGGTCGACATGTTCTTAAAGATGCGCTCGCGAAGCGATTCATCGGCGCCCTTAAGAGCGACGATGAGAGCCTCGGACTGCACCTCGCGCAGCAACGTTTGTATGGCCTTGTCATCGAGATCGTTGAGATTCTCGAAGGTAAACATCTGGTCAAGGACCTTTTGTGCAAGTTCGGCGTCGTGTTCGCGAATCGCCTCGATCGCCACCGTCTCAATAGCACTGCCCAAGAAATTGAGAATCTCCGCAGCAGCCTTTGTTCCTCCCAAGGTCGCTTTCTTCACCTTGTCGCTGCCCGCCAGCACACGCGATAGAACCTGATTGAGCTCCTCAAGTGCCTTCGGTTGAATCCCGTCGAGCGTGGCGACGCGCAGGAGGATGTCGTTGCGCAGGCGCTCCGGTATATTTTTCAGCACCTCGGATGCGTGATCGCGCTCCAGGTGCACCAGGATTGACGCAACGATTTGGGGGTGTTCGCCCTTGAGCAACTCGGCAACCGCCGCCGGGTCCATCCACTTCATCGATTCGATCCCGGAGACATCACTGCCCTGCAGGATTCGATCGATCAGCAAGTTGGCCTTATCGTCGCCAAGCGCCTTGCGCAGCACCTGACTCACATATTCGTCCGTATCGCGCACCAAAGAGTAATTGCCTTCGCGCGTCTCATGGAAGCGTTTGATGGCCTCGTCGACACGATCGCGCGAAACCGTGCGCATCTTGGCCATGGACTCCCCGACTTTTTGCACCTCTTTTGGTGTCAAGTACTTGAAGACCTCGGCAGCGCCTTCCTCCCCGACGGACATCAGGAGGATTGCGGCGCGCTCGATGCCGGAGTCTTCCGCTGCCATGATCTTGCTCAGGCCCTGGCGTCGCCAACCCAGGACTTGACCACATTGGCAACTGCCGCCGGGTCACTCTTGGCAATTTGGCGGACCCCTTCGATCGACGGTGGGGTGCCGCCTGCGGGTGATGCCAGGGCCGGTGGCGTTGCGGCGGGCGCTTCGGTGATGATGGGCGCCGTGCCGATGGTTTTCATCGCGGGTCGGAGAACACCGAATACGACGATTGCGGTCAACACAAGAAACAGCAGTGCCTTGCCGCCTTCCTTGGCCAGGGCAAGCACGTCCGGCCGCTGCAGCAGCGGAACCGGTTCGGCCGGAGAAATTTCGGGCTGACTAAACGGTGCGTTGACCAGGTTCAGCGAATCTCCGCGCTGCTCGTTAAATCCCATCGCCTGGCGAGCGAGCGCCTGCAGGTTCTCAATCTCCTTGTTGTCCCAGGGCGTACCTGCTCCCTGGCCGTCGGCAGGTGCCTTGTTGTTAACGACCACGGCGGCAGTGAGGCGCCGGATTTGGCCGCTGGCATTGCGCGTGTGCCGGATGTTCTTGTCGATCTCGTAGTTGATCGTCTGTTCGTGGTGAGTGCTTGCCGGTGCGCTGTTTGCAGCATTGGCAGGCGGATTCAGCGGCGGTTGCTGGCCGTTGATGGGCGCTGTCGGCGGCACCGGCGGCTGGTTAGACAGTGCGCCGGGTATTCCCTGCGGACCGCTGGTGCCGGGCTGCGTGCTCTCGTTGGTCGATTGCGATCGTATGGCGGCCTTGTCGGCTCCCTGATTGGGTTTGTAGGACTCGTCTTCTGTCTCGATGTTGGAAAAATCAACGTCGGCCGTTACCTGGGCGCGCACGTTGCCGCGCCCGACGATCGGCTCCAAAATGTCTTCGATGCGCTTGATCGTCGTGCTCTCGATCTGCGCCAGATAATCGAGCTGCGAGGAATTGAGCCCTACCGCGCCGTCGGACTGATTGGCCAGCAAATTGCCATGCTGG
>CAZSOI010000113.1:0-6138 GCA_964608115.1 uncultured Burkholderiaceae bacterium | reverse complement strand
ATTGCAATGCGACCGATTGCGTCCAAACCGGCGAAAGGTGCCACCCGAACGGCGTCTAGGTCGGCAATTGCCCGACCCCTCCGGCCACCGCACAGATGCGCTGCACGTAGGCAGGTTTCGGACTGTCAACCCGTCCCTGCTCAAATGCGATCACGGTCAGTCGAGCGTGCACGCAATCGAGCAATTCGCCGGGTTGCGCCAGAAAGTCCGGATTCGAAGGCTTTCCGAGCGTTTCGTTGCCGACCATGAATGTCTCGTAGATCAGCACCCCGCCCGGCCGGATCGCATCGATGAGCGCAGCGAAAACCGGCCTATGCAGATAATTGGTCACAATCACTCCATCGAAGCTCGCGGCTTCATATGGCCACGGACAACTTTCGATGTCGGCCACGCGCGTTTCAATTCCCCTCCGTCCTTCAAGCGCGGCAAGTGCCTGGGCATCACGGTCCACGGCCTCGACGCGATATCCCATATCGGCCAGCAGCCGCGCGTGGCGACCATATCCGCACGCCAGATCGAGAACCCTGCCTTTCGCGGGAATCAAAACCGAAAATCGGCACACCCAAGGCGATGGCAGGTTGTCATTCACGGGAAATCCTCTGTAGCTGGAAGTTCGACAAGACGTGCTAGTTGCGTTCGCACTACGCGAACCAAACACGGTACTGACCAATGCCGCAACGGGAAGCCTTCGCCGTTCAGGGGCCCGCATCCCCGTCGGCGGTCGGCATCTGCCGCAAGCGACCCCATGAACGGCAATCCCCACTGGGTCTGCGCAATCGTCGCATCGAAGCCGCTCGTCCCGACGCACTTTTGCCGGCGGATTTTGTCACTCACGAACGTGGAAAACGGTATTCTCGCCGGATTTTCGCGGCACGCGCCAAATCGATCGGAGCCGCGTATCTGCGGGTAAAAGCGTTGGAACCAAACAGGTCCGCGAGCAAGTCCTCCTGACCTTCGTGCACCCACTCCCTCGTTGGGACAAAAGTCCCGCTTGCAAGAGGCGCGAAATAACGCTTCAAGGCAATAGGAGGTTTCCGAATCTCGCTTGGGCGCCTCACTCCAAGGTCGTGGTCGATACGGTCTCGCCCGGCTGCAGGCTCAAGCGGGCGGCTGGCTGGGAGCGTTCGAACGCGGCACAAATACTATGGAGCCATTGGCGAAATGCCATCGCAGCCGGGTTGCGCCTGGCGCGGTCTGCATAGGCCAGGTAATAGGCGTCGCCCAATCGTACGGGCTCGCCGCCAGGGGTCACCAGCTGGCCCGAGCACATTTCGTCATGCACGAGCACCCTTGGACCCAACACCAAGCCCAAGCCGTCCACCGCTGCCTGAATCGCCGCGGTGGCCTCGCTAAAGCGGGGCCCGCGCACGCTGCTAGGCAAATCCAGACCCATCAGTCGCGCCCAAAGGCGCCAGTCGCCGCGAACAAAGCTCATGTGGATCAGCGGTTGGCGTAACAGCGCCTTTAGCGTGAGCGTCTTGCCCGGAGCGATCAGCTTGGGGCTGCACACCGGCTGCACCGTGTCGCCCATCAGCCGTTCGACCTGCAGCCCCGGCCAATCACCGGTGCCCCAGCGAATGCCCAGATCGTAGTCGCCGTGGCGCAGATCCATCGTGCGGTAGGAGGTGCTGACACGGACCTCGATGTCCGGGTGGCGGCGATGGAAATCGGCCAGCCGCCGCACCAACCATTTGACGGAAAACACCGGCGGCGCCGTCAGGGTCACCACCTGCTGATCGCGTTCGCGAAGCAGGCGCCCGGTTGCGGCGACCAGTTGTTCGAAAGCGGCCGACACCGCGCGGTAGTAGTCCTGGCCTGCAGGCGTCAGCGCCAGGCGCTGAGGAGTGCGCTCCATCAGCTGCATACCGAGTTGCTCTTCCAGCCGCTTGAGCTGATGGCTGATGGCCGAAGGCGTGACGTGCAACTCCCTCGCGGCGGCCGTCAAGCTGCCGGCGCGCACCGCTACTTCGAAAGCACGCAGGCCGTTCAGCGGAACCAATTTTTTCATGTTGAGATTAATTCATCTTCACTTGCAAAATTTTTCGTTTGTCGAGATAGGCGATTTCGTCAGAAAATCGAGTTCGATTGAATATTTGTAATCCTCGCTCCGCACGCCATGAAACCCAAGACCGCTTTTGTGACGGGTTGCACCGGCTTCGTGGGGTCCAACCTGATCGAGGAGCTCACGCGCCAGGGCTGGCGGGTGATCGCGTTCCATCGGCCGGATTCGGACACCAAGCGGCTGGACCGCTTTCCGATAGAGCACGCGCTCGGCGACGTGGTCGATCCGCAGTCGCTGCTGCTCGCTCTGCCACAGTCCGTGGACGCCGTGTTCCATGTTGCGGGCACCAGCAATATGTGGGCGAGGCGTAATGCGGAGCAAACTCGCATCAATGTCGAAGGCACGCGCCACGTTGTCCGGGCCGCCTTGGCGCGCGGCACGCACAAGTTGGTGTTCTGCTCGAGCTGGGTCGCGTATGGTGCCCATGTGCAGCGCTTCAATGAAGAGGCACCGCAGCTCGGTGGCGAGTCCTGGGTCAACCACTTCAAGACCAAGTGCCTGGCCGAGCAGGAGATCCGCGCCGGCATCGTCCAGGGGTTGAACGCCAGCATCGTCAACCCGTCGCTCATCCTCGGGCCCGGCGATACTCAAGGTTGGGCCCGTCTGATCCTGTTGGTTCAAGCGGGGCGCCTGCCGGGCGTACCGCCGGGTCGAGTGAACTTTTGCGACGTCCGCGAGGTGGCCAAGGCGCTCATCGCGGCGGCGGAGCGGGGACGCAACGGCCAGAATTATCTGCTGGGTGGACCCGACACCAGTTTCGTGCAACTGGTGCAGGCCATTAGCGAAGTCACGGGTCGCGAAGTTCCTGCCAAGCCTACGCCGGCCTGGGTACTGAAAGTCATGGGCCGGCTGCAGAGCTGGGCTTCGGCCATCAGCGACAAGGCGCCGAACCTAACGCCGGAGATTGCGTACTCGGTCACACGCCAAATGTCCTGCGATTTCTCCCGTGCCGAGCGCGAGCTGGGCTACCGCGCGACGGACCTGCGCAGCATGGTGCAGGCCAGCTACCAGTGGCTCCGCGACGAAGGTTTGCTCAACGTTGAAACCGCCGATGCGAGACTCAGGCCGCATGCCCAGTCGAATCCATGAGCGTTGCTGAACCAAAATCGGCGCTTGTCCACGGGGGGCCGGGCGTGTCGGAGACAGCGAATCGAATGTCGGAGAGCGCCTGCGCGCCCGATGACTTGGAAGTTTTGCTCTACTTGCGCGCCATTGAGGACATGAGCCTGCGCAGCCAATGCTGCGGGCCGTCTTTGGGTCCTGGTTGGGCCAGCTACTTTTATGGCCCGGCGGACGGTGCATGGCGGCTTGTATCGCCTGCAGGGCGGGGGTTCGCGCTGGACGAAGCAAGCGTTTCGCCATCCTTGCGCCCGCTGGCCAGCGGCGCATTCGTTCTTCCGCGCATGCGGGTGATCAACCCCATGCAACCGACTTTCATCGCGGACGTCTATGTCGATCGGGGCCGCATTGCAGATCTTCGCGCGCCGCAGGAGCAGCACCCGGCGGAGTTTTCCGTGCTGGAGCAATGCGCGGACCGCTTCCTGTTGCCCGGCCTGGTGGACATGCACGCGCACCTGGCGGGCGACAATATCTTGCGCCTTGGACCCCACTTTCTGCGCCTGTTCTTGCAGCATGGCGTGACCACCATTCGCGAAGCCGGCGATGCCGATGGCAGCGCGTTGCCGGCGGCGCGGACATTGCTCGCGCGCCATCCGACCATGGGGCCGCGTATTGTGGCGTCCTACTATTTTGTAGGGCGTCCCCCTTTCCGCTGGCGCAACGTACTGGCCTATCGTCAACCATCCGATGCACCGTCCATCATCGAGCGCCTGCAGCAGGTGGGGGCCGGCTGCATCAAGTTGTACGAAAACCTCCTGGCGGAGGATCTGCGCGTGCTGCAGGATGCCGCCGCCAAGGCTGGCATACGGGCGCTCGGACACGTGCCCACGCCGCTGACGCTGGAGCAGGCATCCATCGCCGACGCGCAACACTTCTTCGGCGTCGCTCCACCGCATTCGTTGCGTCGCGATCACGTGGTCTCGCGCACCGCCGACTGGCAGGCAGTCGACGAGCGACGCATGCAGGAGGTAGTGAACCACTGCGCCCGGCACGGATTGGCCAATACGCCCACTTTGGTCACGACTAAGGGCTTGTTGCGGTATCGCGATTACGAAAATGCGAGCGCGCTTTGCGGCACGCTCATGCCCTCCTACTTTGGAGAAGTCGTGTGGAACCCGGAGATTGGCATACCGGCATACCGCCATCTCGGCGAGCAGGACCTGAGCAATCTTCAGGACGCCGCGCCCAAGAAGATGCGGCTGGTCCGAGAGCTGTACGAGAGCGGCGCCCAGCTGTTCCCGGGCTCCGACACCATGCAGCCCTTCTCCATCCCAGGATGGGCGCTACACCGCGAACTGGAGCTGTTCGTGGAGGCCGGCATCCCGGCATCGGTAGCTTTGCGCATGGCCACCCGGGATGCCGCGCAATGGCTCGGCTTGAACGACATCGGCCACATCTCCAAGGATGCCCGCGCGGACCTCCTGGTGTTTGAGCGCGACCCCGCGCAAGATATTCGGCACCTGGACTCGCTGACTCAAGTAATCAAGGACGGTGTGGTGCAAGGGGTCGCCGACCTGCAGGCTGCCACGCGCCAGGAACTGCAACGCCGTGAAAAGGCCTTCGCAAGGGTGTCGGCGTACGTGTTGGCACGCCTGGCCTTGCGCCGCGCGGCAAGGCACTTCGTAGGCTAATTGAGACGCCGACGCCTACTGGAACTCTTCCGCTGCAGACCTCGGCTCGCTTTACCCCTGAAAGGTGAAAACGTTCGAAGGTTGCTTGGCGAAAGACCGGCAAGTCGAAAAAGAAAGGAACTGCATTTCTGCATCCCCTTGATTTGATTGGTGCGCCCGGCAGGATTCGTGGCCACGACCCCCTTGGTTCGTAGCTCAGTCCCTGCCCGCAACCGATGGATCTCATCGACGTTCGTCGGCGAGCGTCCTTTTTGCTTTTTTGCTCTTCTGTCTGTACCAAACAGTCATTCACCGGCCGAGTCACGCCAAACTCACGCCGGACTATTTCCGGCGCGTTTTGCGCTCGCAACGCCTCGGGTCGTTCCATTCGGCCAAAAGGCCGGGTTACGTCGCAAGTACCAAGCAGCAAAAATGCTCAAGTGGAGAGTGGCTGCGTAAACGTATGCTCTAGCGGAACGGTCGTGTAATCGTCACGCTCGCGTTCTATGACGAGGTCGGGCAGAAACTTGGTCTTGCTCCACGCCCGCAAGGCCTCTTCGAGCTCCAGTGTGCTCATTGCCGAGACCATACGGTTCGCAAAATTCAGGCCGGTTCGAATGGCGGTGTCCATAGATTCCTGCGGCGGTTTTTTTGTCGGGTCCGCGAGAATCTCGTCCGACGTTCGCTTTTGTTCTTGCCGGAAAAGCGGAGTTTCAACGTTGCTAACCGGGCGCGCGCGCGGCTCCACCTCAAAAACCGGGAAGCCGGTTTTGCTTCGAATGTCAGCAAGTAAGACTATTAGGGTCGGCTGAAAGCTCTGAATCCAGCCGCCTGCACGTTTGCATAGCTGTTCCAGGTTGGCAAAACGCTTTTGTTCCCGGGGACCGGAAGTGCTTGTCTGCCGCCAGAAAACCGCGTACTGGATGGCGTGCCAAGGCAGCGTGCTGGGCAAGAGCTTACGCACCTTGGCCGGTTCAAAAGCGAGGTGCGTGAGCGCCCAGCTCAGCTCGTGGATGCGAGGCCCTGCCGAGTTGTTTGGTGGTTCCGCCAACAGCAGTTGCGCCTGAAATGCGGGGTCAAGCTTGCCAAGGTCGTGAAGAAAACCTGCATGCAGGGCCCCCAGTGCCCAGTGCGGCCAGCGAGGGGAATGCACTTCCAGGTACTTGCGGGCCAGCAGACCCACCATGGCGCAATGGCTGGACAACACCTGGCGTCCTGCATTGGCGTAGTACACCACGGCATCCTTCGGGGTTTCGTTGCCCGATTCCGAGGACGTGCCGTGGCGCCCACCTTGCGTGGTTTCTGCGCTGTCGATTCCAGGAACCATGACGCCGCCAAGGAGGTAAT
>CAZSOI010000112.1:0-10686 GCA_964608115.1 uncultured Burkholderiaceae bacterium | reverse complement strand
AGAAACGTCGCACTTTCAATGCGATCGGCGATCACATGATGCTCGGCTCCGTGCAGTCGTTCGACGCCCTCGATGACAATGGTATCCGTGCCGGCGCCCCGAATCGCCGCACCCATGCGATTTAGGCACGCGGCCAGATCGACGACCTCTGGTTCTCGGGCCGCGTTTTCGATAACCGTTTGGCCTTCGGCAAGTGTGGCGGCCATCATTAGGTTTTCTGTGCCGGTCACCGTGACCAAGTCGGTCACGATGCGCGCGCCGCGCAGGCGACCCACGGCGCCACGGCGCGCGACAATGTAGCCTCCTTCGATCTGCAATTCGGCACCCAGGGCCTGTAAACCCTTCAGATGCTGGTCAATCGGGCGCGCGCCGATGGCGCAGCCACCGGGCAAGCTGACGCGGGCTTCGCCCTCACGAGCAAGCAGCGGGCCCAGAACCAGGATCGATGCGCGCATCGTCTTTACAAGCTCATAGGGCGCCAGTACCGATTCGAGCTTTGTAGCGCGCAGCACCATGCGCTCGCCGTCGCGCTCCACAGCTACGCCCATTCCGCTGAGCAAGCGGCTCATCGTGGCCGTATCGGCCAAGCGCGCCACGTTTTGCAGCCGCAATTCCTCCTGCGTAAGTAGCGCCGCGGCCATGATCGGCAATGCGGCGTTCTTCGCACCCGCCACGCGTATGGTTCCCTCCAGGCGGTTGCCGCCGCGAATTCGCAACTTGTCCATTTAGCGGTTAGCTTCCTTCGAGGCGTGCCGCGCCGGTGGCGGCGCCGAATTCTTGTGGCGTAAGTGTGCGCATGGATAACGCGTGAATCTCCTCGCGCATCCGATCACCCAGCGCCGTGTACACCAGGCGATGACGGTCAATGCGCGTTCGCCCTTCAAAAGCTGCGCTGACAATCAGTGCCTCGAAGTGATGGCCGTCGCCATCTACCTCGATGCGCTCACAGGGCAGGGCCCGCGCGATGGCATGCCGAATCGATTCGGCAGTCGGGATCTGGTTCATGTTCGCAGCTTGTAACCCCGGCGCAGCATAGTCAAGGCGATAGCCGAGAGCGCGCAAAAAGACAGCCCCACAACCAGCAAACTGAACCAGGGCGAGACGTCCGAACGCGCAAAGAACCCATACCGAAAACCGTCAATGATGTAAAAAAAGGGGTTAGCACGGGAGAATACCTGCCAAAAGGACGGCAGTCCGTGAACCGAATAAAACACGCCGGAGAGAAACGTTGCCGGAAGGATAAGAAAGTTCTGAAACGCCGCCAGCTGGTCGAACTTGTCCGAGACAATTCCCGCGATCAAACCCACAACCGCCAGCATCGCCGCACCGCTCAGCGCGAACACGGGAATCCACAAAGGCGCTTGGAATTCGGCCGGCGCGAACCATACCGTCACGGCAAAAACCCCCACGCCAACCGCCAGGCCACGCAGCAGCGAGGCCAGAATGTAGGCACCGAAGAACTGCAGCGCTGAGAGCGGCGGTAGGAGCAAAAAGACGAGGTTGCCCATAATCTTGGACTGAATCAGCGAAGAGGAGGAATTGGCAAAGGAGTTTTGCAATATCGACATCATCACCAGACCAGGAATCAGAAACGAGCTGTACGGCACGCCCGCAAATGGCTCAACCCGCGTATCGAGCATGTGCCCAAAGACCAACAAGTACAGCACGCCCGTTAGAATCGGCGCAACAACCGTCTGAAAGCTCACCTTCCAAAAGCGCAGACACTCTTTGTAGAGCAGGGTACGAAAACCGGCCCAGGAGCTCGCTTCCTGCGCTGTCGCCATCGCCAGCGCGCTCATCGGCATCGGCGGGTTCACGAGAGGCTCTGCTCGGCAGTTTCTGACATCAGTTGCAAGAAAACGTCCTCCAAGTCCGCAGGGCCGACTTCGAGTTCCTCAACCTCGCTGCCAAAGCTGCGGCATGCCTCTAATGCGGCGCCGACCTCGCGCGGATGCGGCAGACGCAGCACGACGTGCTCGTGGTCCTGCTCGATGACCCAGTCACGCAATGCGGGCGGCAACTGCCCGCGCAGGCGCAGGGCAACCAGGACACCGGAGATTCGCCGCAACAGCTCGTGTGTGGGCTCGAGCGCGAGAATTCGACCCGCCTTGAGCATTGCGATGCGCTCGCACATCTGTTGGGCCTCTTCCAGGTAATGCGTTGTCAGCACAATGGTGTGGCCATCGCGGTTTAGGCGCCGCATGAACTGCCAAAGGCCTTGACGCAATTCCACATCCACGCCCGCTGTTGGCTCATCGAGCACGATGACCGGTGGCCGGTGCACGAGCGCCTGCGCCACCAGCACCCGTCTTTTCATGCCGCCGGACAATGCTCGCATGTTGACCTCGGCCTTGTCTGCAAGATCGAGATTTTCCATCACCTCGTTGATCCAGGCATCATTGCGCGCCAGACCGAAGTATCCCGATTGGATGCGCAGCATCTCGCGCACGGTGAAAAACGGATCGAACACAAGCTCCTGCGGAACGACCCCCAGGCTGCGGCGCGCCGAGCGGTAATTGTCGATCACGTCGTGACCCATAACCTTGGCGCGTCCGCTCGTTGCGCGAGACAAGCCCGCGATAATCGAAATCAAGGTGGTTTTGCCCGCCCCGTTGGGTCCGAGCAGACCGAAGAATTCCCCCTGTTGGATTGACAGGTCGACGGCGTCGAGCGCGGTGACTTGCGCGTAGCGCTTGGTCAGGGCACTGACTTCGATTGCGGCGGTAGACATCAGATACGCGGCGGGCCGGGGTCGACCCGGCCGCTACGCCGACATTGTAGGGTAGCCGGGCCTTGCGGCCGCGGCTACGCAGCGTTGATCAACGCACTTACCCCATAGAGCTTTGCCAAGCTCCGCAACTCATCGGGTACTGCGAGTAGTTCGAGCTTTGTGCCCATTTCGTGCGCCACGCGCAACCAGGCCAGGACGCAAGCTACGGCCGCCGTGTCGCAGCGAATCACGCCCGAGAAGTCGATCACGCAGTCGCCCGCGCGGATAGCGCTTTGGCCGGTTTGCACAACCTGCATCGCGTTTTGGTTCGTGATCGTGTCCGCGGCGATTTTCATCACGCATCGCTCAGGTCGACTTGGAGGCACTAGCAAGTTTGTGGTTTTTCTCTGTCAGCGCCTTTATCAGTGCATCGATGCCCCCCTGGCTGATCGACTCGGTGAACTCGGTCTTGTACGTCTCCACCAGCCAGACGCCCAGAATGTTCATGTCGTAGATCTTCCAGCCCTCCGGCGTTTTCTCGAGGCGATAGTCCAGCGTGATCGGTTCGCCTTGTGTGGGTGCGACCTCCGTGCGCACGATCACATCATTGGGACTGTCTTGCCCTCGCGACGGACGCAATCGCACTTTGTGGTCGGTCACTTTGGATAACGCGCCGCTATAGGTTCGCAGCAGCAGCGTGCGAAACTGATTGATGAGTTCACTACGTTGCTCGGCACTTGCGCCCCGCCAAGCGCGTCCCACCGCCAGCCTTGTCATCTTGTCAAAGTCTACGTAAGGAAGGATGTGTTCGTTGACCAGTTTTTGCACACGCTCAAAATCGCCCGCGCGAACGGCCTTGTCGTTGCGAATCGCGTCCAGCACATCGGCGGAGACGCGCAAAATCAGCGCATCCGGAGCCTCATCGGTCGCGGCGAGCGCACCGCGTGACGGCATCCACAACGATACGGCGACCAATATCGTGATCAGTACCACCAGTCGCGCTGCCACCGCATTGACAAACGACCCGCCGACGGCGGTAGGCAAGCTGCCCATAGCCCGATTCTCCTTTGTCGATTCGTCAGTGCACCGCATCGGTCGCCGGCAAATTCTCCGGCGGCACCCCAGCAGGCGAAGGTGATTCCGCAGAGGGTGTCGGCGCCGAACCCGTGGGAGCGTTGCTGCTAGGTGCGCTGCTCGAAGGGTTGTCCGGATCCTCCTCCTCTGGCGGTGGCGGCGCGCTATCGCCGCTGATTCGGCTGCGAGTACGCTGCAAATACGCATCGCGCACGAACTGGTAGGGGTCAAGGGCTGCCTCCTCGACCAGGGTCGTCGCCTCCAGAAGCTGTGCACGCTTGTCCACGAAGCGCACCGAGTAGGCAAGATAGTACTCCTTGACCGGAGTGACATAGGACAGCGGGTCCGTAAAGTAATCCGGTATCTCGCCAAAGGCATCGCGCACGCTGCTCGGACCAAGAATGGGCAGCACCACGTAAGGTCCCGGGCCGATTCCCCAGTGTCCCATGGTCAAGGCGAAGTACTGCTTGTTGCGCTCCAAGCCAGTATGCGTTGCGACGTCGAAACAGCCAAAAACGCCGACCGTGGAGTTCATCAGGAAGCGCCCCGCGTTGACCCCGGCTGCCTTGGGTTTGCCCTGCAGCGTCGAGTTGATCATGCTGGTGATTTCAAAAAGGTTGTCAAATATATTGGCCAGGCAGCCGCGCACGGGTTTGGGCACCACGTTGGTGTAGCCCTTGGCTGCTGGTTTGACGAGGGCCCGATCGAAATGGTCGTTAAACGCAAATATCTGGCGATTGACGCGCTCATAGGGATCGATGGGGTTTTTGCCCGCATCCGGCGGCACGGTGGCGCAGCCCCCAAGCAAAGCAAGAATTGCACAACCGCACGCCCGTTTGAGGCAGATTGTGCTTGCGCTCACTTTTGGGCTGAGCCTTCTTTGGTTGGAGGCTCAGCTGCCTTGTTGTACAGGAACTGGCCGATGAGGTTTTCCAGAACAACGGCTGATTGAACCATTTTGATCGAGTCGCCAGGCTGAAGATTCTTATCCTCCGCACCCGGCTCCAACCCCACGTATTGATCGCCGAGCAGCCCCGCGGTGAGTATTTTGGCCGAGGTATCCGTCGGAAACTGGTATTCCCGTTCGATGTCCATGGTCACCACGCCTTGGAAGGTCTTGTTGTCAAACGTGATCGATGCAATGCGCCCAACCTTCACCCCGGCGCTCTTAACGGGCGCACTTACTTTCAGGCCTCCGACATTGTCAAATCGCGCCAACAGTGGATACGTCGCGTTAAAGGAAAAGCTCGCGAGGTTCGCGGCCTTAAGCGCAAGTAAAACGATGGCCAGTATCCCCAATAAGACAAACAGTCCGACCAATGTCTCGATCTGCTTTTTTGACATACCTTTTGCTTTCGCGGGTTTACGGCGTGCTGAACATGAGCGCTGTCAAGATAAAGTCCAGGGACAATACCGAGAGGGAGGACACGACCACCGTTTGCGTGGTCGCCTGGGCCACACCTTCCGGCGTGGCCTCCGATTCGTAACCGATGTACAGGGCAATGAACGTGGACGCAATCCCAAAGACGATGGTCTTTACCACGCCGTTGCCAATGTCCTTGACGACGTCCACCCCATCTTGCATCTGGGACCAAAACGCGCCCGAATCGATGCCAATCATCAACACGCCGACCACGTACGCAGCGAGCACACCAACCGCCGAGAAGATCGCACCGAGCAGCGGCATCGAGATGATGCCGGCGAGAAAGCGCGGTGCCAGCACGCGCACCCGGGGGTCGACCGCCATCATCTCCATCGCAGCGAGCTGCTCGCCGGCTTTCATCAGACCGATCTCCGCAGTCAGCGAGGTTCCGGCCCGACCCGCGTATAACAGCGCGGTAACCACAGGTCCCATTTCGCGCACCAGCGCCAGTGCCACCAACAGCCCGAGTGATTCGGCCGCACCATAACGGCTTAACGTGATGTAGCCCTGCAAGGCCAGCACCAAGCCAACCGTTGCCCCTGAGGCGGCGATGATGATGAGCGAGCGATTGCCGATCGCGTGCACCTGCGCGGTGGTGAGGTAAGGCCGCCGCAGGCTCTGCGGACAATTGCGCACCAGATCAACGAAAAACGCGGTGGCGTGCCCCAGCGTGGCCAGTATCCCCAGCGCCCGGCGGCCCAAGCTGGCAAGAAACTCGCTCACCTCATGCTCCGATGCCAAAGTCCTGCGCGATGGGAGCGGCCGGATAGTGGAAGCGAACCGGCCCGTCGGGCTCACCGCGAATGAACTGGCGCACTTCCGGATCCTCAGTGGCTTGCAGCTGCTGCGGCGTACCACGGGCGACGACGCGCCCGCCCGAGACGAGGTAGGCGAAATCGCATATACGGAAGCATTCTTCGACGTCGTGCGAAACGATGAGCGAGGTGGCGCCGGTGGCATCGTTTAGGTGTCGGATGAGGTTCGCGGTGACGCCCAGCGAGATCGGATCCAGGCCGGCAAAGGGCTCGTCGTACATGATGATTTCCGGATCCAACGCAATGGCACGCGCCAAAGCAACCCGGCGCGCCATGCCCCCGGAAACCTCGGCGATCCGCAGTGTGGCCGCGCCGCGCAAACCAACCGCATCGAGCTTCATAAGGACGATATCGCGAATCATCTGCTCCGATAGCCTTGTGTGCTCGCGCAGCGGGTAAGCGACGTTTTCAAAAACACTCAGGTCGGTGAACAGGGCACCGAACTGAAAAAGCATTCCCATGCGCCGGCGCAGCGCATACAGCGACGAACGATCGCTGGTATCGATCGGCGCGCCGGAGAACAAGATTTTGCCCGCCTGCGGCGTGATGACGCCGCCGATCAGCCGCAGCAAGGTTGTCTTGCCGCAGCCCGAACTGCCCATGATGGCGATGACTTTTCCGCGGTCAAACTCCAACGAGACGTTCGACAGGACCACGCGAGCGTCGTAGCCGAACGTCACCTCCTGGATACTGACCAGGGCGTTGTTCCCCGCTGCACCGATCGCATCGTGCGGCTGCGCCAAGGAATCTTCCTTCCCGCCAATTCCGCGGCCGCTGCTCCAACCGCTCATTTTTGTTGCGGGCGATTGTCGCACAGGAAAACGCGCGGCCGCGCCGCCCGCGACGTTTTATAAGCGCAACACTTTGTTTCTACGATCTAACTAGCGTGCCGGCGGCCTCAGCGCGGCAATTCCGAGGATCCCATTAAAAACTCATCGACCGCACGCGCGCATTGACGACCCTCGCGGATTGCCCACACCACGAGCGATTGGCCGCGACGCATGTCGCCCGCCGCAAAAATCTTCGGCCGCGAGGTGGCATACGCTGGGCGTGCCGCGCCTTCTTCGGTTGTAGCCAGCACGTTGGCGCGCGCGTCCTTGTCTACACCGAAGGCATCGAGCACCATGGAAAGGGGCGAGACAAACCCCATGGCGAGCAACACCAGATCGGCCGGCAATTCGAATTCCGAACCCGGGACCTCAACCATCTTCGATTGACCGGTAACCGGATCTTTTTGCCACTGGATCCGTGCGGCCACCAGCGCCTTCACGTTGCCTTTGCCATCGTCGCGAAACAGTTTCGTGGTAACGGACCAGTCGCGCTCGCAACCTTCCTCATGCGAGCTCGAAGTGCGCAGGCGCAGCGGCCAATACGGCCATGTGAGCGCCTTGTTTTCCGAAACGGGCGGTTGCACAAGCAATTCAAACTGCGTGACCGACTTGGCGGCGTGTCGGTTGGACGTGCCCACACAGTCCGAGCCCGTGTCGCCGCCACCGATGACGACGACATGCTTGTCCTTGGCAAGAATTTGCCCCGGCACCTTTTCGCCGTAGTTGATGCGATTTTGCGCGGCGAGGAACTCCATCGCGAAGTGCACGCCCTTGAGCTCCCGTCCCGGTATCCGCAGGTCGCGCGGCTGCTCGGCGCCCCCGGCCAGTACGACGGCATCGAACTGCGCCGTGAGCTGCTCCGGCAGGACCTGCTGCGTGCCGGTACGCAACACCGTGCCTAGGTCGGCCTTGCCCTGCGGCGCCACAAGCACGCCGGTGCGAAAGATCACGCCCTCCTCGGCCATTTGCGCGATGCGCCGATCGATATGGCTCTTTTCGAGCTTGAAATCGGGTATCCCATAGCGCAGCAGCCCCCCGGGCCGGTCGTTTTTTTCAAAAACGGTGACCTCGTGTCCGGCACGCGCAAGCTGTTGCGCACATGCCAGCCCGGCTGGCCCGCTGCCAACGATCGCCACCTTCTTGCCGGTGGAGCGCGCCGGCACTTGCGCGCACACCCACCCCTCGCTCCAGGCCCGATCGATAATGGCATGCTCAATGGACTTGATGCCCACCGCCGTGTCGTTGAAGTTCAGCGTGCAGGCCGCCTCGCACGGGGCCGGACAGACGCGGCCTGTAAATTCGGGAAAATTATTGGTTGACTGCAGCACCTGGCTCGCCTCGTACCACTGCTGCCGATACACGAGGTCATTGAAATCCGGAATGATGTTATTGACCGGACAACCGTTATTGCAAAACGGCGTGCCGCAATCCATGCAACGTGCTGCCTGGATGCGCGATTGCTCCGGATCGAGGTGAACAACGAATTCGTGCCAATGCCGAGTGCGTTGCGCAGGTGGCTCGGCGGCCTCTACCTGGCGCGGGTACTCCAAAAATCCAGTAACTTTTCCCATATTCGTGACGCTTGTGTGCAGTGTGCAGCGCTAAGAGGCAAAAGGGGTCAGGCAGCCATACGTTCCGGTGGCGCAGATCGCACCGCTTCGGAGAGCTGCTTGAGCGCGCGCCGGTACTCGTGCGGGAATACCTTGCGAAAGTTCGTGCGCTGGCGGTCCCAATCGGCGAGGATCTCCTTGGCGCGGAAGCTCCCCGTATAGCGAAAGTGGCGCTCGAGCAGCTCGCGCAAGATGAGTTCATCGGTCATCGGTTCGCCTCCGAGCGAATGCCAAATCGTGCGCTCGATCTGCTCTTCTTGCTCTTTGCGCGCCAGCACCGGCTCGATGGCAACCATCGCCGTATTGCAGCGCGAGACAAACTCGCCTTTCTCGTCATAGACGTAGGCGATTCCACCGGACATGCCGGCAGCAAAATTGCGACCCGTGCCGCCTAGGACGGCAACGGTGCCGCGCGTCATGTACTCGCAACCGTGATCGCCTGTGCCCTCGACCACCGCGACGGCGCCGGAGTTGCGCACGGCAAAGCGCTCGCCCGCCACGCCGTTAAAGTAGGCCTCGCCACCGGTTGCACCGTACAGCACCGTATTGCCGACAATAATGTGCTCGGGACCAAAGCCGCGGAAATCGTTGGGTGAACGCACGACAATGCGACCGCCCGAGAGGCCCTTGCCGGTGTAGTCGTTCGCATCGCCGACCAGATCCAGCGTAATGCCATGCGCCAAGAAGGCACCAAAGCTCTGACCCGCCGTTCCCTGCAGCTGAATATGAATCGTGTCATCGGGCAAGCCGGCGTGCCCGTAGCGCCGCGCCACTTCCGAGGAAAGCATGGTGCCGACGGTGCGGTTGATGTTGCGAATCGGGTGTATGAAACTTACCCGCTCGCCGCGCTCAATTGCGCTACGGCTTTGGTCGATGAGCTTGTGATCGAGGGCGCGCGCCAATCCGTGGTCTTGCTCTTCGCACTTGAAGCGCGCAACCGTGGCTGGCATCTTGGGCTGGTAGAAGACTCGTGAGTAGTCCAGTCCTTTGGCCTTCCAGTGGTCGATGCCGCGGCGCGTATCGAGCAGGTCCGTTCGACCGATCAGCTCCTCGATGCGGCGCACGCCCAATTGCGCCATGATCTCGCGCGCTTCCTCCGCGACGAAAAAGAAGTAATTGACCACGTGCTCGGGTTGACCCTTAAAACGGCGCCGCAAAACCGGGTCCTGCGTTGCGATGCCCACCGGACAGGTGTTCAGGTGGCATTTGCGCATCATCAGGCAGCCCTCAGCGACCAGTGGGGCCGTAGCAAAGCCAAACTCATCGGCACCGAGCAAGGCGCCGATGATCACGTCGCGTCCTGTCTTGATCTGGCCGTCGACCTGAACGGCGATGCGACCACGCAAGCGGTTGAGCACTAGCGTCTGCTGGGTTTCCGCTAGACCAATCTCCCATGGGGTGCCGGCGTGCTTGATCGACGACAGCGGTGAAGCCCCAGTGCCTCCGTCGTGACCAGCGATCGTCACGTGGTCCGCCTTAGCCTTGGCCACTCCGGCGGCGACGGTTCCCACGCCAACCTCGGAAACCAGTTTTACGGAGATCGAGGCCAGTGGATTTGCGTTCTTCAGATCATGGATCAGCTGCGCAAGATCCTCGATTGAGTAAATGTCGTGATGCGGCGGCGGGGAGATGAGTCCAACCAGCGGAACCGAGAAGCGCAATTTGGCGATGTACTCGGAAACTTTGTGACCCGGCAATTGACCGCCCTCCCCAGGCTTGGCGCCCTGCGCCATCTTGATCTGGATCTGATCGGCCGACAGCAGATACTCGGCGGTGACGCCAAAGCGCCCCGACGCGACTTGCTTGATCTTCGAGCGCAGTGAATCGCCTTCTCGGAGAGGAATTTCAACCTCGACGACGTCCTTGCCCAAGTGGGTGGCAACGGTGTCGCCGTCGTGGATCGTAACGCCGCGCAGCTCCTGCGCGTAGCGTCGCGCGTCCTCCCCGCCTTCGCCGGTATTGCTCTTGCCTCCGATGCGGTTCATGGCAATCGCCAAAGTGGTGTGGGCCTCGGTGGAGATGCTGCCCAGCGACATGGCACCAGTGCAGAAACGCCGCACGATGTCCTTGGCAGGTTCGACCTCTTCGAGTGCAATTGCCTTGCTCGGATCGACGCGAAACTCGAACAGCCCGCGCAGTGTCATGTGCCGACGCGATTGGTCGTTGATGATTTGCGCGTATTCCTTGTACGTCTGATAGCTGCCGGAGCGCGCAGAGTGCTGCA
>CAZSOI010000111.1:0-4044 GCA_964608115.1 uncultured Burkholderiaceae bacterium | reverse complement strand
TTCAAGGCGGTCAAAAAAACTGCAGGCGTCATAATTTCCCGCGCCCGCAAAGTGGTGATTATGTCGAGGCCATCGCCGCCGGGAAGCATGCGGTCGACAATTAGCACATCGAAAGCTCCTCTTTCTGCTAGCGCGAGCGCTTCCGGGACATCGGGGGCGCTTGTCACCTCCTGACCGGATTCAATCAAGCCTTGGACGAGAAGGTTGCGCCCCTCAGGATCATCCTCGATGACGAGAATTTTCATTGCGTAGGATTGCCCCCTCAAAGGTATCAGAATTGAAACTATGACGGCAATGGCGCTTTCGCTATGGTCGCGGAGCCTATAGCAGCGCCAAGGCTTAAAGAGGAGAAATGCCGTAATGTCAACTTTGCATGTAGAAAACATACAGAATACATTAAAAATGAGTCTTTTTAAGAGACAACCAAACTTTATAGTAACAGATGTAATCTGCTTAGCTCAAAAGCAGATTGTTATATAGAATATAATAATCATTAAAATTCAAACTGTTCAATCAAAGGATTTGATAAAAGGATTCGGTGAATAAATGTGGCTGGCTGCATTTTCCCTCAGGCGTCCCTATACAGTTTTTGCTGTCATAGCGCTGCTGTTTATATTGGCAGCGGGCGCAGCTGGGCGTATGCCGACCGATATCTTTCCCGAGATTGATATTCCGGTTGTCAGCGTTGTTTGGACTTACAACGGCATGAGCGCACCGGAGATCCAAAACCGCATTCTGGCGCTTCATGAGCGGCAAATGGCTGCGCTTGTTGACGACATCTCGCGTATCGAAGCAAACAGCTACAACGGTGTCGGCGTCATCAAGGTCTATCTGCACGAGGGCGCGGATGTCAGCAGGGCCCTCTCTCAGCTCGGCAGCTCCGCGCTGACCGTCATGAAATACATGCCGCGCAATATCACGCCCCCGCTGATACTCCGTTACGGCGCGACCGACGTTCCAATCATTCAGCTCAGTCTCTCCAGCACCTCCCTGACCGACACGAAGCTTAACGATCTCGGCCAAAATATCATACGGCCCGATCTTGCGGTGGTCCGCGGTGCTTCCGTTCCATACCCTTACGGCGGCAAGCCGCGCGTCATCATGGTCAGCCTGGATCAACGCGCATTGCAGGCCCGCGGAATAACGGCGGCCGATGTCAGCGAGGCGCTGAGCCGCCAAAATGTCATCATGCCATCGGGCGACGTAAAGCTGGGGAGCAGAGATTACATTGTATCGATGAATAACAGTCCCGATACGTTTGCAGCTATCAACAATTTCCCAGTGAAGACCATTGATGGCACGACAATTTTTGTGCGCGACGTGGCTTATGTCCACGACGGCTATCAGGTTCAGACCAATTCAGTGTCGATGAATGGGCTTCCGGGCGCGCTGATCATGGTTCGAAAGACCGGGGGCGTTTCCACCCTCGCCGTGATCAAGGGAGTAAAGGAGGTCCTTCCCGAGATTGCCAATTTGTTGCCGGCGGGAGTAACGCTTAAACCCATTTTCGATCAGTCGATTTTCGTCAATGCCGCAATCAACAGCGTGATTATGGGCGGAGTCATGGCCGCCGGGCTGACCATGCTGATGATCCTCCTATTTCTAGGAAACTGGCGGCTGACCTTCATTATCTTGGCGTCGATACCGCTTTCCATCGTTGCCGCTGTCATACTTCTTTACCTCGTCGGCGAGACGCTGAACACGATGACGCTCGGCGGCTTGGCGCTTGCCGTCGGCGTGCTCGTCGACGACGCCACCGTCAGGATCGAAAACATCGAGCGTCATTTCAGTATGGGCGAACCACTCGTAAAGGCCATTCTCGATGGCACGGCGGAAGTGACCAACGCGACAATCCTCGCGACCACATCGATCAGCGTCGTTTTCATACCTGTGTTCCTGTTGACCGGAACAGCAAAATATCTGTTTTCGCCGCTGTCTCTCTCGGTCATTTTCTCGCTCTATGCAAGCCTGCTCGTCTCGTTCACGATTGTTCCTCTGCTCTTCAAGTATCTCATGAAATCTCAGGAGCATTCGCACGAACCAGACAGTTCCGCGCTGGAAGAACATAGGCAGACGGCGCATGGCGGCTTCAACCCGCTCGGCTTTATTCATCGTTCCTTCGAAGCCGGGTTTAAAAGATTGCGCGAAGGCCACCGCGACGTCTTAGCCTGGATGGTTGAGCGGCCCTTGATGTCGGTGTCGTTCTTTGCTGTCTTGATCGGGGCGTCTTTGACACTTTTCCCTTTGCTCGGCATGGACTTTTTTCCGCAAATTGATGCGGGCCAGATGCGACTGCATGTCCGCGCTCCCCCTGGAACGAGGATCGAGCAGACGCAGCTTTATTTTGCTGAGGTGGAGCGAGCCATCCACAAAATTGTCGGGGATGACCAGATTGAGGTTCTTCTGGACAATATAGGGCTACCTTATAGCGGCATTAATATTGCCCTTAGCGACACGGCAACCGTTGGCCCTATGGATGGCGAGATTCTGATCTCGATGAAAGAGAACCACACCTCGACCTCAAAGCATGTCGAGAATCTGAGGCGTCAACTGCCTCGGCTCTTTCCTCAACTGGAGTTCTTTTTCCAACCAGCTGACATCGTCAATCAGGTGCTGAATTTCGGCCAGCCTTCGCCGATTGATATTCGGGTTTCCGGCCCTGATAACGATGAGTCGTATGCGCTTGCGGTAAAGCTTGCCCATGATCTCGAGCGCGTGCCGGGGGTCGTGGATTCGCACATCTTTCAAGTGCCGGACGCACCTGCGATAGGCGTCAACATCGACCGGACGCTGGCAACCGAATTCGGGCTGGACCAACAGAATACGGCCAGCAATGTGCTGGTGACCACCAATTCCAGCGCTCAGACGATGCCGAATTTTTGGGTCGATCCGCGCAATGGCGTCAGTTATCTGCTAGCCGTTCAGATGCCCACTTACCGCATCAACTCGATGGAGGATTTATGGACGATGCCGGTAACGGTCGGGAAGAACAACCGGCAGGGTGAGCTTCTAATGAACGTTGCCAAATTCGATCGCAGTACGGTGCCGATGATTATGTCGCAGTACAACATCAGGCCGGTTTTCGATGTCAATGCCGATGTGCAGGGGCGCGATCTCAATTCGGTTGCTGCCGATATTGACAAGGTAATTGCGGCCAACCAACCTGATCCTTCAAAGGCAATTTCCATAACCCTGAGCGGACAGGTCGAGGCAATGCGGGATAGTTTCTTCGGATTGTTTTCCGGCATAGCCCTTGCCGTTGTGCTGGTTTATCTCTTTCTGGTAATTAATTTTCAAAGCTGGCTCGACCCGTTGATCGTGCTGATGGCGGCGCCCTTCGCTTTGGGCGGCGTCATGTGGATGCTGTATCTGACCCAAACGCATCTGAGCGTTCCCGCGCTGATGGGAACGCTGATGTGCATCGGACTTACAACGGCCAACAGCATTCTTGTCGTAACCTTCGCCAATCAGCGAATGCAAGCCGGAGACAGCTCCATGGTCGCCGCCGAGATGGCTGGATTTATTCGATTGCGTCCGGTTCTTATGGTAGCGGGCGCAATGATTCTCGGCATGGTTCCGATGGCTTTTGGCATCGGCGAAGGCGGCGAGCAAAATGCGCCTCTGGGCCGGGCCGTCATCGGCGGGTTGCTGTTCGCAACTTTCGCAACGCTTGTTTTCGTTCCGACTATATACGGGCTGGTCCGCAGGAGTCCTGATTCTTCTTCAGGCGACAGCCCACAAGCAATCTCCGACAATCCGACTTAAACGAGGCAACAACCATGGATAAAAAATCTGACACCGGGCGAAAGTTAAAAATATTTGCAGCAACTGTCGCCGCAGTGCTTTTGGTTGGGTTCTTTATTGTGCATCATCAGAAATCCCGGGAGGAAGAGGATTTGGCGGGTGCAACGTCGAAAACCGCATCGACTCGGCCGATAGTCAATGTGATTATGGTGAAAAATTCGCCGTCTTCGCTTCCCCTGACGCTGCCCGGCGAAACGGCCGCATGGTACGAAAGCGTCATTTATTCGCGGGTCGATGGCT
>CAZSOI010000110.1:0-2999 GCA_964608115.1 uncultured Burkholderiaceae bacterium | reverse complement strand
GTAACGGTGACACCAAAAAAAATATCGCTCGGCACCGAGCAACCCATCGTGCAGGAGAGTTTGGCAGACGCGATCCCCGGCAAAACGTCTTATCCGAGCTGACAAGCGTCACCGCGAAACCAAGTAAGACTGGCTAGGCTTCAGATTGCCGCATTGGCAGACCGATGCTCGCCAGGGAACCTTGCATCCGTAACGCGACCCAAACCCAGGAGCTACGATGCGATTCATCATCTTCGTGAAAGCCGCCAATGCATCACAGACCAGCGCAATGCCCAGTCCGGAGTTGATCTAGGCCATGGGGGAAGTACAACCAGGAACTCATTGCCGCCGGCATCATGCAAGACGGCGCAGGCATGTATCCCTCGTCAAAAGGCGCCCGTGTCACCTTCTCTGGCAAAGACGGCACTTTTGTGCTGGATCCTTTTGCCAACGCCTCAGAGCGGGTTTCCGGTTACTGGATTTGGAAGCGCCAGTCACCAGAGGAAGCAATCAGCTGGGTTAAACGCGCACCCAACCCCATGCCCGAGAGCTCCGACATCGAAATCCGGCAGCTCTACGAGATGGAGGACTTCGCGCCGACAACGAACTAAGAGCACTCGTCTGGCGCGGCGGGCCCCGTTCTTTGCGTCGATCCGCCAATGGGCGGCCTCATCGACCCGTGCATTCGAAGCTTCGCTAATGGGAGTAGCGCGTGATTGCCCAGCGACTCGGCTAGTGGAGGGTAGCGTTACGTTCCCCTCTTCAAGCAGATTTTGCGAAACAATGCCCTTTGCCCAGCTACGGACGAATTACAAATAGACAATCCTCAAGCACATCCAGCGAAACCGATCAACTCGGACCGACCGTGCTTCGGTTCACATCCTAAAGTCGAGCGTGCTGCGCTAAGAAGAGCTCCACCACAGCGTCTGCACGATACTCCTTGGCGACGCGTCAGGTATCGCGGGCGCGGGGCTTATGCCGACACTAAGGAATTTTCGGGGCAGGATTTGCGATATTTTTGGCGTGCTTTCGAAACGTGCGTAAAGCCCCAAGATAGGCTATCGAAATCACCAAAGCATTTACCAAGGCAAGTAAGCCAGGAAGCGACGCTCTCTTAACGTCCAACAGCAATACGGTGCGAGCCTGCTGGGTCGTATTTTGTGAGCTGTGCAAATACGTATCGTCCCAAAGAATGCCTTGCCCCTCTCGCAGAGGATGCTCTATACCGTCAATCACCAGGCTCACTCGCTCACCCTCGCCTCTTGCCTGCGGAACATGCAGCCCTAATGTGTAGCGAAGGATTCCCCGAAATGGGCCCCGGTGAGGCGGAATCACCTTGCCAGGAGGAATCCACGAATAAGCCGCGGAGAGCACATCAGGGCACCGCGCAGTAAGACTGCATAGAACCGGCGCAAGCCGCTGCGCTGAGGGTACCTTATAGCCGTATGCTTGTGCCACAAAAAGCCGCCACGGTTTTCCGTCCGCACTGGCCAGTGACTCTTGCTCTGGCATGATCTGCCCGAAAGTCGGCACCTTGTTTGGCACTTCAAATATCCGCCGCGCTTCTGCCGCCAGCTGCTGCCAATTGCGTTCAAACAGCTCGGCTGTGGGGAATCGCTCCCGAGGAAGAACCGGCGGATCCCCGAGCGAGCCGTAGGCCGCGCGAAGTGCCGCAGTTACTCTTTCGTAAAGAAATTCCCTTATCACGTAACAAACCTCACAGGCAACGCGGCGCCCGGAAAAACCCCGGGTCGAGGCAAAGCGATTGCGACATTGAGTAGCGGACTCCGTGGAAGAGGAAACTAGAGGCTTCGTGGTCGAGTACTCGCACCTTTGACAGTCAGCTCTTAGTCAAAATTTCCCTGCATTAGCGAAAATATAACAATCGCAAACAGCATCAATACGCTTCGCCTTTCACGGCAAGACGGTATTTCGTCTCTGGCAACTTCCGTTTTCTGAGATCTAAAAGAGCCCGTGACGGGTGCCTGACGGGGAACAATGCCTGCGCCGAAAAATGTGCAATCAGCCTTGCTCGTAGGCACCAACCGCTCGCGACCTATCAACGGCCAATCGCCTATGCCAACCCCTGTCCCCTTGAGGCGAGCCCAAAAATCGGCACACAACGGTCTTCGAAGTTTTTTCGGGTTCGAGCAATCACCTCGAGGGCGTTCGCCGCTTAGTTACGGTCGCCTAGCCGTGGACAAAATTCCATTTAAAGGGTTGCGCGCGATGCCGCAGCGCTCCTTTACTCCGACAGAAAACCGCGTACAAATCGTCACTGAACTCTCGGACATGCTCTTCCTTGTGCGCTTGGCGATTGGCGCTTGGCCGAGTAACCCGGGTTGAAGCAGGAAACCGTCGCAATTCACCGCGGTCTTAAGCACATCGCCCCGCATGCGATGAGGCCGATGCGCAGTTACCGACGAAGCCGATGTTCACAAGTGCAGGATTCGCGCGGTTTGCGAGTTACAAATGAAAGGGGGGCACATGGCAAGCGAAACCCGAAAAATCTTGTTGCGTGATATCGCAGAGTATCGAAACAAAATCGAGTTTTATAAATCGCTGCACCTGTTCGAAGCGGCGAGCTATGCCAAAAAGCTGGCAGACAACATCGAGCTAGCGCTTACAACGTTGCCGGATGACAATGATCCGCCAATCGCGTGATGCAACTTGAACCTGATCGGCGTTCAGTAAGAACCTAAAAGCAGACCCCAAGACAGGCTTAGCACAAGTTCGTCTTCGGTCACCCAAACTCTTACCACGGCTCGCACACGGAGCGATGAAACGCGGGCCGAAGCGGCGCCGCATTCGATCGCGGTGCTTTGGTTCAGTGCGCGGCGGCTTATGCTGCGTGCGCACCGCGCACTCGATACCAGCGAGCAGGCAGTCGACTTTGTTTAATGTGGCGGCGCCGGTGGCGCAGCAGGAACTACGCGCCAAGCCTCGGGACACCTGGTCACATACGGGTAGTAGGCTCGGGCGGAATCGCAGTAATACCAATTCGCGGGCGGCGGCGGTGC
>CAZSOI010000109.1:0-2474 GCA_964608115.1 uncultured Burkholderiaceae bacterium | reverse complement strand
AGGCGCTCCCAGGGTTCGCGTCCAGGAGCACCCCATGCAATATTCGAACGATCCGGCCAGTGCGTCGAAGCCCGGCGCGCCGGAGCCAGCTGACAGTGACACGGCCGCCGAGGCGGCGCGGTCCGCGGCCGAGCGCGGTGGCCTGTACCGGCGCGCACACGAACACGATTCCTGCGGAGTCGGATTCGTCGCCAACATCCGCGGCGAGCGCAGCCATGGCCTGGTCCAGCAGGCGCTGCTCATCTTGCGCAATCTCGATCATCGTGGCGCAGTTGGCGCCGATCCGCTCTTTGGCGATGGTGCTGGCATCTTGCTGCAAATTCCCGACGAGTTTTATCGCAGTGAGCTAGCCCGAAAGGGCCAGGAGTTGCCCCCTCCGGGCGAATATGGCGTGGGCATGATCTTTCTTCCGCGAGAAAGCGCCTCGCGCCTGGCCTGTGAGCAAGAACTCGAACGCACGGTCCGCGCCGAGGGGCAGGTGGTCCTGGGCTGGCGCGACGTGCCAGTAGATCGCGATATGCCGATGTCGCCGCTCGTGCGTGAACGCGAACCGGTAATTCGCCAGATCTTCATCGGTCGCGGGCCCGACGTTATGGTTCCCGATGCGCTGGAGCGCAAGCTCTACGTCATCCGCAAGGCCGCCAGCCACAAGATTCAGGCGCTGCAACTGCAGCACGGCAAGGAGTATTACGTCGCCTCCATGTCCACTAGGACGATCGTCTACAAAGGTTTGCTTCTTGCCAACCAGGTTGGTCGCTATTACCGCGACTTGGCCGACGAGCGCGTCGTAACCGCCATCGCGCTGGTGCATCAGCGCTTCTCCACGAACACCTTTCCGAGTTGGGAACTCGTTCACCCCTATCGGCTAATTGCGCACAACGGCGAAATCAATACGGTCAAGGGCAACTTTAACTGGATGCGCGCGCGCGAAGGCGTTATGTCCTCGCCGGTCTTGCGCGACGATCTGCAAAAACTCTACCCGTTGATCTACGAAGGACAATCGGATACGGCCTGTTTTGACAATGCACTCGAACTGCTGGTCATGGCCGGCTATCCCTTGGCCCACGCCATGATGATGATGATTCCCGAGGCTTGGGAACAACATGCCTTGATGGATGACTCCCGACGTGCGTTCTACGAGTACCACGCAGCCATGATGGAGCCCTGGGACGGGCCCGCCTCCATCGCCTTTACCGACGGCGTGCGTATCGGCGCAACCCTGGACCGCAACGGCCTGCGCCCGGCTCGTTACCTCATCACCGACGATGGGATGGTAGTGATGGCCTCCGAGGTCGGGGTGCTACCCGTCCCCGAATCGAAAATCGTCAAGAAGTGGCGGTTGCAGCCCGGAAAGATGTTTCTGATTGACACTGAGCAAGGGCGCATCATCGATGATGCAGAGCTTAAGTCGCAACTTGCCTCGGCCAAGCCCTATCGCGAATGGAACCGGCGCATTCGCATCAAGCTCAAGGATCTGCCTACCCCAACACCCCAACAAGAGTCGATGCCGACAGCAAGCCTGCTCGATCGCCAGCAAGCCTTCGGCTTCACGCAAGAGGACTTGCGCATTTTGCTGATGCCCATGGGCCAGGACGGCGAGGAGGCGATCGGCTCGATGGGTAACGATACGGCCTTGGCCGTGCTCTCCAACAAGAACCGCCCGCTGTACAGCTACTTTAAGCAGCTCTTTGCGCAGGTTACCAATCCGCCGATCGACTCGATCCGAGAACAATTGGTCATGTCGTTGGTGAGTTTCGTCGGCCCCAAGCCCAACTTGCTTGACATCAACAACATCAACCCGCCCATGCGACTTGAGGTGTCGCAGCCGGTGCTCGATACCGGCGACATGCGCAAGATTCGCACTATCGCCACGTTTTCCTCGGGCAAGTTTCGCAGCTACGAGCTCGATATTTGCTATCCGCTGTCCTGGGGGCGACAAGGAGTCGAGGCCCGGCTCGCTTCGTTGTGCGCGGAAGCGGTCGACGCGGTGCGAGCCGGCAACAACATTTTGGTCGTAACCGACCGCCGCCTGGACGCCGAGCACGTCGCCATCCCGGCCCTACTCGCAACAAGCGCGCTGCATCAGCATCTGATTCAGGCCGGACTGCGGACCTCAACGGGGTTGGTAGTGGAAACCGGATCGGTGCGCGAGGTTCACCACTTTGCTTTGCTGGCAGGCTATGGCGCCGAAGCAATTCATCCCTATTTGGCAATCGAATCGCTGCGCGAGCTCTTTCGCGACAAACCCAATGGCGTGGATGCCGACCAGGCCGTCAAAAACTTCATCAAGGCGATTGGCAAGGGGCTGCAAAAGGTCATGTCGAAAATGGGCATATCGACGTACATGTCCTATTGCGGCGCGCAGATTTTCGAGGCGGTCGGTCTTTCACGCACGCTGGTCGATCGCTATTTTCGCGGCACTGCCAGCGCCGTGGGCGGGGTGGGCCTGTTTGATGTGATGGAAGAGGCGGTGC
>CAZSOI010000108.1:0-4852 GCA_964608115.1 uncultured Burkholderiaceae bacterium | reverse complement strand
CGGGCACCATTGCAGCGCTAAGCGCGATCGACCGCAAATTCGTCTGGGCAGGCAGCGCGACCCCGGTCGCCCTTGCCTTGCTCGCCGCGGCTGCCTCGCAGCCCGAATTCGCCTTGCTTGCCGGTTGCGTGGTTGTCATCTCCGGCGCTTGGGTCAAATACACCCTGGTGTGCCGCGCCGCGTTTGTTCAGGGCTTCGCACTGCCGAAGGTCCCCGTTCGCGGAGCCGGTGTCTCCGCACCGGGCGTACAGCCCGGTTGGGAGGGCGCCAAACCCAAGGTCCGCGGAGGAGCGTAATAGCGCGGGTCGTACAGGAGAATACGGGCCGAGACCCAAACGCGTCCAAGCCGGGGAGCCCTGCCGGGACGCGGCAAATCCGTTGGCAAAGGCAAGCAGGCAAAGCCGGCGGAACGGCTTGGCGCACGGCGAGCGCCGCACGGCAGGCCAATATCGACCAAAACCACGCGGCGGTAGAACATAATTCCCGCCGGGGCGTAACCTAGCGCAGCCAATTTCGATCGCCCGCCTTGGAGGAGACGATGAACTTGAAACCGCCTCATGCGATTGACCGCGAACCGATCGAAACGGCCAGTCGCGAGCAGCTGCAGTCTTTGCAACTGCAGCGCATGCAGTGGTCGTTGCGGCACGCTTACGAAAACGTACCGCACTACCGCGCCAAATTCGACCAAGCGGGTGTTCACCCGCGTGAGCTCAAAGAGCTTTCCGACCTGGCGAAGTTTCCATTTACAACGAAAGCCGATTTGCGCGAAACCTACCCCTATGGAATGTTCGCCGTGCCTATGCGCGAGGTCGTGCGCGTGCACGCCTCCTCGGGCACAACGGGCCGTCCGACCGTCGTCGGATACACGCGCAATGACATCGCGATGTGGGCGGGCGTCATGGCCCGCTCCCTGCGCGCGGCGGGCGTAACACCCGATGATATTTTGCTCAACTCGTATGGCTACGGGCTGTTCACAGGCGGGCTTGGCGCGCATCATGGCGGCGAGGCGCTCGGCGCGACCGTCATTCCGATGTCCGGCGGTCAGACCGAAAAGCAGGTGCAGCTAATTCGCGAGCTGCGTCCGACCGTGCTGTTATGCACGCCCTCGTATTCACTCACCATCGCCGATGAGTTGATGCGACAGGGAATCAAGGCGGGGGAAACGTCGTTGCGCGTCGGTCTGTTCGGCGCCGAACCGTGGACCAACGAGATGCGCCGGGAAATCGAAACGCGACTTGGTATTGACGCCGTGGATTTATACGGCCTTTCGGAAGTGATCGGCCCGGGTGTGGCCTGCGAGTGCGTCGAAACCAAGGACGGGCCGCACATCTGGGAGGATCACTTTTATCCCGAAATCGTCGACCCCAATACGGGAGCGGCACTGCCCGACGGTACCGACGGCGAGTTGGTGTTCACGTCGCTAACCAAGGAGGCGCTGCCGGTCATCCGTTACCGCACGCGCGATCTGACGCGGCTCATGCCGGGAACCGCGCGCAGCATGCGGCGCATGGATAAGATCACGGGCCGCTCCGACGACATGCTGATTATCCGTGGGGTCAATGTCTTTCCGACGCAGATAGAGGAAATCTTGCTGCGAAACCCCCACCTGGGCGGCATGTACCAATTGCACCTGTCGCGCGAAGGTCACCTCGATAAACTCGACGTTTACGTCGAATTAAAGCCGCAGTTCTCGGAGGCGACCGAGGCAAAGCAGCGGGAGCAGATCGCGCGGGAGGTCTCGCACCACATCAAATCGTTGATCGGCGTCACCGCCGAAGTTCATGTAACGCCCACGGATACGATCGAGCGCACGCTGATCGGAAAGGCCAAACGCGTGATCGACAAGCGGTCCAAGTAGGAGCCGCACCGGCAAACCGCTCATGTCCGCACAATTCTTGCAATTTTTCTTCTCCGGCGTCACCGTGGGGGCCACTTACGCGCTGTCGGCGCTCGGCTTCACTCTGATCTACAACGCGTGCAACGTCATCAATTTCGCGCAAGGTGAGTTCATCATGCTTGGCGGCATGCTTACGGTCTTCTTCGTCCACAGTGGCCTGCCCTTGCCGATTGCGGCGATTTTGGCCGTCATTGGCCCAGCCGCCGTCGGCATTTTGCTCGCAAAATTCGCCATTGAGCCTGCCCGGGGCGCCGGCAGCGTGAGCCTGATCATCATCACCATCGGTGCGTCCCTGGTCATTCGGGGCGTGATCCAAATTTGGCTCGGGAAAGGCGCTCACGTTCTGGCCGCATTTTCCGGCAATGAACCGATTGCAATTGGCGGAGCGACACTGCTGCCGCAAAGCCTCTGGGTCTTGGGCGTTGCCGCAGCGATGGTCATTGCGCTGTGGCTGTTTTTCCGCCGCACCGTAGTCGGCAAAGCGATTTTGGCGACGTCCTACAACGCGCTCGCGGCGCAGTTGGTCGGCATTCCTACGCAATGGGTGCTGCGACTGAGTTTCGCGCTTTCCGCCGCGATGGGTGCTGTCGCCGGCATACTGCTGACGCCAATTACCCTAACCTCTTACGACGTCGGCATCATGCTGGGACTCAAGGGCTTTGTTGCGGCGGTCGTCGGCGGCTTGGGCAGCGGACTGGGCGCCGTGGCGGGCGGACTTTTGGTGGGCATCGTGGAGGCCATGTCGGCCGGTTACATCTCGTCGGCCTACAAGGATGCGGTGCCGTTCGTGCTGATCTTGATCATCTTGTTTTTCTTGCCCCGTGGGCTGATCGGCGCGCGGATCACCGAGCGCGTATGAAGCACCGCAATACCGGTCTGTATCTCCTCGCGGGGATCTTGGTCGCCCTGCCACTGATTTTGCCCAATTCGTATTACTACGACATTGCCATCCGGATGGCGATCAATGCGGTTGTGGCGTTGGGGTTGAACCTTCTAATTGGGTTTGCCGGACAAGTCAGCCTAGGGCACGCCGGATTTTTCGGAATCGGCGCCTATGCAACGGCCATTTTGACGACGCATTTTGGCTGGCACCCCCTGCAGGCTCTGCTCGCGGGAGCGCTCGGGGCCGCCGCGCTTGCCGCGCTTTTGGCGCGCCCGATATTTCGCCTGCGCGGGCACTACTTGGCGATGGCGACTCTCGGGCTGGGAATCCTCATCGCCATGACCCTGAAAAACGAGGCCGCCTACACGGGCGGCCCCGATGGCATGGCGGTTGCCCCGATGAACGTGTTCGGCCTGCAGATGGATGGTGAGCGGCAATGGTATTGGTTTTTTTCTGCCAACTTGCTTTTTAGCGTCTGGGCCTGCCGCAACCTGATCGATTCGCCATTTGGACGAGCCTTGCGCGCGCTGCACGGGTGTGAGGTGGCCGCGCAAGTAGCTGGGGTGAACGTGGCCCGTTATAAAGCGATCATCTTTGTATTTTCGGCGTTCTTTGCCAGCATCATGGGCAGTCTCACCGCGCATTACATCGGTTTCGTCACACCGAACGTTGGTGATTTTTTCTATTCGATCGAACTTGTGACGATGGTCGTAGTCGGCGGTATGGCATCGGTCTTCGGTTCCGTCTTGGGCGCCGCGCTGCTCACCGCGCTGCCGCAGGCGCTGGCCACCTTTGAAGGGTGGGAAACAGTGGCCTTTGGCACGATTCTGGTGCTGTTCATGGTGTTTTTGCCCGACGGCTTGGTGCCGTCCCTGTCAAGACATTTTGCCGGGCGACGGTAATGGCGCTTCTCGAGGTCGACGAGCTGAGCAAAGCTTTCAGCGGAGTAATGGCGGTGCAGGACGTCACCTTCAAAGTCGAGGCCGGTGACGTGTATTCCGTAATTGGCCCTAACGGCGCCGGGAAGACCACGCTATTTAACCTCATCACCGGTATTTATCGGCCAAGCAGCGGCGAAATCCTTCTGGACGGGGAGACCATCACGGGGCTGCCACCGCATCGGTTGGCGCAAAAGGGCATGGCGCGGACATTTCAGAATCTGCAGGTTTGCATGAATCTGAGCGCGGTGGAAAACGTAATGCTCGGAGCGCATCTGGCGCTGGACCGCAACTTATTCAAGGCAATGTTCAGTTTGCCGACCGTGCGGCGTGCGGATCGGGCTCTGTACGAGCAAGCCACGGAGTTGATGGGCTTTGTCGGCCTGGAGCCTTACCTGAACAGTGCGGCCAGCGCGATGCCATACGGTGCGCTCAAGCGCTTAGAAATCGCCCGTGCTTTGGCAGCAAAGCCGCGCATCCTTTTTCTCGATGAGCCGGCCGCGGGCCTTAACCCCCGCGAAACGGCGGAAATCGATGCGTTGGTCAGGGCGCTCGCCGACCGCCAGACGACGGTAGTCCTGGTTGAGCACGATATGAAAATGGTGATGAACATATCCGATCGCATATTGGTGCTTAACTATGGCAAAAAGCTCATCGAGGGCAGCGCCCGGGAAGTCCGCCGCGACCCGGAAGTCATTGCGGCGTATCTGGGTGCGACGGCCTAAGTTGCGATGACCGAGGTCCTGCAAACCATCCGCGAACTGCACGCCGATATGCGGCGGCTGACGCACGCGGTCACGGATATGAGCCGTCGGCTCGCTGTGCCCGTGGCGCAACCGCAAATTGAAACGTTGGGCTCGATCCTGGACTACCTGGAGCAACAGGCAGGGTCCGTGCACCGCATCAAGGAGCAAGTCCACCTCTACCGTGCCGTGCGGCTGCGTAGCCGACGGGCCAGTGACTTGCTCGACGAGTTCGAACGCGGACGTTCTGCCGACCCTGCCTTGCTATCGGAGTTGCGGCAGCGACTCGTTGGCCTAGCTACGGCCGATGCGGCGGCCCTAGGGGTGTTCTGCGCGATGCTCGACTCCTTCGCAAACGGCTTGCAGCGGCATCTCGAGCAAGAAGAAGACT
>CAZSOI010000107.1:0-2221 GCA_964608115.1 uncultured Burkholderiaceae bacterium | reverse complement strand
CAATGTGCTCCGAGGCCGCTGCAATGCGCCGCGCTTATACGCTGATCCTTTTATCAATCGGACTGCTTGCCCTCACGACGGATGCGAGCCAAGCGGCTGGATCATATCAGAAAAAACCAATGTTTGTGGCGTCGTTTCCCGCTCCGTCTGTTCCGAGAGTAACCGCGGGCGAACTTTTAGGCGGTTGTGGCGGCAAGCGTTACCGCGACCCGCAAACACACCGATGTCGCGGTCCAGGAGACCTATAGACTCGATCGCGTTCAATGCCTCACCTCCGCGGGGCCGTTAGGCTTTTGCGATTTGCCTACGCGGTGAAGTCGATAGCGAACGCTGACTTAGAAGCTGCGCGGCGTTTAGGGTAGAACGGAGGTCGCGGCGAATAGCCATAGCACTGGGCTCGCGGCTTGGAGATTAGAACTGCATGTGAAACCGCGTGCCAATCACTGACGCGGGTCCGCGATCGCGGTTGTAGCCTGGGTTGTTGATGAGCTGATAATCCAGCGTACCCGCCAGCCGTAGAATGGAAACGTATAATAGGTCTCGATGATACGCTCAAGACCGGGGTGCGGTAGTTGTCCGTCTCCGACCAGTATGCCAAGTCCACCGTTGTTGAGAAACGTTTGGTGACTGGTGGAAATGTTGTTGATGATCCCCAGCAATACCCCAGACATCGTCTGGTCGGCCCCACAGCTTGCCTGAAAAGGTGGCGCCATTCGCAATAGTTCGATCGACGTCGGTGAAGGCATCGGGCTCAATATTAGGGCTCGCAAACCCCGTGCGAAGGAAAATTCCAAAGTAAGAAGTGATCTGCTGCTCAAGGTTGGCCGAGACCCCACTGCGGGATGTGTAACGACGGACGGCAGCGAGGTCGGGTGGCTGCCCGGTTAGCTGCGCGAGCAGCACGGCGTCATTGTAATTGCCGAGACGCGCTCGGGTGAGCCATCCCGTGACCGCAATCTTTCCCGGCTGGTCCCCGATTTGGTAGCGGCGCTCGATTTCAAAAACGGACTGGAATTGTCCGAAACGAGGGTCCAATTCCACGTTGTTAGGGGCGATCGGCGCATCGAAGATGCCAACTCGTAGCGTCCAAGCATATTGGTACCACTCCGCCACCGCACCGTAGGTATAGCCCCATGCGTCGGCTGCGTAATCGAATGTTCCGGTATCGACCAGCGCCCAGTTCAGGAAATCGCCACGCGGGTCGTGCACGTAGCGGCTAGCGTCGAACATGTCGGCCACGCTGACCTTGCCAACTGTGAGGACTAATCGATTGCTGGTGGTGGATCCCGCGAACTGATTGATCCCGGCTTAAACTTTTCCACCTGTCCGCCGAGGTCGATGGTCTGTCGTTCGTCGTTGCCTCCGAGGCCATCAGCGTCGGAAACACAACTCTCACCTTGCCCGGCATCGGTTCTCACATTGCCCTAGCGGTGGGGCAGCAAAATCTGCATGCGGTCGGCCTTGCGATCGGAGCGATGTTCATCGTGATCCTTGCCTGCGACATCCTATTGTTCCGGCCGCTTGTTGCGTGGGCTGATCGCTTTCGTTTCGAGCAAGAACCTGGCGCATCGCCACGAAGATCGTTATAGTCCTCGTGGTACTGCGTCGATCGGGTTTGATTGCTCTACTGAGCAAGACTCTGTCAAAGACCTGGCGCGGCACCTATTGGTCACGCCTGTTCGGAGCGACAGCCCCCAAACGCTTCCGACTGCAAGAGGGTGCAGTGGATCGCATATGGGTGGGCGCGGTGACTATTCTCGTAGTCGTCACCGTTTGGCATATCCTACGGTTTCTCGTCGAGGGGACCTCGTTGACCGATCTTGGGCAGGTCCTGTTGCTCGGGTTCGCACATTGGCGCGTGTTGTGGTCCTTATAGTGATTGCGAGCTTGATTTGGGTGCCCATCGGCGTGTGGGTCGGAACCCGGCCGCGCGTCGTGCAGGTGGTCCAGCCGGCCGCGCAGTTCATGGCGGCATTCCCCGCCAACTTGTTGTTTCCGATCTCGTCTCCGCCATTGTGACACCAAGACTCAGTCCCGACATTTGGCTCAGTCCACTAGTCTTACTGCGTCACAAAGCTGCGCAGCATGGGCAGCGCGGAAGCGTTTTGACGAGGGCGGCGATGAGGCGCCGACGCATGGTGGCGATCGAGTTTGGGACGTGGCGTTCGGGCCGCAGTGGCGGATCTTCGGGGTCGGTAACTGCTGGGTAGTGCAAATTCCG
>CAZSOI010000106.1:0-1980 GCA_964608115.1 uncultured Burkholderiaceae bacterium | reverse complement strand
AAAAGGAATCCTCCATCCAAATTGGAAGAATTCCTCTTCGCTCAGGGTCTTGCTAAGCCAAAGAAAAACTCCGCCAGATAAAATAAAACCGATTGGTGCCCCAAGCTGCGGAAACATTCCGTACCAGGCTCGCTTGCCAGTCGGCGCGTTTTCCGTCGCAAGCAGGACCGCACCTCCCCACTCTCCGCCTAAACCAAGACCCTGTCCGAAACGGCATACCGCAAGAAGTAATGGCGACACATGACCCAGCGTCTCAAACGTCGGGAGCAGCCCGATAAGTACGGTTGAGATACCCATCGTGAGTAACGCGCCAACCAGCGTAGCCTTGCGACCAACTCGATCACCGAAATGTCCAAATACCGCTGACCCAACCGGGCGCGCGAAAAAGGCCAAGGCAAACGTAATTAGCGACTGAAGCATTGCGGCGCTGGGATCGGACGACGGAAAAAACGCCTGCGGGAAGACAAGCACAGCCGCAGTGGCATAGATGTAAAAATCGAAGAATTCGACCGTAGTCCCGACCAGGCTGGCTAAAAGCACTGTCGCGGGTGCGTTACGCTGCACGACCGCTGCAGACGCTTGGTCCATTCTGAGCGCATCCTTTGTGCATAAGACTTGTCGCGAGAAAACCCACCAAGTGACACCGGCTGTCCGCCGATTACACCGTGTCATCAGGAATGGCGAATCTTACGTCCGGGGCGGCACAGCCAGTTTCTAGGCTTTGCGTGTGCAACCTAACCACTGAAGCACATCACCGATAGCGCCAACGATCCGGAAAACGCCCACGGCTCCGCGGCTTACGTCGCAACCGATCGTTGGCGCGGCACAGAATGCTCCCAGTCAGCAAGTAGCGCCCGAAGTGCTGCGATAAACGCTAGCGGTTGATCCAGGATCAGGTGGTGATGCGCTTGCGGAATCTCCACAAGTGGGGAATTACGGTTGAGTAGTTCGTACATGTACTCGCCTGTCTCGGGGGGAACGATGACGCTAAACTCGCCTCGCATCAGCGCGACACGACAACGAACTCCAACGAGATAATCGCGCAGTGATGTTTTTCGAAAGCGCATGAATATCCTCGGATCGAATTTCCACGTCCACCCCTCGGGGGTTTGCACCAAAGAATGGCGAGCGATGTGCCGGAGGATAAAATCGTGTTCGCATGGTTGCTCCGGGATGAGTCGAAAATGCGCCATGGCGGTCTTTAAGTCCGGATACTTTTTCGGACTGCGAAAAGCTCGACCGCCCTTGCCCTCATCACTCTCCGGATCGGGTTTGCGCACGGGCGAGTCCACGATAATTGCTCCCGCTAGGCGCTTCTCACCATGCACGGCGGCGGCAACGATGCTTACGAGCCCCCCCATGCTGTGCCCCACCAGCACGGGAGCTCTTCCCGGTGCTGCGGCTTCACTTATCGCAATTACTTCGTCGGCCCATGCCTCCATAGGATAGGTCTCGCGCCGACCGCTGTCGCCATGGCCACTGAGGTCTGGCGCTATGACGTAGTAGTGACGCGAAAGCTCCGGAGCGATGATGCTCCACCACATAGCATGGGCTGCCCCTCCATGGATCAGCATCAGCGGCGGTTTGTCAGGCTCACCCCAGACAAGGTAATTTAGGCTGCATCCCGCCACGGTCAGCGTATGCCGTGAAAAAGGAGCTGAGATCGCGCTCTCGAACCACCGTGGGGGCCGATCGTTTGCCATAAAACCGGTTCCTTTCCGTTTGCAAGCACTCGACCCATCGCCGTGCGTCGTTTCAATGTCGCGCTCGTATCACGCGCATCGACACGATTGCCTTCTTTGCCACGACTTAGTGCGCGAAGTCGGATGCAACGCACAGCGAATCCTCTGGTTACCACCGTACAAGTGTCGCGCTGCGCCCTTCGACGTCACATTTGACGTCTCGATTTGTCTCCTATTTCAAATCCTCCTGCCGCTTTGGTCTGGTCTTCTCGTGCTTCCTTGTTTGTTGCGCAAACTC
>CAZSOI010000105.1:0-4476 GCA_964608115.1 uncultured Burkholderiaceae bacterium | reverse complement strand
AATTGCCACGTTGCGATCATGCCCGCCGTGGAACAGAAGCACGGGCACTCTGATCTTGGCCACATTCTCGATCGGCGATCCGTCGCGCAAATGAGGGCCCTCGCCCACGTATTCGCTTACGAGCTCGAAGTTGGACCAATGACGCCACTCCTCTTTGAGGGCCGCAAGGTCGGTAACTGGCGCAATCGCCACAACCGCCTTGAACAGCTGCGGGTCGACCACCGCGGACTGGAGCGCCGCGTAGCCGCCGTATGACCAACCCACGACCGCGAGCTTCGCTGGGTCGGCAATGCCCTGCGCGACTAGCCAGCGACCCGCATCCAGTACATCGCTGATCGCAATAGTCCAAGACTTGAAGCCATTCTGCTCGAACCAAACGTCACCGTAACCGCTCGAGCCGCGGAAGTTAGGTTGCAGCACGACGAATCCTCGCGCCGCGAAGAACTGTGCCAGCCAATCGAATCGCCAGTTATCGCGAGCCGCCGGACCGCCGTGTGGAAGCACAATTGCCGGTTGATTCTTGGCCTCCGTCTCGCCAGGCGGCAGCGTGAGATAGCCCGGTATGCGGGTTCCATCGCTAGCCGCGTACTCAATGGGCTGCACGGCTGCTAGCGGCACTTCGTCAAGCTGCTCTCGTGCCGCCAGCAGAATCCGCAGCTGTCGCGCCGGCCGATCAAACAGGTAGTAGGTACCCGGGTTGTTGTCGCTGCTTGCGAACACGAGCAGCTTGCTCTCATCCGTACTGGAATCAATGATTGTAAGGTTCGGCAACGTCGGCAACGCCTTGGTGAGCGCGACGTGCATCTTGTTGATATCAGGATCGAAGTAGTGCACGTGCCTCTTTTCTTCGTCATAGTGGACGCCCACAGCCCGCTGCCTGCGTCCGATGCGAACCAGGTTGCCAACGTCCACGTCGGGCCGCTGATAGACCAGTTCCTCATGTAGTGTTCCGTCGAGAGCGACGGAATAAATCGCGCGTCGTCCGTCCGCCTTCTTGAAGCCGTACACCACATCGTGCTCGGCGTCCACTGCGAGTGGCCAGAATCCACTGCGATCCACGCTGTTGTATTCGCTGAGTCTTTGCCAGTCTCTCGAAGCCTTGGTCCGGTACAGGAACCGCGTGACGCCGGTTTCCTGACCCCTCGCGCCGGCGATGATCTTCCGGCCCATAATGCGGACCGATCCACGGCCGTCGGTCAAGTACTCGACAGCCTCAGGATCTGGGTTCTCAACCGCCACCACCGCGAGAGTTCGCGTGTCGACCCTATCGACACCTAGGCCACTACGGGTCGAACCGATGAGCGAACCGGTGTGATCATCCGGCAGATAGGCTCGCGTCATCAACACGGTTCCGTCCTGTTCGGGGAGCGCGTCAATAACCTCGCCGCCACGCAGTTGCAAGCCACGCGTGTATGTGTTGGTCTTGCGACTTAGAACCTTGTAATTCTTGCCGTTCCAGTCGACAGCAACAATGCGAGTAGCCGGCAGCAGCCCCGCACTTGCATTATCTACGACGCCGTAGACCGTGCACACCAAGCGCGTATTGGACACCCAGCCGCAGGACTTCAAGCGTTCGGGCTTGCCCTCAGCGATCAACGTCACTTGTGGTTTTGGTTCTTTGTCGAGCGCCAGCGTGAACAGGACCGAGCCCTGACCCCTCATCGGCGCGATGTACGCGAGATTCGTCCCATCCGGCGACAGACTCACATCGGAAACGCTGGGACGCGCTCCAAATGTGGCCGCCGCATCGAAAGACTTGTCCGCAGCCGCGCACCACGACGCGAAGACGCCGAGACAAACAACTGCAGTGCGGTAAGTCAACACAGTGCCCCCCTTTTTTTGCTTGGCATTTTGGTTTCAGCGCTACGGTATCGAGACACGGTTAGTTGCTACGGTGACAACTCGGGGGCTGAGGGGACGTGATTGTGATGTGTCTGTACCGGGCGCAAGCAGTCCGGCCGGGAGATTTGTGCAAATCGGTCGTACTCGGTTGCGCTTCGTCCTGCGGATAACAACGGGCCCCGCTTGGCAAGCTCTGGCACGTCGCTGCTGATGCATAACACGCCTGGACCCATCGGTTGTCCGGAAAAGCTGATTCCCAGCCCATCTGAGCGTTCGCAAAGCGGGAGTCTGAGAGGCCGGGCCGAGTGACGGTTAATGCCGACCCCTGCCAAAAGGCGTCGTCAGCTTCCCAGTCCGTGGGTCGGCCGCTCCTGATGAGTAAGTAGACCTCGACCCGCGGTCGACTGCAATACCTCCCAGAGCAGTCTCCCCGATATGCCGCCGCTACCGGACCCATTCCGACGTACGCGACAGCAAACGGGTAGAGGGACCGGCGAGAGGCGGGCCTTCTAATCGTAAGACCGGGCGGGCGCTAACAGGCGTGCCCGGCGAAAGTCAATGGGCCTTGTAGCTGAACTTCTGACCCGCAATAGCCGCCTCATACATCAAGCCGCCCTTCGCCACAGTAAACGTGGCCATGCCCTTGCTGTACTTGCCCACTGTAGTAGCGTCCTTCTTGCCGCCGCTGGCGCCGGCGGACGAACCCGTCGTGCTGGCACTTGCGTTGGCGGCGGCGGTTATAGCAACGACCGAAGCATCCGCGCCAAATTCGAAGTTGCCGCTAGTGAATTTCTTCAGCGCGCTCTCGTCCTGAAAGAAGATGATCTCGCTATAGGCCTGGCCACCGAGCTGCAGCCCCACGGAAACCTGCGTCATCGACGAGTCGCCGATGACTTTTCCCTTCTCGTACACGCGGCCGCTACCATGCGCGCCGCCGACCACGATGCCCCCTTTCCCGATCGTAGGAAACACCGCGTATCCGTAAGCAGTGCTGAAGAAATTGCCGCTCTCCCCCGCATTCTTGAAGATGCTGATCGTGTCGCTATATTCGTCAGCCCAGGCAGACGAGAACGTCAACGCCAGCAGAATGGGCGTGAGGATGGACATCAGACGTCTAAGCATACTTTTCCCCCTTGGATTCAGATTTAGCACTCGCGAGCTCCTATGCTCGCCGACATCATAGGGTAATTAGTCCCACACTTTGCGGCAATGCGTCGCGATACCGAAACCTCTGCTGCAAGGCGCGTCTCCGAAGAGCCTGCTTCGCATATTGCTGATGTGTACCATTTCCTGCGAACCACGACCCGAACGCCACATCGGCGCCGCCCCAAGGCAGCCGCTGTAGAACCGCAATTGCGGACCTGAAAAGTTTTGCCGGTGTCGGGCAGCGCCTCTTAGCGCTCCTTTGGCAAGTTTCTTCTCCGAACTCGCGGTCGCGCTTATTCAGTCTCCCCTTTGGCGTACTCGTCGTGCCGGCGCCACCAATGGCCCGTTTCATTGCGCCCCTTGGGAGCACGGTCCAGTCATTGCCACATACCCCAGGCTACGAGCCAAAGCGGAGAATGAATTCAGCCGGGCAAATCCGAACGCAGGAGGGATGTAGACGAGCGGATCGCCAGTGCCTTCGATTTCGTAATACATCTTCAGACCGTTGATTGGCGCGTAACCGTGGGTACGCGTTACCGCATCGACGGGGGAGTTCATCGTAGTCCCTCGCGTTTCATCGAAATGCTTCTTCCAAGGCGGTGGAACGATCGTCTTCCCAGCACTATTTCTTGGGTGCGGCATTTCCGTAGCGGTCACGGAAAATATCTAAGAAGTAATTCCACCCTTTCTCGTGCCCCTTGCCGCGATCGGTATCGGGAATGTCGGAATGCACAAGGGTCATCAAGGTCTCTTCTCCCTTTTTCTTGAAGCTGACCGTCACGGTGGACTCCTCCCCCAAAGTATTTGGGGAAACCCACGTGTGCTGAATTCGATCCGGCCGGTCAAGCGAAATGAATCGCCCGTAGTGGGGCGTCTCGCGAATGAGCCAGTACCACAGACTGTCGACCTTCGGGTCCCAGATCAGTTTGTCGGCCTGATGCCAGGGCGTGCCAGGAACCGTTCGATCCAGCCACGCGTCGTAAACCTCGCTCGGGGAAGCGGGGATCGTTCTCTCAAACCTGAATTCGAGGGTATTCGTGGACTTGCTCACGTCGTTCTTTCCTTTGCACGTTTCCGATCCCGGAAATACCTTTCAAACTGATCTAGGCGTTCGTTCCAGAACCGCTCGTACCCATGCACCCAGCCCGCTACCTGGCCAAGTGGTTCGCCTCGAAAGTAGATGAGGACTTCGCGCCCCTGCCTCCTGCGCTCGATGAGTCCGGCGCGTTCAAGCAGTTTCAGGTGCTTGGTCACCGCGTTCAAGGCGGTATCGAACGGCTTGGCGACGTCGAGGAAGCGCGCCGGCCCATTTGCCAATTGCCCGATGATCGCGCGCCGCGTCGGGTGCGAAATGGCTGTTAGTACGTTGGTCAGTTGATCCATTTCGGTATTACACCATAGGGTGTAATATCATGCAAGTCTAAATTTTGGGATGGGTCCGTACTGCGGGCCCGGGTCACGTGGGTTTCAGGACTGTTTGGTATCCCC
>CAZSOI010000104.1:0-4987 GCA_964608115.1 uncultured Burkholderiaceae bacterium | reverse complement strand
GATGGTGTCGATGTACATAGGATTTTCCTTCCGCAGCGATGCGTCGAGCCCGATCATCGGCGATGGACGCAAAACGCGTGCCGCGCGAACAAATGCAATTGCCGGAGACTGCCGGCGTCGCGACGCACCAATACGGTGCCAATTCGCGGACCGATGCACCATGCGTAAGCACCGCTATGCACGTTTTGAAACGCAAGAGTCGATCGCGCGCGTCGTTTCGCCGCTCTTGCTGGGCGAGGCCTTTCGTCGCCCTTTTGGAAAGCCGGTCACTAGGGGCCCCAGTTTTCCGGCGAGACGCCAAGCTCAGAGTGTGAGTCTTTGCGAACCGCGGTTGCTTACAGAAGCTTTAACGCGGTGTTACTTGAGACGTTGCGCCCGGCGGGTGCGCTTTTGAATGCGTAGTGCGCAAGAGAAAGAAAACGATGACGGCTCCGATGCCTAGGGCCGTGCTCATCAGGGGGCGATATGCAAACCAAGCCACAGCAATAGACAGGATGGTCAAGGGAACCGTAAGCGTCACCGCGACGAGAAAGACGCCTGCCTGGGCCATACCTTCGAGCAGCGGCAAGAATGCGAGCAGCGTGACAACGGGACTAGCGGCAAAAAGAAAACCGAGCAGCATCATCAGGCACCCGACGAGGCGCAGGATCCACGTGCGAGTACTTTCCTGCTCTTTGGCTACATGAAACAATGTTTGCGAGGTCGCAATGCCCGGTTGGACGATCGCAATCGCATAGCCGCTGCCTTCCTGGAAGGCAGCGAACATTCCGGACGAAACGCCCGCGACGACCGATATTGTTTGCTCTGGCACACCAGCGAAGGTCACCCGCACGTCGCCGACGACAGGTGCGCTTGTGCTTCCGGCACCGAAATAAAGCCCCTCGCCGTCCAGACGGTAACCAGGGGGCGTAGCAGCCGAGCTTTCAACCCGCACGGTGCGAAACACGGAGATCTTCTGCAACACCGTGTCGCTAAGCCCATAAGCTCCTAGACGAATTTCCTTGCCATTGAAGGTCTGGCCGCGCACTGGCATCGCCGGGTTTTCATGTCCCTCCGGATGCCTGAAACTTGACGAATTCCAAGACTTTTCGGACCAACCCGTGTGATAGTTGTATGTGACATCCGTGGTCATCGTGCCACCGACCGACTCATGTTTGGCGGTGTTTTTTTGCTCCTGCCATTGAAACATCTCAACTTTGCGCTGTATGCGCACGAGGTTGTTGCCGCTGATACCAAACAGCGGGTCCCTAGCCGGAGTGCCGACCGTAAGCGGGCCCGTTGCATGCACCAACTTGCCTTCAACGGTCGGGTCGACAGCATCAAGGGGAGCTTCAACAACTTGCCGCTCCCCTTGCGCGAGCGCCCGCGCGGCATCAACGGCGCGGCCCTCGTTCCAGTACAACAGCACAATGCTACCCACCAGCAATGCAAAGCCAAATAGCATCCCGCCGAGGCTGTTTGACAACCGCGAAAGGTAGCTTTGCGATGAGATTTCCGTGCATTGATCGGCCATAGATTGAGGATAGTTGGTCCCGTCAACCCGATTTCCGGAGAATTCGATAGCTTTTTGGACCTTTTCTTATGATGGACGCGCTTTCATCAAAAAGACCGCGGCAGAAAAGAGCAAATGCTATTTCGCGTTGTCCGCTAGTTGCGGCCGGCTCTCGGCAGACCACTGCCTATTGACGAAGTCCTCCTTTTGGTCGACATGAGCAAGGCCCCAATCGATCCTGACCGCTGCACAGCTTTAGCCAAACAAGTTTCTGGTCGCCGAGCTGCGGTCATTCAAATACGAAACGTCATTGGAGCGCCAAACCGCGCTGCCTCGGGGAACCGAGACCAGAGCGCGACAAGTAAGACGCTTCAACTTTTGCGCAGCGGTGCACGATCGGTAGCTCTAATCCGAAGGCGCTGACGTCACAACTTGGATCTGCAACGGAAAAAAGGCCGCCACCTCGCTATCGCGGTCAGGCGCTTTCGCCCCGGCTTGTAGGCGATTTGAACGGTGGACGTGCGACCCTTTTTTGGCGCTCGTCCACCGCGAATTTTCACGCTACTTGGGCTGAGCGACGATACGCAAATACGGTTTGAGCGTCTTGAACCCCTGCGGGTATTTCTTGCGCGCATCTTCATCGGAGACGGACGTTGGAATGATCACGTCATCTCCCGGGCGCCAATTCACCGGCGTGGCGACCGTATGCCGTGCGTTAAGCTGCAACGCGTCGAGCAAACGCAAGACTTCGTCGAAATTGCGACCGACTGTCATCGGGTAGGTGAGCGTGGCCTTGATTTTCTTATCTGGCCCGATAAAGAAGACCGCACGTACCGTTGCATTATCTACGGCGGTGCGCTTGCCACCACTGGCGTTGGGATGAATCATGTCGTAAAGCTTAGCTACGACAAGATCGGAGTCGCCAATTAGTGGGTAGTTGATCGCATAGCCTTGCGTTTCCCGAATGTCCCCAACCCAGGCCTTGTGGTCACGGACGGGGTCAACACTGAGTCCGATGACTTTCGCATTGCGCCGATCAAACTCGGGTTTGAGTTTTGCAACGTATCCAAGCTCCGTCGTGCAGACGGGAGTAAAGTCTTTTGGATGCGAGAACAAAATGGCCCACTGATCGCCGATCCATTGGTGAAAGTCGATGCTACCTTCCGTCGTCTCGGCCGTAAAATTTGGTGCTTCATCTCCGATTCGAATGGGCATGACAACACTTCCTTCAGAGTCCAGGGACCACGGATGTTAGGCGCGCGTAACTCCTTATACAAATAACAGAACGTTCTAGCGTTATGCCCACAAGAGCGAGATCGTTACTTTGCGAAAATTTCGGCTAAGTTTTATGAGCTTTTAGCTTGCACCTCGCGTCAATAGTGACGATGAAAGCCGGGTCACCGCCGCAAACATTCGTAGGAGTATCGCGCACGTCCTGGGCGCCAATAGCATCACGTGAGCTCGCCGAGTTGGCACTATCTACTCGCGCCGCGTGCATGGCACTGGGGACGATGCGGGAATTGAGAAAACTCTAGCGCTCACTGGACTTTGCTTGCGCTCACCGCGAGCGCAGCAGTGTGCGGGCGCTTGGGTTTTTTTGCTTGATACGCCTGGGTCGTTGCGATACGCGACAGCGCGATCGCCAAAACAGGGCGCTGCCTGGTAAAGAGCGCGCGGCGCGCGCCAGGTACTTACAACGCAGTATTTGGTACGGTGTGCGCGTTCAGGCGCGCCACTTGCGAACGTGCCTGTTCAAGATCGGCTAGTTGCTCACGCGCCCGTTGGGGGGTGACTTCTTGCAGCGATCCGCCCTCCTGCAAGCGGATGCAGGTTTCCGTAACGATGGCGTCCATCGGCACGTCGTGGGGTTGGGGAAAGATCGAATCCATTTGACACAATTCAAATCCCACGCCGATGCTAAGTGGTCGCGGTTCAAGTGCCGCCAGGGTCCGGTCAAAATACCCCCCTCCGTACCCTAACCGATCTGCCGCTCGACCAAAACCAACGAGCGGCACGAGCAGCATTTCGGGATCGACTCGCGCTGTGCCAACGGGATACGGGATTCCCAAGGGGCCATTTGCCATGCCAACACCAGGGGACCAAAGACGAAACAGTAGCGGTTCCCCGGGCTGAACGACGACGGGCAGCGCAAACTTCACGCCACGCTCGCCCAAAGTGCGCAAAAGCGGCCGAGCATCGTACTCACCCTTGTAAGGCCAACAAAAACCCAGGGTGAGCCCGTCGCGCCAAGGCAGCCCGTGCAAAAGCAGCAGACTGATCGCCAGGCTCCAGTTGCGCCGATCCTGCAGGGGCGCTGCGAGGCGGCGCGCAATGAGCTCTTCGCGCATGCGCTTGCGCCAGGCGGCAAGTTCCTCCGGAGCCAATACCGCTCGACGTTCGGCGCTCGTTGACATCATTTCTAATCCTTGCCCGTTTCTAGGAGAGTCTCACGATGCACTTCACCTCAACGACATCGATGGCCTTTGCCGCGGCTGCTTTTGGCACGCCCGGCAGCGTCATGATCTCTAAGCAAATCATTACCACAAACCCCGCGCCCGCAGCGAACCGCAGTTTGCGGATGTCGACAAGATGCCCCTTCGTTGTGCGTCAGGCAGCTAGGCGTGCGCGCAAAGCGATCATTGCGCCGTGGGCGGCCGCACATGCCGCGAACCGGCCGCAGAAAGCTGCAAGCCCTGGCGTGTCTGTCCCCGACGGGCTTTACGCAATCGCTGCTGCGGTTGACGCTATTCGAGCCGGCTGGGCGGCTTATCCTTCGCCGAGCATCGGCCAAGGGCCGACTTTGCTTGAGTTCCAAATTGATCTGAAACATTAAATATTTCACATAAACTACTTAATGTAATACATTGAATAATCTAATAAAATTTTGTGATGAAATCTTCGAAATGTGCTCGATTGACTGTTTGCGCACACTTGCCAGAGTCGAGGCCACAAAACGGACGAATGCCGGTTCATTCGTTTTTCCGCGGTGCGGCACCGGCGCAAGGTACGGTGCATCGGTCTCGATAAGGAGCCTGTCGTCCGGAATTGTTGCCGCCACATCGCGCAGGCCTTGGGCGGATTTAAATGTCAGGATTCCTGAAAATGAGATCAAGAATCCCAAGTCCATCGCCGCCCGAGCCACTTCGCCGTCTTCCGTAAAGCAGTGCATTACGCCGCCCACCTCCTGGGCCCGCTCCTCGCGCATGATCCGCAGGGTGTCCTGAGCAGCCGCGCGGGTGTGCACGACCAGTGGTTTGCCGCTTTCACGAGCAGCGCGAATATGCGTGCGAAACCGGGTGCGCTGCCACTCCAGCGGTTCGTGCAGACGAAAATAATCCAAGCCGGTCTCTCCGATGGCCACCACTTTTTCGGCCCGACTATGAGTCACGAGGGTGGCTATATCCGGCTCCCTGCTCTCGGTGTTATCGGGATGGATTCCTACCGAGGCAAAGATCCCTTCGTGCGCCTGCGCAAATTGCACGACTCGAAGCAGAT
>CAZSOI010000103.1:0-7765 GCA_964608115.1 uncultured Burkholderiaceae bacterium | reverse complement strand
GCCAGCAAGATGCCGTCTGTCATGAGCTTGATACGGGCGCCCGGACGGGTTTGATCCGAAAAACGAACTTTGTAGCCCACGACCTCACCCGGGGCAGAGTGCAGCTCCTGGGCGATGCGGCGCGCCACGCTCGAGGCGGCGATGCGGCGCGGTTGGGTGTGGCCGATCAGGCGCTTTTGGCCGCGTCCGAGCGCAAGACAGATCTTCGGCAGCTGGGTCGTCTTGCCCGAGCCCGTCTCGCCGCACACGATCACGATCTGGTGGGCGGCGATGGCTCGCGCGATTTCCTCGCGCCGTGCGCTAATTGGCAGTTCGTCGTCGAAGTCGATCGACGGGTCCAGGGACCCGGCGCAGAGGTTTGCGGGAGCGGTTGGCAAGCGATCGATCTGGCGTGGCCCAGAGTCTGGCCCGGGGCGCGAAGTATACTTTTGCCCGCCGCCCACGATATGAACGACAACATCCCTCCGCTTAATGCCACGGCGCCTGCCCTGTCCGAGGCGCAGTTCGTCACTTGGCTGCGCGAGGTGGCGCCCTATGTGCACGCTCATCGCGGACGCACGTTCGTTGTCGGCTTTGGTGGCGAGCTCATTGAGGACGGGCGCCTAAATGCCCTGGTCCAGGACCTCTCCTTGCTGCAGGCGATGGGCATACGCCTTGTGATCGTGCACGGATCACGGCCCCAGGTGCAAAAACTGCTGTCTTTAAGGAAGGTCAAGGCACGCTTTGCGGGGGCGCTGCGCATTACCGACGCGGCTTCGCTCGAGTGCGTCAAGGAGGCCGCCGGCGGCATTCGCCTGGGCATCGAAGCTGCCTTCTCGCAGGGATTGCCCAACACTCCAATGGCCAACAGCCGCATTCGAATCGTGAGCGGCAACTTTGTCGTGGCGCGACCCGTGGGGATACTCGACGGCGTTGATCTGCAGCATACCGGTGTTGTGCGCAAAGTCGACGTCGAGGCAATCCGTGCCAGTCTGGACAATGGCTATGTGGTCTTGCTACCCCCGCTGGGGTTTTCGCCAACGGGCGAGGCGTTTAACTTGACAATGCAAGACGTCGCAGCCAGCACTGCGATGGCATTAAAGGCGGAAAAGTTCATCCTGATCAGCGATACCAACGGTGTGCAAAGCCAGATGGGCGAGCTCTACAGCGAGCTCTCGGCAGCCGATGCCGAGCGCATGCTCGCGACCAAGGAAATCGATCCCGACTGTGAAGCCGATCTGACGTATCTGCTCAAGGCATGCCGGGGCGGCGTCTGCCGCGCGCACCTGATTCCCGCACAACTCGACGGCGCGCTGCTCATCGATTTGTTTACCCACAGCGGTGTAGGCACGATGCTCACGCCCAGCGATCTGGAGTCGTTGCGTGAGGCCACTTCCGACGATTTGGGCGGGATCTTGCGCCTGATTACCCCGCTGGAGGAAGACGGCACCCTAGTCAAGCGGCCACGCGAATTGCTCGAGCGCGAGATCGGGCAATTCTCGGTGCTCGAGCACGATGGCGTCATTTTTGGATGCGCCGCACTTTTTGCCTCGCCTGCGGAACAAATCGGCGAAATGGCCTGCCTTACGGTGCATCCGGATAAGCGCGAAACCGGCGACGGTGAGCGGCTGCTTCGGCGCATCGAGAGCCGCGCACGCGCCATGGGGTTAAAGCGCCTGTTTGTTCTGACGACGCGCACGATGCACTGGTTTCTTAAGCGCGGATTCACCGTGGCAACCGTCGATGACTTACCGGCCGAAAAACAGGGGCTGTACAACTGGCAGCGCCGCTCACAGATTCTGATCAAGGCGCTTTGATTTCTTACCGGCGAATCTGAAGAGGTCGATTCATGGCACGCATGGTCAAATGCATCAAGTTGGGGCGCGAATCCGAGGGACTGGATTTTCCGCCCGTACCCGGCGAAATCGGCAAGCGCATCTTCGAGAACGTCTCCAAAGAAGCGTGGCAACAGTGGCAGCGTCATCAGACGATGCTGGTCAACGAAAACCGGCTCAACCTGGCCGATGCACGCGCCCGACAGTACCTGCGCACGCAGATGGAGGAATACTTTTTTGGCTCGGGCGGCGACACGCCGGCCGGGTACGTTCCGCCGCGCGCGTAGCGGCGTATACTTTTTCGCTGTAACGCTAGGGGTCCCGCACAAATCCGCGACTTGGTCGCGGTCCGGCGCAGGACTTTGAAATCTTCGTAGCGCGATTTCAGAGTCCTTGCTCCAGACGGGTGAGAAAGACCCTTGGAACCTGATCAAGTTAACTCTTGCGCAGGGAAGCGTATGCCGGTTCCAACCTAGGGGCGATTCGCCCGCTATTGCAGTTTCGCCGGCCTCGCAGCTCCCTGCCATCCTTGCGTGGAGGCAGGCGATGGCAATTTGGCATTGGTTCAGCGGCCCAGCGCGCGGCAACCGGGCCGCAGTATCCGCACTAGTCCTGCTTGCGGCGTTACTGTCGTGGCGATCGGCTAACGCCCAGAGCACCGAGCCCACAACCTTGCCTACCATCCTCGTGCAGGGCGAGCGCCCAGCGCCCGAGAACACAGGCAGCCTCTCCAACCTTTCATCGGCACCCATCGCGACGACCCCTTTGTCGATCGACGTGATCAGCGCCTCGGATCTGTTTGATCGCGGAGTCAACAGTCTTTCGTCGGCAATCCGCACCGATCCTTCGGTGGGCGATAACTACAACACGTTTGGCTACATCGAGGCGGTGCAGATCCGCGGTTTTGTTCTTAACGAACTGCTCAATTACCAGCGCGATGGTGTGACCGTAAGCAGCCACGTGCCCATCGCACTGGAGAACAAGGAAAGCATTGAAATTCTCAAGGGGACCTCGGGCATGCTTCAAGGAAGTAGCGCCCCCGGTGGCCTGCTCAACTATGTGCTCAAGCAACCCACAGAAAAAACCCTGGTCGAACTCGACAGCACCGTATCCGAACGCGGATCCGTCTTGCTGCACGGCGACTTCGGTGGACGCCTGGGCGATGAGCGCCAGTTTGGCTATCGAATCAATGTGGCCGCTGAGGAGCGAAAGCCGGAGATCGAATATGCCTGGTCCAAGCGCGCCCTGGCCAGCGGCTTTTTCGATTGGCGCGCAACGCCCGATATGTTGCTGCAAGTCGAATTCGAGCACCAAATCGTGCGCGAAATTAGTGTGCCCGGCTATGGCCTGCTCGATACGACCGGCTCGGGAGTCGCCACGACGCTTCCGCCGCCCATCGATCCGTGGATCAATCTGAATTCGCAGCCCTGGACGCAGCCCTTCGAAAGCACCGAAACCAGCGCATCTGCGCGCTTAAAAGAGCAGCTTAGCGCCAATTGGGACTTTTTTTTCATCGCGGCCACCCAGCGCAGCGTCGCCAATGACCGCGTCGCCTTTCCCGACGGCTGCTCATATTTCAACAGCAGCCTGAACGCCGCTTTGGGCACCTATTACTTGTACAACGGACTATGCGGCAACTACAACGTCGATCTGTACCAGTACATCAGCGATGACGAAGTACGAAACACCAACAGTACCGACACCCGATTGCACGGACATGTGCTCACGCACGGCATCGATCAAGAGCTCACATTCGGTGCGCGCACCACGCGCTACACCGAACGCTACCCTCCCGAGCAGATCTACCAGTTCTTGGGCACGATCAATGTCTTTGCCCCCATTGCGCTGCCACCGAATCCGACACCAAACACTCTGAACACGCCACTGGATACCGATCTGCAGGAGCTGTACGCCTACGACGTTGCTCGCTTTGCGCAGCACTTCTCAACCTGGCTCGGTGCGCGCTTTACTCGGATTGAAGAGAGCAGCTCTTTGACCAACGGGACCGAGGCAGCAACGTTGCAGCAACACTTTGTCACGCCGTGGATTGGTCTGGGATGGGAACCCTGGACCGGGGGTTTTGCCTATGCCTCTGCAGGGGGTGGCGTCGAGGTAGCCAATTCGCCCAATCACCCGACCGTCACGGTGCGCGCTACCGGTGCGGGTTTGGTACTGGCCAACCCGGGTCAGGTTTTGCCCGCGCAACGCAGCCACCAAGTGGAGCTGGGCTTTAAGCAGCGCTCCGGCGAGACCTTGTCGGTGGATGCCGCGCTATTTCGCATCGATAAGCCCTTTATCGACACGGAAGTACTCGCCAATGGTGAGGCGCTGGAAGTATCGGGAGCGCGAGAAGAGCGTCACCAGGGTCTGGAGCTCGGATCGACCTGGCAAGCGCTTGCGAGCTTGCAATTGCGCGCCAGCGCCACCTTCATGGACGCCAAAACGACACAGGCCGTTGATCCGACCTGGATTGGCAAACCAGCCACCAACGTTGCCCCGCTCGCCGCATCGCTGCAAGATACCTGGTCACCTCAGAGCATCCTCGGGCTCGGCTGGACCAACATCTTCACCTATGCGGGACACAAGGCAGTGCTGCCGGATGGTTCCGTGTATCTGCCCAATTACTGGCAATGGGACACGGCGGTTGGCTACCGCACACGCTATGCGGGAGCGAACTGGACATGGCGGGCCGGAGTGGACAATGTGACCGACCAGCGCTATTGGCGCGAAGCGCCCATGGCCGTTTGGGGCTCGATTTACCTTTTCCCGGCCGCGGCGCGCGCCGCGCGCTTGAGCGTGGCGGTTAATTGGTGAGCGCGAAGGTTAGACCCCTGAAGAGGCAATTTTTGCGGACCCAAGCAGGCGCACTTCGGATTGCGGCAGGGGAATCTCGATGCCCTTTTGGCGCAATGCCGCTACGATCTGAACGTAGAGCTCCCCCTCTATCGAACCAAAGTCCGTAACTGCAACCCAAGGGTTGGCCGTAATAAGTACCGCGGAGCTTTCGAGCGCCGCAACTTGGATCGGCGCAGGAGGCTCGCGCAAGACACGCGGGTGGGAGCGCACCACATCCTCGATCGTTGACAATGCGCGATGCAGATCGGAGGCGTAGCTCACGCTGATCTTGAGCTCCGTTTGGCGCAGCTTGCCGTAGTTGTGCAAGATCTCACCGACGATTTTGCGGTTGGGCACGACCACAGACGAGCGATCGGAGTGCCGAAGGACAGTGCTAAACAAGCTAATCGACTCCACCATTCCCTCGACTCCAACGATTGCGATTGATTCGCCAACTCGATAGGGTTTGGTGAAGATGATCGTAAGACCCGCCACCGCGTTGCCCAGCACGCCCTGCATGGCAAGCGCCACACCGGCGCCGGCCACGCCTAAGCCCGCAACCAGCGGAAGCAGTTCGACTCCGAGGTTTTGTAGTGCCAGGATCAAGAACAGCCCCAGCACGAGGACGCGTATGAGGCGCACCAATAACAGGCGCACTGGCGGCTCAAGCTGAAAGCGCTGGAGGGCCCGGTCCGTCGCCCGTCCAATCCAGCGTCCAACCAGCAAGCCCGCTGCGATGATGAGAATTGCCGTGAACAGTTTCGGGCCGAACCGAATGGCCAGATCGGTCAGCGTGCTCTCGGCATGACCCAGGTTTTTTAGCTCGCTTTGCATAGGATTTCCCATCCGAACCTCGTTCTTAGTTCTTCGCCGTTGCTGCAACTTTGCCAGAAGGATGGGCCGGCGTGTGTGCCCAATCGATCATTTTGTCGTTCTGTCCCCCTCGCTCGGAAAATTCGATCCGTCGGCGATCGACTTTTGCTCCTTGGCCAAGTTCAAGGTGCTCCTTAGCGTCTCGTCCGTTCTTTTTTACGTCTTTGCTTCCGCGTCAACGATCTCGTGAACGCCGCGTTCGAGGTCGCGAATGAATGCTTCCTTCTCTTGCGGAGAAATGAGGATCTGCCGGCCTCCGCCGTAGCAGATGCGCAGACGGTCGAGGGAGAGCGCCGGACCCGAGCGGGCATCGCGCGTCGGCGTTACCGATTCGATCTGCGAGAGCGAAATGACCCAACGCATGGGTCCACTGCGCACCGTGAGCTTGGTCGCATCGATCGTGTAGTGCGTCGCCAGCATTGACCACAGCACGAGGCAAAAAATACCGATCAGCGGAAACAGTGTTGCAAGCCGCGTCGCAATGGGCAAGCCAAGCAGTCCGGAACCTAAGGACGTGAAAAGCGCCAAGGGCACGCCGATTAACGCAACGACCAGCAAAGCGTCGGCCCGCGATCGGTAGCGCCGCGGCTGTTGGCGTGCTGGCTCGCCCGTTTTGTTCACGTCCGCCGCCGGAGAAGGGAAAATCCTCGGAATCTGCTCAGGCCGAGCCAGCCTAAGGCTCGATCGGTCGATCGCTACTTAGCTAGCCGCGGCCGACGAAAGGCATTTTACTGGCCATGATGGTCATGAACAAAACATTCGCATCCAGTGGAAGGCTTGCCATGTACAAAACGGCTTTTGCGACCTGCTCTACGTCCATGCGCGCCTCAGCCATGCGTGAACCGTTGGCCTGCAGCACGCCATCGGCCATCGCCTGCGTCAAATCGGTGGCCGCATTACCGATGTCGATTTGTCCGCAGGCGATATCAAATTCGCGCCCATCAAGTGCGGTGGACTTGGTTAAACCGGTAAGCGCGTGTTTGGTCGCGGTATACGGCGCCGACAGTGGCCGCGGTGCGTGCGCGGATATCGAACCGTTATTGATGATGCGCCCTCCCCTTGGGCGCTGGCGCTTCATAAGGCGCATGGCTTGCTGCGTGCAAAGAAATGCCCCTGTTAGATTGGTGCTTACAACAGCCATCCACTGCTCGTAGCTGATCTGTTCCATTGGCACTGCGGGCGCCGCGGTCCCCGCGTTGTTAAATAGCAGATCGAGTCGACCGAATTTTTCCTCGATACGGGCAAAGAGCTCTCGAACCGATTGTGGCCCTCCCACATCGCAGGGCACTGTGAGCAGATCCCCGCCCTCGGGGTCGAGCTGCGAGGCAAGCTCTGTTAAGCGCTGGACTCTTCTTCCGGCAAGCGCCAGTCGGTAACCCGCACCGTGCAGCGCCACAGCGACGGCACAGCCAATCCCCGAACCGGCACCGGTTATTAACGCGACCGGGGCTTGTGGTTTAGACGAGCTATGGGACACGTGAAAGGCTCCCGGGGTGCCTGCGCCCCATCAGGCGATTCCCAAAATTTTGTGGCTCTGAATGCTCAGGCGCCACTGCGGGTGCGCCTTGCAGTACTCCAGGGCAAGCTGCGTATTTTCCTTTAGCGCCGGACCGTCCATGGGTTGCAGGAAAAAATAAGCGAAATCCAACTTGGCGAAACTCTCGGGCTCGAGTCCCACTTGCGGATAGACGAGTTTGAGTTCATTGCCATGTCGCAGTACAAGTCGCGCGCCCGCTTTAGGACTTACGCAAATCCAATCAATACCGGGCGGTGCGCTCTGGGTTCCGTTGGTCTCCACCGCGACTTCCCAGTCGCGCGCGTGCAGGGCGCCAAGCAGCGCGGCGTCAAGTTGCAACAAGGGTTCGCCCCCGGTGCAGACCATAAACGGATGAACGCGTTCATTTTGTGCGCGAGGATCGTGCGGCCAGTGGGCTTGCAGCGCATCGACGAGCGCCTCGGCTTTTGTGAATTTGCCACCACCGACGCCGTCCGTGCCGACAAAATCCGTGTCGCAAAACTGGCAGATTGCCGATTCGCGATCGCGCTCCAACCCCGACCAAAGATTGCAGCCCGTGAAACGGCAAAACACGGCGGGACGGCCGCTTTGTGCCCCCTCGCCCTGCAAGGTGTAGAAGATTTCCTTTACCGAGTACGTCATGACAGCATGCTACTGAGGCCTGCGACGGGGAAACGCTGCGGTGGGGCCGCCAAGCTGCCTATATTGTGCGCCGGCACCACAATTT
>CAZSOI010000102.1:0-7176 GCA_964608115.1 uncultured Burkholderiaceae bacterium | reverse complement strand
TGGAGCGGGAAACGAGTCTCGAACTCGCGACCTCAACCTTGGCAAGGTTGCGCTCTACCAACTGAGCTATTCCCGCGGAAGGGTCGTAGATTATAGCCGCGCGGCATTTGCTGTCAAAGCGACCGATCCTCTTTGGGTACTTGTTCCGGCCCGCGCGCTGGTGCAAGGTGCGGCCATGCCAGGCGCAGGTACAGGAGCATCGAATAGATGGTCAGTATCGCCGCAATGTAAATGAGCACTGTGCCTATTGGGTGCACCGGCAAAATACCGAATAGCGGATCGTGAAACAGCAAAACCGGAATTGCGACCATTTGGACGATGGTCTTGAACTTTCCCACCGAGTTCACGGCGACGTTTTCCGAGGCCCCGACTTGCGCCATCCATTCTCGTAGGGCAGAAACCGCAATCTCGCGGCCGATGATAACGAGTGCAACCAGCGCATTGACGCGTCCAAGCTCAAGCAGGACGATTAAAGCCGCGCAGACCATCAGCTTGTCGGCGACCGGATCCAGAAACGCGCCGAGGCGACTCGTCAACCCATATTTGCGAGCGTAATAGCCGTCAAAAGCATCGGTGATGGCCGCTGTCGTAAACAGCGCGCACGCCAAGAGATTTTTGTTCCCCGGCGCGATCCAAGCATCCGGGAAATAGTAGACGGCTACGAGGAATGGAATCATCACGATTCGTGCCCAGGTCAGCAGCATCGGTAAGTGGACAACGCTACTTGGCATGCTGCTTCCTCGCTTCGTCTAATAGTGCTCGCGCAGCCCGCATCATCGCATCTTGATCAAGGATGGCAAATTCCAATACTTGCGCGCTCCTCGCCTGCTGATACAAGGAGTCTTCGCTTCGACGATATGCTGGATCATAGTGCTTGCGGACAATTGCCTCAGCCAACTCTGCCCAACGACCGGCATCTAGAAGCTGTCTCCATTCTTCGACTTGTTTTCGGCCATGCTGGGCGACGAAATATTCCAGTCGGTTGCGCAGCCAGTCCGGCTGGCGATAAAGGTCTTCATAGCGATCTAACAGATGCGCTACGCGAGCCTGCAGCGGGGCCACGAGACGCAAGCACGGCGATGCGATTAGGGTCTCAAAAAGTGCCGGCGGGATGCTCAACTTGCCAATGCGCCGACTTTCCGACTCGACATAGACGGGACACTGCGAATCGAACGCGCACAGCGCTTGCCAAATCTGCGTCTCAAATGCCTTTTGACCTGGTTGCGAGCTGGCAGCCGTCTCGCCGCTGGGCACCGCTTCGCCCAAAACCGAGCCTTTGTGGTGCGCCATTTTCTCCAGGTCAAGCACCTGCCCGCCGCCCGCAAGGAGCGCTTCGAGCAAGGCGGTTTTGCCGCTGCCGGTTGGGCCGTGCAAGACAACGAACCGGTAGCGCGGCGGCAGTTGCGCAAGGTCGGCAAGCACCTTGCGGCGATAACTCTTGTAGCCTCCACGCAGTTGGCGCGCTGACCATCCGACTTGGTTCAGGACGAGAACCATGGCCGCGCTGCGTTGTCCACCGCGCCAACAATAAACCAACGGCCTCCAATGTTTGGGACGATGTTCAAAGCCGTTTTCCAGATGCCGCGCAATATTGCGGGCGACCAATACCGCTCCGAGCCGGCGCGCCGCAAAGGGGGAGACCTGATGAAAAATCGTCCCAATGCGGGCACGCTCCTCATCGTCAAGGACGGGAAAATTCACGGCGCCCGGCATATGGTCCAGTGCAAACTCCGCCGGCGAGCGCACATCGATCAGCGTATCAAAAGCTGCAAATTCCTCGACCGTTGCAAAAGGTATCGTCGCTTGCATCGAGTGTGAAATGGCGCAACGTCGTTTCAACCCTGCGACTTGCCCAATGTCGTGCCTTCAGCGCCGTGAAGCCGCGCATGGATTTGCTCAGCTAAGCGCCGGGAAATTCCCTGCACCTGAGCAATGTCCTCGATCGATGCCCCAAGCAAGCCGCGCATGCCCCCAAACCGAGTAAGCAAACGCTGCCGCCGCTTCGGACCAATCGACTCCATCTGATCGAGTTGCGACGCGTTTCGGGCACGCGCGCGGCGCACCCGCATTCCGGTTATAGCGAAACGGTGCGCCTCGTCACGAATCTGAGCGATCAGCATCAGAGCCATCGAGTCGGCCCCCAGGCGCAACGGCGCTCGTCCATCGGCAAAGACCAATTCTTCCTGCCCCACCTTACGCGCCTCTCCCTTTGCTACCCCCACGAGGATGCCCGGATCGAGCCCGAATTCCACGAATACTTGGCGCGCCACCTCCACTTGGCCGGCGCCGCCATCGATTAAAACTAGCCCGGGCACTGGCGCTTCGCCGCGAGCTACGGCAGCGTAGCGACGACTCAGGGCCTGTCGCATTGCGCCATAGTCATCACCTCCGACCGGGCCTTCGATATTAAAGCGCCGATATTGCGCGCTGCGCATCTCGTGGTTCGCATAGACGACACACGCGGCCTGCGTAGCCTCTCCAGCGGTGTGGCTTACGTCGAAACACTCGATTCGTAACGAACTTGGATCGTCGATATCAAGACCTAGCGTGTCAATCAGCTCGCGGGTTCGCGCTTGCTGTGACCCCTGCTCGGCCTGGTGACGAGTAAGGGCTATCCGAGCGTTCACCAGCGCCATCTCTAGCCAACGTCGCTCCTGCGCCTTCAAGGGCGAAGCCCCGGGACTGAGCACGCGGGTATCCCGGTTTCTGCCAGCAAGGTAGGCTCGCAGTTCGTCCTCATTTACCGGAACATTCACCAACAATAACGGCGGGCAAGCGTGCTCAAAATAATGCTGCGATAAGAATGCCTCCACGATATTGGACAAATCTTCCTCAATCTCGCCGGCGACAGATATTTGTGTCGGAAAGTATGCTTTGTCGCCAAGGTGTCGCCCACCCCGAACCATGGCAAGGTTGACACAGCTCTGCCCATGTTGCTTGGCCGCCGCAACGATATCGATATCCGAAGCGCTACCGGCCAATTCGACCGACTGCTGGTGCAGCACACGTGTGAGCGACGTTAGTTGATCTCGCAAGACCGCGGCTTGTTCGAAATCGAGCGCGGCCGAGGCGGCGAGCATTCGCGACTCAATTTCGCGCGTAATATCATTGGCTGCGCCTCGCAAAAAGCGTAACGCTCCATCAACCGAGCGCCCGTAGGCGGCGGCATCGATCAGTCCGACACAAGGTGCACTGCAGAGGCGGATCTGGTGAAGAAGACACGGGCGCGAGCGATGTCGAAATACGCTGTCTTCACACGTGCGCAACTGGAAGACCTTTTGCAAAACCTGCATGCTGTCGCGAACCGCCCAGGCGCTGGGGAATGGTCCAAAGTAACGTGCCCGTCGGTCGGGTGCGCCCCGAAAAAACGCCATGCGGGGAAATTCGTGGTCGCTGAACTTTAAGTAGGGATAGGATTTGTCGTCGCGAAACAGCACGTTGTAGCGCGGCGCAAGCGATTTGATTAGATTGTTCTCCAGCAATAGCGCGTCGGCTTCCGAATCGGTGACGGTAGTTTCGATCGAAGCAATCTTCGATACCATTAACGCGGTTCGTGGCGCCAGTGTTCGCCCGAAATACGAACCCACGCGCTTGCGCAAATCAACCGCCTTGCCGACGTACAACACATTGCCCGCAGCGTCGAACATGCGATACACGCCGGGCCGATGCGGCAAAGCGTCGACGACGCCCTTCGCATTAAATTCACACGGCACGGTGGAAGCCATGATTAGCGGCTTGCGGATTCACCTGCCCCGGGCGATCGGACGATCAGGACTTCCGCGGCTCGGTCGGCGAAAGTGCCACAGCGCGGGAGTCCGAATTTGGTAGGTGACGCAAATCACGCAGGGCACCGAGGTAGCGGTCGGATTGCAGCAACGAGTCGACTTCCAGCGCGCCCGCGCGCGGAACCAGCCGCGCAAAGCGCTTGCCAAACTGCGGCGTCGGCCCCCATTGCAACGCTTCCAGGACGCGATCGGCGGCGGCCTCGTCGTTGCAAACCATCGCAAAATCGCATCCTGCCGCCAGTGCCGCCTTTGCTGCCGAAACGACGTCGCCGGCCGCGCGAGCACCCTGCATCGATAGGTCGTCACTGAAGACCGCTCCGGTAAAACGCAGCCGCTTGCGCAGAATATCTTGAACCCAATGCGCCGAAAAACCTGCCGGAGTTTTATCCACCGATGGGTAGACGACATGAGCCAGCATAACCGCGTCCAATCCGATGCCCAACCAACCATACGGGGCTGCGTCTGTGAGCAGAATTTGATCGATGGGTCGCTCGTCGACAGGCACAGCATTGTTGGAATCGGCTTGCGCCCAGCCGTGCCCAGGAAAATGCTTGCCGCAGGTGCTCATGCCTGCCAATGCAAGGCCGTGTCCGACCTGGTTGGCAAGTACGGTAACCACGCGCGCATCGGCGTGAAACGCCCTGTCGCCAATCACCTGACTTCTTCCCCAATCGAGATCGAGCACAGGTGCAAACGTCAGGTCGACCCCATGCGCACGCAACTCGGCCCCCAAGATGTAGCCGGCGGCAAGCGCAGCGCGGCACGCTTCCAAAACATCCTGGTCCCACAGCCGCCCGAAGTGTGCCATGGGCGGGATGTGTGTAAAACTGCGGCGAAACCGCTGCACCCGGCCGCCCTCGTGGTCGACACCGATAAGCAGCGGGGGATTTCGTAGGGCGTGAATCTCGTCGCAAAGCTCGCGCAGTTGTGCGGAGGATTTGAAATTTCGCGAAAACAAAATGACCATCCCGACCAGCGGATGCGTAAGTCGCTGGCGGTCGGCCTCGCGAAGTTCCGAGCCCGCGATATCCACGACGATCGGCCCCGGCATCAGGGACTTTCTTTCCCGTCGGTTTCCGCGATAGCGTAGGCCAAGGCGAGGGTATCGAGGTCCGAAACGGATACATGCAGGCGAATGCGTCGCTGCTGTAAATACTCGGCCAAGGCTCCGCTGGCGAGCACCTCCGGACGACCCGAGGCCGAATTGACGATCTGCGCAGCGCGCCAATACATGGGCTCGCGCATCCCCAGGCCAAGCGCCTTGGATATGGCCTCCTTGGCGGCAAATCGCGTCGCCAGATAAAGCAAGCCGCGATGCGGAGAGCGCGCCGCCCTTGCGGCGTGCACGACCAACTCACGCGGGCCGAGTATGCGTTGCGCAAAGCGAGCGCCATGGCGCGCCATCGCAGCCTCGATCCGAGCCACTTCCACCGCATCGGTGCCAATGCCCAGAATCATCCGTTCTGTTCGCTTCCTAGACGGCGCAAAGCAACTTCAGCCCGACGGATCTCGGCCATATAGCGTCGCACCGTCTGCGCCAGACCAAACTCGAGCGCATCGCTAATAAGAGCGTGTCCAATCGACACCTCGCGCACATCCGGCACCGCGCAAAGAAAATCGGCCAGGTTCAGCAAGTTCAGATCGTGCCCGGCATTTACTTCGAGTCCAAGGCGCAAAGCCGCCTCGGCGGCAAGCCGATAGCGCTCCAAGCTTGCCTGCTTTTGTGAGGTGCCGTGCGCCCGTGCGTACGGCTCCGTGTACAGCTCCACGCGATCCGCACCCAGCGCGCGCGCAAGGGCCATCTGCCCGGGCTGCGGATCCATAAAAAGACTCACGCGCGCGCCACATTCATGGGCCTGCGCAATAAGGGGTCGCAGACGCTCTCCATCGAGTTGCAGATCCCACCCCTGATCCGACGTCGCGGCATCCGGCGCGTCGGGTACGAATGTGCATTGATCGGGCCGAACCGCCGCCACATGCTCCATCAACTGATGCAGCGGATTGCCTTCCAGGTTGTATTCGACGTTGGGCCATTGCTGCAACAGTTCGGCGATCTCGCGTACATCGGATGGCCGCACATGGCGCTGATCAGGGCGCGGATGCAAGGTGATGCCATCGGCGCCAGCCTGCAGCACGAGCGTTGCGGCATGGGTCACGCTCGGGATTTGCAGCGGCCGCGAGTTGCGCAGTAGCGCCACACGGTTCAAATTGACACTAAGGGCGGTCATCAACAGGTCTACAACTTGCGCAGGTCTGACAAGATGCGGTGTGTGTTCAGCGGCCGACCCTGCAGATGGTAGCCGATCAGCTGGCGCAATAAGGCACGCGCGTCTTGGGCTTGCGCCACCGCAGCAAGGTCGCGTTGTGCCAAAGCCCGCATGGTATGGCCGCGCACGCAGTACTCGGCTCCCCAAGCCGCCTGCTCCACGACGCAGCGCACCCCATGCTCAGGATCGACCCGGTACCAGGCATCCGGATCAATGGGGGAGCCGTCCGACGACGTCTCAAAGGAGGGTGCCACACCGATTTCCCGCAGCAAATCGAGTTCAAAGCCCCGCAGCGACTGCTCGCATTGCGAGGCGTCCAATGAGAGTGCCCGCAGTGCGCGGGCGTAGGAGAAGAACAGGGCCTCGTGCGGATCACCACGGGCAATAAATCGAACCAACAGCTCATTGAGGTAAAACGCGCTCAGTAGCTCATCGCCGCGCAGTGGTGCCAGCCCGCCCACCCATTCGGCGCGTACGAGCGATTTGATTTCGGCGCGCCCGCTCCACGATACCGTTAGCGGAGAAAAAGGCGCCAGCAAACCACGAAATTGGGACGTCGGGCGCTTAGCGCCTCGCGCGACCAGCGCAACGCGCCCATGATCGCGCGTGAGTACATCCACGATCAAACTGGTCTCGCGCCAAGCATAGGAATGGAGCACAAACGCGGGTTGCTGATCCACCCGCGACTCGGAAGAGCGCTGCGCGCGTTGCGGCGGCGGTGCGCCTCTTGAATCCGCACTCATGATCGAACCGGCGCCTCCACCCCTAGGCGATCCAAGGAGCGTGCATCGTTGCTCCAGCCCGCCATGACCCGCACATGCGTTTGCAAAAACACCGGCTTGCCCAGCATGCGCTCCATTGCCAGCCGCGCCTTGCGCCCGATTTCTCGCAATTTGGCGCCATGAGCGCCGATGACGATAGCGCGCTGAGATTCGCGCTCGACCAGGATCAGCGCCGACACCACCACGCGTCCTTGCGATTCCTCCCAGTCCTCGATCGCTACCGCCAGACCATAGGGCAATTCCTCGCCAAGCAGTCGGAAGGCCTGCTCGCGCAGCAGTTCGGCGGCAAGGAAACGTACGCTGCGATCCGTAATCTGATCTTCGTCAAAAAGCGGCATGCCC
>CAZSOI010000101.1:0-3152 GCA_964608115.1 uncultured Burkholderiaceae bacterium | reverse complement strand
TCATGATCGTCGCCATCATGCCCATATAGTCGGCCGTTGCGCGATCCATGCCGCTGGCTCCCAGGGCAATTCCGCGGAAGATGTTGCCGCCACCGATGACGATCGCCAGCTGTACTCCCATCCGTTGGACTTGGCCGATATCGGCGACCATGCGCTCGAGGGTGGTGCGATTGATGCCAAAGGCATCCTCGCCCATCAGCGCCTCTCCCGAAAGCTTCAGCAGGACACGCTGATAAATTGCCATCGAGCCTGCTCCCTGGTTGGAATTCGTGCTGACCTTAACCGCGCGCCGCAGCAGCTTGCGCGGCAACTTCGGCCGCGAAATCCGCCTGCTTTTTCTCAATGCCTTCGCCTACCACGTACAGGTGAAAGGCGTGAACGACAACCCCCCGCTGCTTAAGGAGCTGCTCCACCGCGATCTTGTCATCCTTGACAAACGGTTGCCCTAGCAGCGTAACTTCCTTGAGAAACTTCTGCACCGCTCCCTCAACCATTTTGGTTTGAATTGGCGCGGGCTTACCGGACTCAGCGGCTTTTTGCTGGGCGATTGAGCGCTCGCGCGCCACGTCCTCGGCGGCAACCTGATCGCCGCGCAGTGCTTTCGGGCGCGAGGCGGCGATATGCATTGCCAGGTCCTTGGCAAGCGCCTCGTCGCCGCCGCTGACGTCAACCAGTACCCCAATACGTGAACCACCGTGCACGTATTGCGCGATGCGGCCTTGTGCGCGCATGCGTACAAAGCGGCGTATCGAAAGGTTTTCACCGATCTTTCCCACCAGTGCCGTACGGCGCGCATCAACGCTTGCGCCCTCCAACGGCAGGGCCAAGAGGGTGGCAAGGTCCGACGGATCGCGTTCCAAAACGAGCTGGGAGATCTTGCGCGCAAAGTCGAGAAATTCCTCGTTCTTGGCGACGAAGTCCGTCTCGCAATTTACTTCCACCAAGGCGGCTGTTTTGCCGCTGGAGTCCAGGCTTATCGCGACTACTCCCTCAGCGGTCACGCGCGCAGCTGCTTTGCTAGCCTTGCTTCCGAGCTTGACGCGCAGGATTTCTTCCGCCTTGGCGGCATCGCCGCCAGCCTCGGTTAGCGCCCTCTTGCACTCCATCATCGGCGCGTCCGTCTTTTCGCGCAGCTCTTTGACCATGCTCGCGCTTACTTCCACCATACTGCCGCCTCCTCTACTGCATGCGCCACAAAAAGGGGGCATGGCGCCCCCACTACGTTATCGTTTTGCGCGCCGCCGCCAATTGGCCCTCGACGTCGCCGCGCCCCATTAGCACTCATGCGTCCTGCGAGGCCTCATCGCTGACTTCGACGAATTCGTCACCGGCATCGCCGCCGACGATGCTTTGCAGGCCCGCCGCTTTACCTTCTAAAATCGCGTCCGCGATGGCGCGTGCGTACAGCCGCACCGCGCGACTCGAGTCGTCGTTACCCGGTATGACGTGCGTGATTCCAACTGGAGAATGATTGGTGTCGACAACACCAACCACCGGGATGCCGAGTTTCTCGGCTTCGGCCACGGCGATCTTGTGGTAACCAACATCCACGATAAACAGCGCATCGGGCAATGCCGTCATCTCCTTTATGCCGCCCATGGACTTGTTTAGCTTGTCGACCTCGCGCTGAAAATTCAGCGCCTCCTTCTTGGGCATGCGATCCAGGCCGCCCTCCTCGATAACCTGCTCCATCTCCTTTAGGCGCTTGATCGAGCTCTTGATGGTTTTAAAATTAGTCAGAAAACCGCCGAGCCAGCGTTGATCGACGTACGGCATACCAGCGCGGCGCGCCTCCTCGACCATGATCTCGCGCGCTTGTCGCTTGGTTCCAACGAATAGCACCGTGCCGCGGTTGGACGCAACCTGGCGCACGAATTTGAGCGCCGCGTTGAATTGCTCCAACGTACGCTCCAGGTTGATGATATGAATCCGGTTGCGATGGCCGAATATGTAAGGGGCCATCTTGGGGTTCCAGAATCGCGTTTGGTGACCGAAGTGCACCCCGGCTTCCAGCATCTGGCGCATGGTTACGGACATTTGCAATCTCCAAGGTTGGTTCTTGCGCAACCGCCGAGTCCCAAGCCCAAGCTGGCAGGCGCCTTGGTGCGTGCCGTCTCGCACCGATGGACCTGAATCCCTTGAACCTCGGCACCTTGGCTGCGGTGCGCGCGATTTACCATGCACTTTTGAGGGGTAATGCTCGCCAAAAGCCTGCAAGCTCGCCCGGGTGGGACCCCACATGCATGACTAAGCTTTATAGTATAACGCTCTTGAGGCGGCGCCGTATGGTGCGCCTCACCACCACGTGCCCCTGAGGCCGTGCTCCTCGCTATAGCGTCCATGCCCGCCACTATCAAGACCCCCACTGAAATCGACGGCATGCGTATTGCTGGACGACTTGCCGGGGAGGTCCTGGATTTCATCACTGCCTATGTAGTTCCCGGCGCAACCACAGGCGAACTGGACCGGCTCTGCCACGAGTACATGGTGGACGTGCAAGGGTGCATACCTGCGCCGCTGCATTACGCCCCGCCAGGCTACAAACCGTTCCCGAAATCGATCTGCACCTCGGTAAATCACCAAGTCTGCCATGGCATCCCGGGGCCGCGGGTGCTTAAAAGCGGCGATATTGTGAATTTGGATATCACCGTGATCAAAGACGGGTGGCATGGCGACACTAGCCGCATGTTTATGGTTGGTGAACCGTCGGTCGCCGCCCGACGCTTGTGCGAGGTCACTTACGAATGCATGTGGCACGGCATTTTGGTGGTCCGCCCGGGCGGTTTTTTGGGCGATATCGGAGCGGCAATTCAGGCCCACGCGGAGCGCAACGGCTATAGCGTTGTGCGCGAATTCTGCGGCCATGGAATTGGCCGGCGATTCCATGAGGAACCGCAGGTCCTGCACTATGGCAAGGCCGGTACACTCGAACCGTTGATTCCCGGAATGACCTTCACGATCGAGCCAATGATCAACGCCGGGCGGCGGGAGATTCGCGAGATGGCTGACGGCTGGACCATCGTTACGAAGGACCATAGCTTGTCGGCGCAATGGGAACACACGATCTTGGTGACGTCCACCGGATTTGAGGTGCTGACCTTGTCCGCGAAGGCACCGCCCCCGCCGTCTTTTGCACTCGACTCGGTGAGTGC
>CAZSOI010000100.1:0-3384 GCA_964608115.1 uncultured Burkholderiaceae bacterium | reverse complement strand
CGAGCATCGATATTTGCGGCCCCGCGCGAGTGATCGAAGCGGAGTGCTTTGCCGGGCGTTCATGGCAATGGGCCAAGGTGGAGGAATCACCCGGTCTTATGGCGCGAGCGCCACAAAATCCGGGTCGCCCATGGTTCACCGCGCTTGAACCGGCGGTAGTGGTCGCAATAGCGGGCTAGGTCTTGCGCCTTGCCGGACGGCTCGAACAGCCGCAACACGGCGGTGACGTGCGCCAAGTCGGAACGAGCCTGCGCGGCCTTCGGCTCGTACATTCGTATTGAGGCGCGTATTTCATCGCGCTTTTTCGTCAGCGTGGTGACGGTTCGGATTTCGCCCGTTGTGCCGACACATCAAGAGGGATAATAGTAACAGTTGTGTTGGGGCGTCCCCCCAACGTGAAGAACTGTAGCCTCGGCTCGGGTTGGCCGAGGCTTTTTTTGAGTTAATTAGTAGGCTGTTAAATTGCTTGTGGCGTTTGCGCCATAATACCGGGATTACCCCAACTCCGCAGCGTGTGACCGTGCGACACGTCGCTTGCATTCCTGATCGATCATGCAAAGGACGACGGGACGGGGATATGACTCGACGGTGATATGACCCAAGGTGAGTGGATCGGCGCGATGGCGGCAAAAGACGCCCCGGAACCCGTACTGCTGGAGTGCGAGACCGCCGCAATCCTGTGCCTATCGGCTGATCAGGTGGCCGGTTATGCCCGTGACGGCGAACTGCGCTACATCAATGTTGGCCGCGGCAAGACGGGGCAAGAAGCGTGAGCGGCGCAGGTACACCGGAGACGATATAAACGAATTTGAGGAAGTCCGGAAACGGAAGGACGTTCCGCCATGGCGGTCGATAAACCAAGGCGCGACTAACGGTACGTTGTGGAACGGCGCAAGCCGAACAGCGGCGGCGTTCACTATGCGGCAATTACTACGTACCACCATGCTGCGCCAGATACTCCGCCGCGATGAGTGTGCGTAACGCGGCGAGCATGTCTCCAGGCGCATTCGGATTTTCGTCGCCCCGCATCTCTTCGCGCAGCTGCTCTGGCGCCGGAAATGCCTCGACGTGCCGCCGCAACCGCGGGATGTCGATCAGACGGCAAATTTTCGGATTTTGCGCATACCCGTCGATCCGGGCCAATAGCTCTTCATTTTTCTCCGCAAGGTCGATGAATACTCCCGGAAACGGCTGGTATTTATGATGCCGCAGCCGAATACGTTCGGGCAATATACCGGCCATGGCATCGCGGAACACACGGCGGCGAAATCCTTCACGTAAGAAAAGTTCGCTTGGTAGTGAGAGCGCGAATTCGACGACGCGACGATCGAGCAGTGGAAATGCGAACGCCAAGCCATATCGAGCGCCAATTTGCGCCCAGACTTCGGCACGCTCGGCGATGAGCGGACTCGTTATCAGGCGCCATCGATTCTCCCGCCCGTCCGCAGTCAGGTTGATCCATGTTTCCGGTAATACAGCAAGCCGCTGACGAGCGTCGGACGACAAAAATTCATACAACAAGGTTCGCAGATAAGAATTGTCCTTCCGTCCCAACGCGCGCTTGACAAGACGGAGCATCGGCGCGGGTAGCGTGGCATGGCATAATCTGGATACCACCTCGTTTCGAAAGACGCGAAACCTCGGCCAACCACGCTCGCGACTCAGCGCGGCGATTTCCCGCGCGAGCGTTCGCCAACGACCGCGCAGAAACAATTCCGCGAGTGCGCCATTTCCGCCAAATGTTGCGGCCTCGTCGCCCCCCCAGCCCGAAAGAATGAGACCAATCTCCTGCGCCTCGGCGTGGGCGCACACTGCATTTTCGGGATCGTCCGGATTCAATGGCCGCATCTTGTCCGGGTCGATGAATTCGCCGGGTGCCGGTAGCGGCCCGCCGGTTGGGCGGATGGGATTCCAATTGATGTCATTTTCCTGCTGGACCACGGCGCTGACGAATGACGATTCGTCGACCAACGAGACATCATTACGTTGCCTATCAAGGAACGAATAGGCCCATAGCGTACGGCCCGTTTCGCGAAGCTGGCGTGCCGCAAGAACGGTAATGGCCGAGGAATCAAGTCCGCCGCTCAAGTGGGCGCCAATCCGGCATGTGCGAGGCAAGCGAGATCGAATTGCCTGATCCACTAATTGTCGCATCTCCTTCGCCGCTTGCTGTGGGGAACAATCGTGAGTGCCAATGGCGGCCCGATTAACCTGCCAATAGCGCGTCAGAGCGAGCCCCTCGTGCGAAACCTCGAGATAATGCGCCGCTGGCAGTCGCTTTATACCCGCGATGAGGCTGTCGTGCTCGCACCAGACCCTAGCCATACGCCGAATTATAGCGTCTTCGTCAATTGTCTTCGCCACGATACCGCTGGTGTGCAGTGCCTTGGGCAATGAAGCAAAGGCAAACAGCTTTCCTTCCTGATACACGTAGGCGATCGGCCGGATGCCGAAGATATCGCGCCCGCAAGTCAAAATTTGTTTGTCGCGATCCCAAGATGCGAATGCAAAATCGCCGAGCGCGCGATCGAGATCAGCAGGCCCGTATTTCTTCAGAAGTGCCAGCAGCAGGGCATCCTCCGAGATGCCATCCGACGCGCACACTGCCTTCCGTAGAGCTGCGGGGTCGTCCAGCCGCACATCGGCGACTATCAGAGTATTGTCTTGCTGCGGAAGTGTCGTTGGCACGTCAGCTCGTGCAGAAAAATCCAGGACCGCCAGCGCGACTGATCCGGCGTTCCACTGCTTCAGCAGTGGGGTGCGACGAGCCTCCGTCATTTGCGCAACCATGGCGCGCAGGTAATCACCCGCCTTGGCGCCATCGAGCCTGTAAATACCGCAGATTAAACGCATAATTACCCGCCTAGCACGAGACTATCAGAATGACCTACTCGATGCTTGTTGGTCACGTAAATATTTTGACTTTCAGCCGAATGACTATTACTTATGATAGTTGTTTTTTGATAGACTGTGGGGCGTAGCTATGTCGTCGTTTTTAGAACATCCAAAGGAACCCGACCTTCCATTGGCTACTCCGAAGCGCAAATGGAAGACCCCATTCGTGATTCTGGCCGCTTTGCAGGACACCGACCATAAGAAGCCCACGGTCGGCGAGGCGGGTGATGTATCGGACACTCCAAGCTAGGCGAGGGCATTAGACTCCTCCAGTAAGCGCAGTTTTCAGACTCTTCCAGTAAGCGCAGTTTTCGCCTTCTCAGTCGCTCGAAAATCTGCTAGATTATTTAAAGTTTGGGGTTGAGGAGGGGAGCGTGAAAGTAAAAGTATCTGTGGGGAAACGGAACCGTGTGCGATCGGCCCAGAGCGATCGGAAGCAAATCAAGGAACGGCGCAAGGCGCTGAAGACTATCGGCAAGGTGGCGCTCT
>CAZSOI010000099.1:0-5090 GCA_964608115.1 uncultured Burkholderiaceae bacterium | reverse complement strand
AGGCGCAGACGCTCGCCGGCGTGCATCGACACTCGGGCAAAAACCCGAGGCTCGAAAAACGAAGGGCCTGCATTTTGTGCAAGCCCTTGGTTTTGATGGTTGCGGGGGAAGGATTTGAACCTTCGACCTTCGGGTTATGAGCCCGACGAGCTGCCAGACTGCTCCACCCCGCGTCAATAAGGAGCTACCAACGCGCTGCCGCGCCGATGAAGTCGTCCAAAATCGGACGCCCATCGAAAACGCACTGGTTTTGCGAGCACGAAGAGGTGAAATTCTACACGTTCCTCAAAATTCCTGCCAGAAAGTCGCTGGCTGAACCGTCAAAAGTCTTCGCGCCGCGCTAAGCAGTCGATCGCTTCGCGCGCGCGCACCGCCTCAGGGCACCGTTGCTACACTTGACCGGTGAGCCTTCATCTCGAGACCCGGTTTTGTTGCGTCTGCGGCCACGCGATTACGCGCCGGATTCCGCCGGGGGACTCACGGGAGCGGGATTGCTGCGATGCTTGTGGTGCGATCCACTATCGCAACCCGCGCCCTGTGGTTGGCACGATTCCGGTTTGGGGTGAACAGGTTTTGCTTTGTCGACGGGCCATCGAGCCCCGTTACGGCACATGGACACTGCCGGCCGGCTTCATGGAGCTCGGTGAAACTGCGGGCCAAGGTGCTTGCCGGGAAACGCACGAGGAGGCCGGCGCCCGAATCGAATTAGGTCCCCTGTTTTCCATGATCGACGTACCGAGCGTTGAGCAGATCCACATTTTTTATCGGGCGCGGTTGCTAGATACGGACTTCGGGCCCGGAGCCGAAAGCCTGGACGTGCGCCTCTTCCAGGAGAACCAGATCCCCTGGGACGATATTGCTTTTCGGACGGTGTCCACCACGTTGCGCCTTTTCTTCGAGGATCGCGCACGCGGCATTTTTGGCACGCACACTCGGGAGCTTGCACCGCGTCCTTTACCCGGTAAAGAATGATCCCGTGGCTTGAGCCCGGTGCGCCTTTTCCGGCCGTCAACACCGCCCTTGACCGCCCCAACGGTCTACTTGCCGCTTCTGTTTCGCTCTCTCCAGAGCAACTGATTGCCGCCTACCGGCTCGGAATTTTTCCCTGGTATTCCGAGGGTGATCCGGTGCTGTGGTGGTGTCCGAATCCGCGCATGATTTTAACCACCGCGCAATTTCATGTTTCCCGTTCGCTGCGCAAGACCCTGCGAGAGCTCGCGCGTGACCCGGTTCGCGAGCTACGGCTCGATTACGACTTTGCCGCAGTGATGCGTTGTTGTGCCGCACCACGCGAGGGGCAAGAGGGCACCTGGATCACCGAGGAGGTGATTACAGCGTACTGCGAACTCGCCAAGCGCGAATTGGCGCACAGTGTGGAGTTGTGGCAACAGGACCGCCTGGTCGGTGGGCTGTACGGCGTGAGTCTAGGACGAATGTTTTACGGCGAATCGATGTTTTCGGGAGTTCGCGATGGCTCCAAGATCGCATTGGCAACACTCGTTGCCATACTGTCGCAGGAACAAGTGCCGGTGATAGACTGCCAACAAAGAACGCTGCACTTGGCGTCGCTGGGCGCTCGCGAGATACCGCGACGCGAGTTTTGCGAGCACGTTGCCCGATCGGTTACCCAGCCTGCGGTTAACTGGGACACCTACCGTGGCGTTCGGCTGAATCGACTTTTGGAAAAGTACTGACCGGTGGCCAACCTAAAGGAGTTGCCGTTTTCGACGTTGCAGTTCTATGCAACGGCGCCTTACCCTTGCAGTTATCTGGAAGGCCGTCAGGCGCGCTCACAAGTGGCCACCCCGGCGCATCTGATCAATGCCGATGTGTACAGCGAACTTGTGCGCGCCGGATTTCGTCGCAGCGGCATATTTACTTACCGGCCCAATTGCGAGGGCTGCCGCGCCTGCGTGCCGGTGCGCGTGCCCGTTGCCGAATTTCGGCCCACTCGAAGCCAGCGCCGGGCGTGGAAAATGCATCACGGGCTGCAGGCGCGTGTCGTGTCGTTGGCCTTTGACCACGAACACTATGATTTGTACTTGCGCTACCAGGCATCGCGTCACTCTGGCGGCGGCATGGATAACGACAGCCGCGAGCAGTACTCACAGTTTCTTCTGCAAACCAAGGTCAATACCCGCCTAGTGGAGTTCCGTGACCCAGTTGCACCGCATGCGCCCAGCGACGCACTGGGCACGCTGCGCATGATCTCGATCATCGACGTGCTCAGCGACGGCCTGTCCTCCGTTTATACGTTTTACGACCCCGATGAAGTGCGCTCGAGCTTTGGCACCTACAACGTGCTTTGGCAGATCGAGCAGTGCAAACACCTCTCGCTGCCGTACCTGTACTTGGGGTACTGGATACGTGAGAGCAGCAAGATGTCGTACAAAGCGAAGTTCCAACCAGTGGAGACGCTACGCCACGGTCGCTGGGTGCGCGGCGCCATCGCTTCAGCGTGATTTCCCGATTTGCCAGCGCCGCGCTCTACGATCTGGCGCGGCCGCTGTTGTTTGCGTGTGAGGCCGAACGGGTCCACGATCTGACGCTGCAAGCCTTACAGCGCGCCTACGATATCGGCGCGACTCGGCTATGTCGCCCAGCGCTGGGTGACGACCCGCCAGTTCGAATCATGGGACTGGAGTTTCCCAATCCCGTGGGGCTGGCCGCTGGCCTGGACAAAAACGGCGCACACATTGACGCGCTAGCTTGCCTGGGATTTGGTTTTATCGAAGTGGGCACCGTTACACCGCGTCCTCAGCCGGGCAATCCCAAACCAAGGATCTTTCGCCTTCCAAGGGCCCGGGCATTGATCAATCGGCTGGGCTTTAACAACGCCGGCGTTGCCCAGTTCGTTACCAATGTTCGACGCTCGCATTATGCGGGCGTGCTGGGCTTGAACATCGGTAAAAACGCGACAACCCCAATTGCCTCTGCGCTGGATGACTATCGCGCGTGCCTCGATGCCGTCTACCCGTACGCGGGGTACGTGACGATCAACATTTCCTCGCCCAACACCAAGGATCTGCGCAATCTGCAGGGCGAGGACGAACTCGGGCAGCTACTTGCGTCGCTACAGGTGCAACGCGAGCGCCTTGCGCAACAATACGGGCGACGCGTCCCCCTGGCAGTGAAAATCGCGCCCGATCTTGAGCACGGCCAGATCGTACGCATCGCTGATGCGCTCGTTGCAAACCAGATCGACGCGGTGATCGCCACCAACACGACGATCGCTCGCGATGCTGTAGAGGGCATGGAGCACGCAGCCGAGGCCGGGGGCTTATCGGGGCGTCCTCTGTGCCAGCGCTCCACACAGGTCGTGCGCCAACTCTCCGAACACCTACAGGGCGCGCTTCCCATCATCGCGGTTGGCGGCATTCTTCAGGCCGCCGATGCGGTTGAGAAGGTTCGCGCGGGCGCAAGCCTGGTACAGCTATATACCGGGCTGATTTATCGCGGGCCGGCGTTGGTGCTCGAATGCCGCCAAGCGCTGGCCCAGCTGCGCAACGCCGCACGCCGCTAGACTTTGTTGCGCTGAATTTTTCCGCATTGTGGTATACACTGCTCCGTAGTGAAATATTTGGCGGCGCAACATGTCTGGGCTTAGCCCGAAAGTGACAGTTTCCCCTCCGGCCGCGACCAAGGAGCGCACGGCCATCCAGGTCATCGACCGGATGATGAGCTTGCTCGATGTACTTGCCACGCGCTCGGGCTCGGTCAGTCTGAAAGATCTTGCGCAAGCAACGTCCCTGCACCCATCGACCGCGCACCGCATTCTTAACGATATGGTGGTGGGGCGGTTTGTCGACCGGGGCGAGCAGGCAGGTTCGTATCGGCTCGGTATGCGGCTGCTTGAACTGGGCAACCTGGTCAAGGCACGCCTGAGCGTGCGCGAAGCTGCGATCGAGCCAATGCGCGAATTGCATCGGCGCACCGGACAAACGGTCAACCTCTCCGTGCGCCAGGGCGATGAGATTGTGTACATCGAGCGCTCTTACAGTGAGCGCTCGGGTATGCAGGTGGTTCGTGCAATCGGCGGGCGCGCGCCTTTGCACCTGACGTCCAGCGGAAAGTTGTTCCTAGCATACGATGATCCGCGGGTCGTGCGTTCGTACGCCACGCGAACGGGCCTTGCCGGGCACACCCGCAATAGCATCACGGACCCCGCGCGACTTGAGCGTGAGCTTGCGCAGGTACGTGTGCGAGGCTTTGCGCGCGATAACGAAGAGCTCGAACCAGGAGTGCGCTGCATTGCCGCAGCGATCCGCGATGACTCGGCAATGATCGTCGCCGGACTGTCGCTTTCAGCTCCTTCGGAGCGCATGCAAGATGCTTGGATCGAGGACCTGCTAACGACGGCCGCGCGCATCTCTGCGAGCCTTGGCTACGACGGGAAAACCGCTACCCAGGCAGCGAGCCGCTAGGCAGCGCAAGCGCCGCAAGTCCCAAGCGATTACTGGAGCGTGCCGCCTTTGCTGGTGCTCGCGCGCGCGGTCAGCCAGTCATGGATGCGCTGCGCATCGGCAAAGCGCGAATAGCGGCCGATCGAATCGAGTAGGACCATCACAACTCGACGCCCCTCGATGACGGCCTGCAGCACGAGGCAGCGGCCCGCCGCATTGATGTAGCCGGTTTTTTGCAAACCGATCTGCCAGTCGGCGTGCGAGGTTAGGCGGTTGGTATTCTGGTAGCGCACGACGTGTTTTCCCATCGGCAGGTCGTACTCGGTGCTGACGGAAAATTCCCGAATCTGCGGATAGGCATAAGCCGCCTTGACCATGCGCACCAGATCATTCGGGCTCGAACGATTCTGCGCGGATAGCCCCGTTGGGTCGGCAAAAATGGTGTCGTACATGCCAAGTTCGCGGGCCTTGGCGTTCATCGCCGCCACTGCGGCCTCGACTCCACCGGGGTAGGTGCGGCCAAGTAATTGCGCGGCGTGGTTTTCGGAGGACATCAGGGCAAGATGAAGTGCTTGGGCGCGCGTAAGCCGCACTCCCGGCCGCAGCCAGGATCCGGTCCAGCCCGCGCTGGTGCGATCCTCGCGCTGCAATTGCAGCTCCTCGTCCAGGGCAAGACCGGCATCGAGC
>CAZSOI010000098.1:0-10740 GCA_964608115.1 uncultured Burkholderiaceae bacterium | reverse complement strand
CATCGCCTGGAAGGCAGCTACGGATTCGGAAAGTGGACGACACATCAGTCCTCCGTCGACGACGATGTCCGAGCCATTGACGAAGCTCGCTTCGTCGCTCGCGAGGTACAGCGCCGCATTCGCGATGTCCGCCGGGCGTCCCGCACGCGGAATGGGCTGCGTCTTCGAAAGCACGTCCGCCACCCTTTCGTTCGTAGCGTCAGCCGCGTCTGCGGGGAGACCGAAACTCTTGCCATAGAGACCAGTCGCGATAAAGCCCGGCGAGATCGAGTTCACGCGGACGTTCTTCATTCCTAGGTCCGCGGCTGCGCAGCAAGTTAGATGCAGGATTGCAGCTTTCGCCATCGCGTAACTCGACATAGCGGAGGCACGATGGGCGGTCACCGAGCTGATGTTGATGATGCTTCCCTGCATTTGGGCAGGCATCAACGGGCTGACGTGCTTTATGTGCGCATATGCGCCACGTACGTACGCCATCGCGAGATCGAACATCGCCATCGAAGCCGCCTCGAGTGGACCTCCGCCGCTCGGAACATTGGCGTTGTTGACCAGGACGTCGACACGCCCATTGCTCTTGACTGCCAACGCGATCGTGCGCATGGCATCTTCCTCTTTCGTGGCATCGGCCTTGATGTAAGTAGCCCCGGTCTTCTTCGCAATCTCGTCACCGAGTACTTCGCGCCGACCGGTGAAGAAAACCGTCGCCCCTTCCTCTGCGAACCGCTCAACCATTGCACACCCCAAGCCGCTGGTGCCACCGGTGATGATTGCAACTCTCCCCTGCAGTCTCACGAAAGTTCTCCTTTGAAAGAGTCCGGCTTCGCTGCTCCATATTGGACCGACTTGAATGAGTTCTTTGTACCCCTCGCAATCGCCTATCAAGTTGTCGCGGATCAAGCTCTCGGCCGCTCGATTATTCGGGCGCCTTCGAGCTACTCGAAAGGATCAGTACTAAAGTTCAGGCCCTGAAAGAGTCGATGTGGCTGCTTCGCGTTCATCGAGGAATTTTGTGCGGGCGCGACCGGCTAAACGCGTCTCGGTTGAATCTGCGCGCTCGGCGCTCGTGTGCCCGTGACAGAAGATCGCCCTTCCATGACGCGTGACGAATTGCCCGGGTACGGATCCCGGTGCTGCGTGCTGGAAACCGCGCGGCCAACAATTCCGATTGCAAGCTGCCCGAAATGCCGGGTTCGACCTTGTGGGGACCTCAAGACTGCCAAAGAAGCGGGCCCCGCCGCTAACAGCAATGTGAGATCAGTGCCTTCAGCGACGTGGCGCCCCGAGCAGTTCTCCACAGACGCGGCCCATCTGCCCGTCCGGGAGTTGAAGCGCTACCCATCGGAATCGCAGGAGCGAGAGCCTCCTCGGAAGTCCGCTCTTTCCGGTTTTTGTGCAGGAACGGCGTAAATCCCTAGAGAACCCGTGTTATCCCAAGTGACACCGGGACATGCGTACTTAGGTCAACTGCGGGCCTCTGCATCTCGTGTGGCTCAACCCGAGGCTGGGAATTGCCAGCACCCCTGCTCTGATTGTCCACGGGACGCATCATGTGGTTGAGCAACATACGGGCTTCGCTTGCATGTTGCCACTCAACGAAACTGCCGTCCTTCCCGATTCCGTGCCACCAAACGTTGCGACATCCATCCTCGGGGCAACGATACATAGTGAAAATCGTTACCTCGCGGCACACTTTGCCTGCTGGCGCGTAGTCAAGCCGCATCCTAACCGGCTTGCCTTCAATCGCAACAAGATGCGCTCCAGCCTCTTTCACACTTGGTGCTTGGCTGAGCGCAATGCACTTCGCACATTGAGCCATCGGCCCCTCCCTTACAAGTTATTCCAAGACCGCAGAGTGATCGTAAGCGTTTCGTTCTCTCCGATCTGTCGCAACTTTGCAGTACGACATTAGACTTAACCTTCCCGGGTATAACGTGACCTCGGGAGCGCATCATCGGATTAACCCCGGCATCTCAGGCTCCAGGCCGGCTTCCGATTCGCTTAACGGGTATGGCTCTCCGCGCTCGTTTCGAAATAAACCCGCGATTGCAATTGGCGAAGCATCGCGCTAGCCGTTGTCAAATAAAAGGATTTGACGCCACGGATGACTTGGTTCCCACCGGTGCCGATCTTGCAGTCACGGAGCAGAGTTCGGCAGTCACCTTTTGCGCCAGCAAGCAGCACTCGCCGTGGCCATGCGACGTGTCTAAACTTGCGCAAGGGTCGTATTGAAGTCTGCCTGAAGTCTGCCAATGGCCTTGCAGGCGATCTTTCCGAATGGCCGCAAACGGGAGGCAAAACGGTGACGACGATCAAGGTTAGTGCCTATCGCTGGGTTCCGCCCTTTGCGCAGGGCCTGGTGCGCGACTTGCGCGTGCGCTGGGCACTCGAAGAGGCCGGCTTGCCGTATGAGGAGCGACTGCTGGGTTTCGGCGAGCAGTCATCCAAAGAGTATCTGGCACTGCAGCCGTTTGGCCAGGTCCCCGCCTACGAGGAGGGTAGCTTGGTTCTGTTCGAGTCGGGCGCCATCGTTTACCACATTGCCCAACGCAGCGAACCTCTGATGTCAGCCGATCCAGTCGCCCGCGCACATACATTAACCTGGATGTTCGCGGCCCTGAACACCGTTGAGCCGCCGATTCAATTCCTCAACCAGATCGATCTGATGGGAATCGACGCGTCTGTGGCGCAGCCAATTCGCGCCGCGGTGCTCGAGCGGGTCGGCAAGCGTCTGACAGCACTGCGCGATCGCCTTGAAGGACAACAATACCTTGTCGACGGCCGTTTCAGCGCGGCTGACCTCTTGATGACGACCGTACTGCGCAGTCTTCGCCACACGAAGCTACTTGCCGAGATCTCTGTGCTCGACTCTTACCGTCTTCGCTGCGAAGCCCGGCCAGCGTTTCAAAAGGCGCTCTCTGCTCAGATGGCGCGCTTTGCGGAAAACACCCCGCCATCACAGTCGGGCTGATCAATAGATCCGGAAGGCGTGTTTTTCCTAGCGGCAGAAAACCGCTCGCCATCGGGCCGGCAATGTAGTAAGCGAATTGATGAACTGAGCTGCGCGATTGGGTCACGATTCTTCGCTCTCGGCCCAGAGGATCTTTAAGCAATTCCGATAGCAAACAGATAAAAACTAAAGGCTCAAGCTTGTGAACACAAGCACTCACGGGTCGGCGAGGGCGCCCAGCAATCGGCAAGCATGCACCGCTAAAACTCTATTCTTAAGGGACCGGTGATGAGCCGCGGATCCCCGTACAGGCGGTAGTCGAAACCGTAGGTCTGGCCGCCGTAGGTGTAGGCTTCGGCGCTTTGGACTTGGACCACAAATTGCGGATGGCGATCGCCCTACTCCCGGCAACCGCTTGCACCGCCTTACTTGCCGCCAAAGACCGATGGTGCATTAAAGCGTTCGCGAACAGCGGTTGCCGAGAAAAATCTCGATCTCCGGTGTGAAAGCGTATTTTGCGCATGGCCGCATCGTTCGCACTCGGCCGACCGCGGCTTTTTGAAGTCACGGCCAAGGCACAACAAATTGCCGTCTCACGAAGTTCGGCCCCACAGTTTCGAGCACGTGCATTGTGAACCGCTGAAGCGCAGCGCACAGTGGCGATTTGGAAGGTGCCGTCAATGGTCATTTCCCGCGATTTGCTTGCCCCTGCTCGAGACAGCATGCACTTTTCGGGTCTCAGGTCTTCCAGAAATCCGCCTATGCAAAATACGAGGTATTCGCCGCCCGCCCATTTGCCGGGCCTCTGGAAAATGTGGCTGGCGGCAGCGGTCGCTCTTGCCTGCGCGCTCTATATCTGGCACGGGCAGCGCTCACCGTTTCTAGAGCGTCGCGGCGTGCCTTATGTAAACCGCACCGAGACGCCGTTGCAGGACGAGCACGAGGTTTCGCCAGCCTTCGATTTCCGAGGTTTTCGGTTGGCACCGGTGGCGCGTTTCGACGTCAAGGCGCGCCTGCTGATGCGCACGATTTACCATCTGGACCGAGAATCGGATCTTGCGCCCGTCGATTTCGCACTGGGCTGGAACCGAATGGCCGACGGCGAGGTATTAAACCGCCCCACACTATCGCAAAGCGGCCGCTTTTACTTTTATCACTGGGACGGCGCGCCACCAATTCCACTCGACGAGATCATAAGTAGTTCAGCCAAAATGCACTTAATTCCCAGCAATCCCGAGGCGGACGCGAGATTGCGCGAACTGCCAATTGGCGCGTTAGTTCACCTCGAAGGAATGCTCGTCGACTCCTCTAAGGGCAACTGGACCTGGCGCACCTCGCGCACGCGCACCGATACGGGCCCCGGAGCGTGTGAGCTGTTCTTCGTCGAGAAGGTTTCGGCTTACTGACCGGCTTTTTTTCGTTCGCCTTGCCACTCGCGGATCGGTCGGCAACCCTGAGTCCCCGGGCGGCCCTCCACGCGTTCCAGGCATCGGCCATCGGCCTTGAACCTTCGATGGTCAGCGGAGCGCGCCAGCAAACGATCTGAAAAGACTTTTGTTGCTTGTCGCATCAAGGCAACGAAGACGGTGAGCGCTCGTAGGATCCCGAGGAAAAATTTTGATTCCGTGGCTTAGCTTTTGCCTTTGGACTTGTTCAGGGTCACCGCGGCGCGAACAAGAGTCTTTAGCGCCTCCTCTTTGATCGTCTCGCCCTCGTGAAAATCGATGGCACGCCTTGTGTTGCCTTCAAGACTGGAGTTAAAGAGGCCCGAAGGATCGCTTAGAGTTGCCCCTTTGGCGAAGGTCATCTTCACGACATTCTTGTACGTCTCGCCCGTGCAGATCAATCCGTCGTGCGACCACACCGGAACCCCTCTCCACTTCCACTCCTCAACGACTTGCGGATCGGCTTGCTTGACTAGGGAACGAAGCCGGCTGAGCATCTCGCCTCTCCAGTCGCCTAGCTCCTCAATTCTCGCGTCTATCAGCTCCGAGGCAGATTTGCCTATCTGCGATGCGCTCTTCTTCATGTCCGTTTCTCCTGACCAGTCCCGAAGCTTTGCTAGCTGGGGCAGACGGCTGCCTCGTGTTTCTTTTTTACGATGCCGTGAACATCTATCGTCTGGCTGCTCTCGGTTATTCGAGACAGGGCAAGGTAAATGCGCAAAGCAGCCAATAAAAGTCCCAGAGCAATGACTGCGGCCTAACTTACATTAGACGCCTTCTTTGGATGCACGGCCAAGGTTCATTAAATCGCGAAGAGCAATCCCAACGCCAATAGGAGCAGTGCAGTGGAAACTGGCAACCGAAGCGTCATTTAGCGCCTTTTCTTTTTGCCACTACAAATCTCGACCCAAACCGCAATCGTCGCGCGCCTAAAAAGCGGGGGCTAGTCGGGGCCGACATGAACCGAGCAAGGCCGGCTTCTTATACGCGCCGATTGCTTGCGCGTCTTTAAGGGATGGCTCCTTCTTGCGAAACCGGTGGGGTTTGGCTTAAGGAATTTTGGTTATGAGTTTTTCCGCGGCGGCCTGTACTACCGACCCGAATGCAACCGCGTCCTCCGCGGCGGTTTCATCAGCCATATGAACTTCCTGTGCCCCTTCCCAGGCGACGCTTCCATCGCGGCTGTTCCAAATCTGAAGGGTTAGTCGGATATTGGCCTCCTTCGTCTGAAGCAGGCGCAAACCAAATATGCCAAGACGATCGTGGTAAACCTGCTGAAACGCGGCCATGTTCAACAGGGCAATATAGCGGGCGCCGGTTGCTTTGCCCACCTGCGCTAGCGCCACCGGATCCAGCAATCCGGAGCCGCGGTATTCATAGATCATCCGCCGATAGCTCTCAGATAGTCCCGCGCGATTGACACTGGTAAGCGTCTCAGTCAGAGGTACGATGTGAGTGTTCGGACGCTGCTGCTCAAGAATTTTAGTGAAAGCTAAAGACAGAGCCGGTTTGTCCTCTTCTTGACCGGTAACCGTCGAGGGCGTAATGAAAGCGATGCCAAAGCTTTCCAGGTCACCGGATTTGAGTGAACCGCTCGACGGCTCTGCGATGAGCTGCGAGCTATACATCTGCGAGGTCGACGAGCAACCGGCCAGCAAAACGACGCACGCGAGCAGGCAAAGAAACGTTGCCCGTTCGAACTTACCCTGCACCTTTCGACTCATAATCGTGATTGTCGCTGTTTACTTCCGAACAGCGTGCCCTGTAGCCTTGGCAGCCATTTAAGTTGTGGCCGATATGGTGCCAGGATGCACCAATACGTTTCCCTAGCACAGAGCATAAAGGAACGGCGCGTGTCAGAGCACCACGGGCAAGTCGATGGTGGCGATGATCGTAGCGTTCTTCCACAATGGGGGCCCGAACAATGGCTTGCTGGGAGTTGCTCGGCCAAAGCGATCAAGTTCGTCGATTTCCGACAGGTACCCCGCCGATATCACTGTCTTGATAATCTGAACGCCAACGATAGACCGCTGACTAAGGAAGTCGCAGCGCCAGAAAGATCGGTAGCCTGCGCGCAATTGCTCGCGTCGTGCCAGAAGTGCGAAGTACCCGTTGGCGTCCCAGTAAAACGAAATTGCGAACGTCTCACAGCGATGCTTTGCGCCCTAAGTCGGCAGATGGGTTACTTGATTCGCAGCCAGGCAAAAGAGCGTCTCGCATGCGCACTTGCACCCGCGGTGCGGCTTTTTTGAGACTCACGCGACTGAGAATTACCTTTAAATTCAATGGCATATAGGCATCGATCGCAGATCCGCAAATGTTTGCAAAAATGCACGCTGCAAAGCACTCACCAAGCGTCGAAGAGCCGATCTTGAGAGTGACGCTCTGCGGCCGCAGGTAAAGGTTCGGAGTAAGCGTGTTAATCGGCGAGTCCGAAATTGCGCTTGGCGCTAAGGTGCTGCGAGGTGCGCATGCCGCCCGTGCCGCGTAATGAGACTCGTTGGCCTGCGGGAAAACTTTAGCCGCACCCGACGAGGCGCATGCCCTGCGAGCGTCGCGAAGATGCTCATGCTCCGACATGCTGGCGCGATTAAGGTCGTTCATACGAGGTAGTCAATGGCAACAAAAGGAAAGTCCGCCCTTCCAAGAACTATTCGGGCTTTGCCCGTAGAAGGTCAGGTCACGGCACTTGAGGTCGCCGTGGGACTTCTGACTGGCGAGAAAACGCCTGCCGACGGGTGGGCCAACGCTCAGGCGATTAGTTGGCGTTTGCCGGTACAGAACCTGGCGCAGATCGACGTGCTAGCCGAAGCAGCAAACATTTCCCGATCGCGAGCGGCGTTAACGATCTTAAATGCTGGCTGGATGCAGATACTCGCGGCCTTGCCCAATGACGCGGAGCGCGAACGCTTGCAGTCGGCGATGGCACGCGCCGCGCAAAAACACCTGCAATCGCGCGAGACGGAAGTGATCTTTTTCTGAGACCCGGCACTTCGAGCGCCGGGAAAGTCGCTAGGTCGACTTAGCACCATCGAGTCGCCCTTTGCGTTGTTTGGTCGTGCTCCGGGCGCCCGAATTCGCAGGTGGCTCGCACGCCGAGGACGCGGCAGCATCGTCAACAACGCGTTAATCGATAAGTTGCGCGAAGGCGACGCGTACTGATGCGCGCGCTGTTGAACGTCAATGTGCTGATCGCGCTGCTCCACAAAGATCATTCGCTGCACACCGCTGCCACGTAATGATTTGCGAATCACGCGCGAGCAAGCTGGTCTCTTGCACGATTACCCAGAACGGAGGCATGCGCATCTTGTCACACCCGGGTTATCCAAATGCGTTGCCCGCACGAGCCGTCCTAGATGCCCTGCCAAGGCGACGACAAGCGAGTTGCATCAATTTTGGCCCGATAACGTCAGCCTGCTCGACCATGATCTGGTCGATTCCGGACAAATTCACGGGCCACGTCAATTGACAGATATCTACCTTTGCGCCCTCGCGATTCGTCACGCAGGGCGATTTGCTACTTTCGACCACTCGGTTTCCCTGCAAGCGATCAAAGGTGCGAAGGCCAAGGACACACTCGCCCTCGGAGGCAATGAGATAGCGGCACCCGGAAGGCGATGGTTAGCCCAGCGCCTCACGATAAAGCGTTAGCAGTTTGCTCCAAGCGCGCTCGGCATCTGGCTTGCTGTAGATCGGCGTGCCCTTGCGGGCCGGCATGTCGGGTACACACCAGCCGTGCAGTGCGCCGGTATAGACCTCGATTTCCGCAGGCACTTTCGCTGCCGCAAAGGCCTCGCGCAGCTTGTCTTTCGCTTCGGGTTGCCGCTCATCGTCGTTGGCGGCGATCGCAAAGTACATCCGCGCGTGAATCTTCGAAGCAAGTAGATGCGGGCTTTCAGGCTTGTCGGTGACAAGGCCCCCGCCGTGAAAGGACGCCGCCGCTCCAACGCGATCGGCAGCCGCAGCGGCGCTGCGTACCGTTAGCGCCCCACCCATGCAGTATCCCTGCACGCCCATCTTCTTGCTCTTATCCACTTGCGGCTGCGCGCTCAAAAAGGCGATATACGCCACGGCGTCTTTTTCTGCGGCGCCGACCGCCGTGAGCGGGCTCATCACTTGTTGCAGTCTGGCCCGATCGGTCGGGTTCTCAAAGTCAAATGAAGCGATATCGGAGAACACGGGCGCCTTGGCCGAGCGGTAAAACGGATTGGGCACGAGCACGCTATAGCCCTGAGCCGCCAAACGTTTGCCCATTTCGCGAAACGCGGGCCGCAGACCAAAGGCGTCGGTCCAGATGAGCACGCCAGGATGCGTGCCCGACGCGGGGTAGCAGAACGCAGCGTCCGCCGTCCCATCCGGCGTTGCGATCTGCACGTCTTTCTCGAGAACCTGCAGCTCTGCCCCTGCTGCGGCCCCCGCCATTGCCACAAGTCCCGCAGCTGCCGACAACGCCACAAAGTCGCGCCGCGAGCGATCGTCCAAACGCGAAGTACCCGCATCGCCGCTCTCTTGGTGTTTTGTCATTTGGCCTTCCTCCGTTTTTTCTTACTGCCCGCCATATGTCGCCGCCCTGCTCTAGCCCCAGCCGCCGCCAAGAAAAAAGGCCGGTTCGCAGCACCCTTTGATGCAAGCGTAACAAAAAGCACGCGCAGCGCCCCTCACCGGTAGGCGGCACGCGACAGGCAGTAACCGAAGGCGGGCCCTTGCGCCATGCAAGGGCATTTTCAGGAATAGCCGGCGGCCAATAACCCCGTTTGCACAACGACGTTTTGTGATTTTTTTCTGCGCCAAGCCTAGATGCGAGGGCACCGGCCACACCCCGTGAAGTATCACCCGGCTGACTTGCGCAAGGCAAAACCCCGACATTCGAATTTCAAAGCTGGCACTGAGGCGTTGCCGGCACCCGACCCCTTTGCATTGTTGGGCAATAAATCGGTCTCAAGCAAGGACGCCTAGTCCACAAGCTCTATCGGCTCAACCTTTCGACGCCCGCTAAGAGCAATCGGGAATTGCCAGTCCGACTCCATCTCCGATGGCGTCTCAAAGCAAAGGCCGAATTCGCAGCATTGGTCGCAACTTGGCGCCCGACAGGCAAAAACCTGCTCTCGATTGCACAGCTGCTTGTAAAAAAACTTCTTCCAGCGCATGTTCTGCGAGTTTAGGTCGCGCAGGCGTGGAAAGCACTCGCCGATCAGACTCGTCAGAGCCGGGCGCTCAGGTAGACCCAGGTCTTCCCACAGGTGGTTCTCCCCCATGCAACTAAATGCCAGCCAGCGCGCCACCGAGTGGATTTCTTCGCTTGCCTCGCGCGCATACTCGATGAGCAACGCAACCAGATCGTCGTACTCTTGATGCCTCTGCCCGGGCAAGACCGCTACGCCCTGTGCCAACCCAAAGTTTGCGCGCCAGCGCTCTTCGATCCGTAGCGCAAGGTCTAAGCCAAAGCGGCTAGGCAAGAATTCGCGCAGGGCTGCTTCCATGGTTAGGCCTCGATCGGTTCTTCAGCGTGCGTGTAGCACTTCTTTGGGCAAATGCGCGAGCAGGCCATGCAGCCGATGCAAAGCTCGCCATGCGCAATGGTCATTACCTTTTTCTCGTATTCGTCGTACTCGTCGCCATCCGGATCCACGGCCACACGTTCGCCATCCTCGTTAATGCCAATCAGCTCCAGCACCCCGCGCCCGCATACCTTAAAGCAGCGGCCGCAGCCTATGCATTTGGTGTCATCCAGGCGCTCAACAAAGCGGGGAATCCACGACTGCCCGCTAGGCAACGTCACCGAAAATACGCTCATAAATCCGATCCTTTATGCACCTATGCGGCCGCCTTCAAGCGCCGCCGGCTTCTTTGCGAGCCTGCGCAAGGGCCGCGTGCGCGTCGTAGGCCGCTTGCGCGACCTCCAAAATGCGCTGCCAGTTGGTCGGCAGCTCCTCCGACAGATCGTGCAGATCCATCTTGGCTTGCGTTGCGCGCGCGTTTAGGCGCTTAAACACCGCCTTTTGCTCTTCCGTGCTTTGCATTCTCTACTCCCGACCGTAGTGAGCGACTTCGGGAAACTTACGAACCATCGCCACCGCATCCTCGACAAGCCGTGTTCCGGTTTCGGCCAGCTTGGCCAGAGAAGCAAAACCAAAGCGATGTACATCCCTCAAATGCTTGTTAACTACCACCAGGCGCCCGGCAATTAGCACCAAGCGGCCAAAACCCTCGTGATGCATCTTCATCATCGGTGTGACCATGACGCCCGTTTGCCGGTCTACAGCCAATCCCACCGCGTTGTAAAAGAGCTCCAAACGCCAAAGCGTTTCGGGATCGGGGTCGCCCATGAGTGGAATCGCGCGGCGTTGC
>CAZSOI010000097.1:0-3059 GCA_964608115.1 uncultured Burkholderiaceae bacterium | reverse complement strand
CACTTCTGAAGAACCTCGATGTTTTACTCCGGGAGGTGACCAGCCTTCCCATTACGATTGTCGATGACCCTCTCTCCTCCATTGTGTTAGGTGCGGGGATGGTGTTAGACAACGAACAGCTACTCCACACCGTGACGGTTCAGTATTGAGATTGAAGAAGTGCGCGATTTTTTCTCGTTCCGGAGATCTTATCTTCTCATTTTTGTCATCCTCCTCTTAGTGTTTGCCCTCGTTCTAATGTCGTTGAGGGCCAAGCAGAGGAAAGGGGTAGAATTTTTCGATGTCCTTCTGATGGAGGTCTGCTCTCCCCTCGAAAAAGCCTCCACACTTGTGATCAAGACCGTTCAGAAAACCTTCCAAGAACATGTTTTTTTGGTGAACGTCGAAAAAGAGAATCGGGTGCTCAAGCGGAAGGTCATGGAGCTTCAAGAAGAAAACCGCCGGATGACCGAGGTGAAGTTGGCCAACGAACGGTTAAAGCGGCTGCTTCAATTTCGGGAGGAAACTCCCCTTTCGATGATCGGGGCGGAGGTGATCGGTCAGGATCCCTCTTCTTGGTTCAAAAGTGTGACCGTTGATAAGGGGGAAAAGGACGGTGTAAAAAAGGGAATGGCGGTGATCTGTTCGGCAGGGATCATCGGTCAAATCCTTAAAACCGCTCCCGACTATGCCACCGTTCTTCTCATTACCGATTACAACAGCGCCGTGGATTCCATTATCCAGAGGACTCGTGCGAAGGCCATTGTTGAAGGAAAGGGAGAAAACCGATGCCAGCTGAAATACCTACTTCGAACGGAAGAGGTGGCAGTCGGAGATGCTGTCGTCACCTCAGGGCTGGGTGGAAATTTTCCGAAAGGGTTGATGGTAGGTGAGGTCAAGAAGGTGGACAAAAAAGGACACGGCGTTTTTCAGTATGCCGAGCTGGCACCCAGTGTGGATATGACAAAGTTGGAGGAGGTCTTCGTCATCATGGAACCTCTCCGTTCTTCGCTACCACAAGAAGAGAAAGTGAAAAAGGGAAAGAAGAGCAGGAAATGAGACGCTTGATTCTGCCTGTTTTGGCAGGAATTTTCTTTCTCGTTTTTCAGGCGACGTTCTTATCCTTCCTTCCTATCCAAAGGATCAGGCCGGATATCCTCCTCATCTTCACCCTCTATCTGACGTTTTTGTTCTCTCCGATTTTCGGTGGGGTTCTGGCATTCTTTTTAGGATATCTGATGGATCTGTTTTCTGGAAACACCTTAGGCCTCTACACCTTTTCCAGGCCCCTTGTCTTCTTCGCTGCCCAGCTCCTTCGAGAGCGATTCTATTTGGAAGGATTTGCTTTTCAATTCCTTTTTGGCTCTCTCTTTAGCCTGTCGGAGGGGATTCTCATTTCGGTGCTGACCAACGCTCTCCAACCCATCCCTCTTGGAAGTTTTTATCCCTCCTTCTTCACTTGCCTCTTCCCCCAAGCATTTTTTACCGGTCTTATTACTCCTCTCCTTTTTTTTCTTTTTCGAAAAGGGGCACCGTTCCTATCCCGTCAGCCTGAGGAGGGGATCGGGGAAAGAGGGTATCGGCCATGATGGAATTGAACACCCAGAAGATGGAAGACTTCAAAGGGAGGCATAAGTACTTTGTGGTCTTTGTCGGTCTGGCTTTTTTCTTGATGTTCATCCGGCTGTGGTCCCTTCACGTCATCAAGGGAAGCGAACTTCGGCATTTATCTGAAAATAATCGCATTCGGCTTCTTGAGAATCCCGCCGATCGGGGGATGTTATTGGATCGAAAGGGACGTGTTTTGGCTCATAATCGTCCTTCCTACGAAGTCTATCTTGTCCCTGAGGACGCCAGGGCGAATCCGGAGGTATTGGCTAAAATAGCGGAGATGTTAAATATGACGCAGGGTGAGATTGAGGAGAAAATCGAAGCGCAAAAGGGACGGGCGCCTTTCAGACCGGTGAAAATTAAGTCGGATATCGATTGGAACGAGCTGGCCGTGCTCGAATCAAATCGGGTTAATCTCCCAGGGCTTCTCGTGGATGTCAGGCCCAGGAGAGCCTATGATTATGGGGACTTGGCTTGCCACCTCATCGGTTATCTTGGAGAGGCGGATGAGAATGAATTAAAACAGGCTAAGGGGCCGCCGTATCGGATGGGTGCCCTGATTGGGAAATATGGAGTCGAGTACCGGTGGGAAGATGACCTTCGAGGAGTGGACGGAGGGCAGCAGATTGAAGTCGATGCCCTTGGAAGGGAAGTCAGACCCGTCGGGGTGGTCGAACCTTTTCCGGGAAACAACCTCTCGCTTACTATCGATTTGGAGCTCCAGAAGACGGCTGAGGAGGCCTATCAGGACAAGAACGGAGCTCTTATTGCCATGGATCCTAACACGGGCCGCATCTTAGCGATGGTGAGCAAGCCCTCTTTTGAACCCTTTGCGAGAAACATATCGACGGAAGAATGGAAAGCCCTTGTGGAAAATCCTTATCACCCTCTTACAAACAAGGGAATCCAGGGGCAATACCCGGCGGGGTCGGTGTTCAAAATCGTCACGGCCATTGCAGGCCTGGAATCGGGAGTGATCACTCCAAGCACCCCGTTCCATTGCGCGGGGGCCTTTTCTTACGGCAATCGGGATTTTCGATGTTGGAAGCAAGGCGGCCACGGAACCCTCAGCCTCCACCGGGCCATCGTTGAATCCTGTGATATCTATTTCTATCAAGCGGGCTTGAAGGTCGGGGTCGATCTCATCGCGCATTACGCCAAGGAATTCGGTTTAGGGAAGGCGACAGGTATTCTGCTTCCTCATGAGAAACCTGGGACCGTTCCCTCGAGCTCCTGGAAGAAGAAACGTTTGGGAGTCCCGTGGTATAGCGGCGAGACCCTTTCCTTTTCCGTGGGGCAGGGATACCTGTCAACGACCCCTCTTCAACTCTTGATGCTTATTTCGGGCGTTGCCAATGGAGGAAGGCTTTTCCTTCCCCAGGTGGTGGAAAAGGTAGAAGATATCTATGGGAACGTATTGAAAGAGTATCCGCCCCACGAATTAGGAAGGGCGAACGTTTCGCCGAAGA
>CAZSOI010000096.1:0-2078 GCA_964608115.1 uncultured Burkholderiaceae bacterium | reverse complement strand
GCACTGATCGCGAGCCGAGCATTTTCACGCCGCCGCTGAGGCTTCCACACAACACCGACAATTCAGCCGAGCCAAGAACGGGTGGGTGCCGCATCCCTTCGCTTTGTAAGGGTGCGGGTTTTCGCAGAGATCCCTCTCTGGTCCTGTGAGTACTATGTCCGTACTTATACGAATTTACAAGAGCACCGTCTCACGCTACCATTGCCCAATTTTGCTCGCCACCGGGCGAGCAGAAAGGGGAGCGGAAAAGGTGATGACCGGCCACACTACCTCAGTTGAGATTCTTCCTTGCCTCCCTGCCTCCTTGCCTCCTTGCCTCCAGTACGGGGGAGGAAAAACCTGCCCGCCGTGCCTGCTCGCCGCGGCGAGGCGGGGCTAATCGCGACAACCTCAAATTCAAAAATCGCCGCAATCAGCAGCAAACAAACGACATCCCAAAAGTTAATCGCGACAAAAACACCACTTTCGGTTCACCTTTCTTTCGCCTCGTACTCGCGCGCCACAACCTCTTCCCGACGCGAGCGGCACCGTATCCCCGATAGTATTTTTACGCTATTGCGCGGACAGGGCGCTGTGACTAAATTGCAGCCCATCGGCAATAGCTTAGCAGCGTCGGCACACGCTGCGAGCCCCACACCCCGATTAGTGGAAACCGAAAGACTCCCAGGCCAGACGACAAGCTGGCCTGGGAGAATTTTTTTAGGGGGAAGCCTTGAAGTGAATCTGCCCCTCATCGGATTCAAAAGGAAGATCTCGAAAGGAGCCACATGAGACTCACGACCATAGCGATGCGAGCGGCCTTCGTGCTTCTGATAGCGGCGTGCGTGATTAGCGTCGCTGCCGAGCCAACTACTACCACCGTGAAGGGTTACGTCCTCGATTCGGCGTGCGCGTTCACAAAGAACATTGCCAAACCGATCAGCAAGGAATGCGCGATCTCATGCGCAAAAGCTGGTTCGCAGCTCGTCATCCTCGCAGACACGGGGCAGATTTACTGGCCCATCTCGGACGCCACTCCTGCCGTCGGGCAAAACGATAAGCTGCTGCCGTTCGCAGCGCAAAAAGTGACGGTCACGGGGAAAGTCTTCGTTCGAGGCGGCTCGCATGCGATCGTCATCGAGAAGATCGAGCCAGAACCCATGGCGAAGTAACTGACGCCGTCCGAAAAAGACCACGACAAAGAGGAACGCGATGGGCAACAACGACCAGCGAGTTTCAAAACAACAGCCAGCTACGGCATCACCTTCCGCTATTTCGAGGACGAAGATCCGCATTACGGAAGATCACGAGGCTACAGGAGCGACAGCCGCAGCGTACGATTTCTGGCGGAAGGGCTCTGGCAGACAGCAAGTACCGGGGATCATCAAATGCTTCGGAGCGCGTCCGGATTTTCTGCGCCAGGTTGTGGAATTTTCAAACGCGGTTCACTTTTCTGAGGGTCACCTCACGCGTCGCCACAAAGAGATGCTGGCGAGCTACGTTTCATTCCTGAACCGGTGCCCGTATTGACTGGACAGCCACGCCTACTTCCTGCGTGTTCAGGGAGCCACAGATCAGTGCGTAGCGGCAATCTCGGAAGGCAAACTCGACGAAGCTGGCCTTACCCCGGCTGAGCGTGCGCTGCTCGATTACGCGAAGCTCATCACGGAAGCGGCTCACAAATCCACGGCGTCTGATGCGCAGAAACTGCGCGACGCCGGTTGGACCGAAGATCAAATTGCGGAAGCCGTCTACGTGATCGCCATGTTCGCGTTCTTCAACCGAGTCGCGGACGCATTCGGCGTGCCATCGCAAAACTACCTGCAAACTGGAAGATTGACACCGTGACTGGCTGCCGATAACAAGACCTATCGCGCCGACAAGTTTCCGGCAATGCTCACTCCTGCTGCGAATCGCGCTGTGCAGTCAATGGAAAACAATCTGAGCACACCAATTCCGCTAAGTAGAAACGCTTCGCGGGATCAGACTCAAAAGCCCGAGCATTAGACAACAAGAGACCACAGGCACGACCATCCCGACACGCAGGTTATCGAATCGCGTGGAGAAAAATCCAACCACCCAGGGCATAACGGCGCCGC
>CAZSOI010000095.1:0-2527 GCA_964608115.1 uncultured Burkholderiaceae bacterium | reverse complement strand
CATGGACAAAGTCTTCCACGGCTGCGGTCATCGGCCGGTCCATCAACTCCAAGCCGGCAGGAACGATTCCTTCCGCAATGATGTTGGCCACTGCCGCTCCCGCCGACTCGATGTCGCCAAAGCTGGCCATGATGCAACGGGCAAGCTGCGGGATCGGCGTGAGGCGAACCGTCACTTGCGTGACGACCGTCAGCATGCCTTCGCTGCCTACCACCAGAGGCAAAAGATCCAAGCCGGGCGCATCCAGCGCCTGCGAGCCAAATTCGACCGCCTCGCCTTCGACCGTGTACGCCTTTAGACAAAGCACGTTGTGCAACGTCAGACCGTATTTAAGGCAGTGCACGCCGCCGGCGTTTTCCGCGACGTTTCCACCGATGGTGCAGGCAATCTGGCTGCTGGGATCGGGTGCGTAAAAAAGACCAAACGGCGCCGCCGCCTCGCTGATCGCAAGGTTGCGCACGCCGCACTCGACCGTTGCCGTTTGCATGACGGGATCTACGTGCAAGATCCTGTTTAGCCTTGCCAAAGAAAGGGTTACACCGTGGCAGTGGGGCAGGGCGCCGCCCGATAGGCTCGTCCCCGCTCCCCGGGCCACGACGGGAACGCGAAGAGCGTGGCAGACTCTCAAGACATCGGCGACCTGTGCCTCGGATTCGGGGATCGCGACCAATAGCGGCGCCTGCCGGTACGCCGTCAGAGCGTCGCATTCATAAGCAATTGTTTCTTCCCGCCGATGCAACAAGGCGGAGCTTGGCAGCACTTTTCCAAGCGCCTCAAGCACTTCGGCCTGACGTCCGACCCACGCGGCCGCGGCGCGCGGATCCTCCTGCCCTTGCCCGTTCATCCGTTTGTCTCCACGCCGTGTACTTGCCTCGGGACGCGCTCTACTGTAGTCGCGCGGGCGCGAGAAGGCGAGCTGTCGTCAACGATGCTTCAGTCGGTCGCCGTTTTGCAGCCACTGGCTTGCCGTATCGTCGAGCCAGGAACGCGCCTCGGGTTTGCCGCGCACGTACGCATCGAGAAATGCGATCGAGACTGCGGCAAAGGAAACCTCGCTTAAGGCCTGTAGGGTCATCGCGCGGCTGCGCGCCTTCACGAGTTCTTCCCGTGCGGCGGCACTGTGCGCGCTTTTTTCCGCGGGTGACTCGAACTCTTCGCTGTCGGGGGCCATCGCCTCGCGTGCCGCCGCCGTCGTGCTACCTTTGCCCGGGTGCTCGGCATCGGCCAGTGGTGCGGTCGGACGGTGCGCGGGCGGCTCAACGTTTGGAGGTGCGCGCAGCGCTCCGCCCAGCCAGCGGTGGGTGGCAGATGCAAGTTCCAGGTAATAGTCGTTTCCCGCGCCCAGGCGGTCAAATGCCAGGCGGCGCAACGACGTATCGGTAACGATGCCGTCGGCATCGATGTCATCGGGGGAACTGATCATTAGGACCGGGGCATGCGCAGTTTCCCTCGAATCGGGCACCGGTGCGCTTCGCTTCGCGTAGGGGCTGATGGCAAGGTAGGCAAGAGGCGCTAGCGGCCAGGAGATCTGCGCAAGCCATGCGCCGGGAGCTGTGGCAATGGTCTGCACCGTGTAGGCGCCAAGGTCGGCTCCCGCAAGTGCCACCTTGGACCAGAGCAGACCCTCGAGGCCGGCTTCGCCGCGCAAGCTGCGTTCGGAAATTTGGCGGAGCAACCACGACAGCCGCGTGATTCGATCGGCCATCCGATCGGCGTCAAACCGCGCCCTCGCAGCGCGCTCGAAGTCGCCACTGCGTGCTTCGGGCGTGCCCCATACGTTCGCGTCATCACCCAGAGGCTGAACGACAAGGACGGCATAGCCGGCTTGCGCCCAGGCGCTTACCCAGCGGTTTGGTTCTTCGTCGGTCTGACCCAGGCTCGGCAGATAAATGATGAGCGGATGGGCGGTGTGGTCGGAAGGGCGCGTCACGCTCGCACTCCACGACACATCGGAGGTCGGTGCACTGATGCGATGCGTTTCGACTGTCCGATCGACCGAAATCCGATAGCTGGTCTCGCGATAACGCGCCACGGCATAGTCGTCGACTCGCGCCGTCGGCGCCAAGGTGCAGGCGGCAGTCAAAAGCGCACTCACACCGATTGCGGCGACAAAGCGTGCGCGGTGCGCCGCCCGAGCGCCGTAAACCGTCGCAAAAGCAAGTGGTCGAACCGGTAAAAGGCGTGCTGTCATCCGCGGCGCGGCCGGTGCGATGGGCCCAGTTCCCAGCCGCTGGCGGGGTTTGTGGGCAAAGGCGCAGTGTAACGATAGCCGCGCCGGCAAGGCGGCAATTGGTTTTGGCGTAGTATCGGCGCGTCGAGATCGGCCGATGCGTTCGCGCGTGACAAATGATCCTTGAAATCGCCGAGTTTTTTATTCGCCCGGGAAGCCAGAGCGAATTTGACGCCGCGATCCAGCGCGGCGTAGAAACGATCGTTGCAACTTCGCCCGGGTTTCGACGCTATGAAGTGCAGCGCGGAATGGAATCGCCCGAGCGCTACGTGCTTTTGATCGAATGGGACAGTGTCG
>CAZSOI010000094.1:0-1871 GCA_964608115.1 uncultured Burkholderiaceae bacterium | reverse complement strand
GTTGATCGGTGGCGAGAAGGGTTTCTTGCTACCGCTTAGCGTGCTTGTCCCGACGGGCGAGGAGAGCCTGCAGGGCGTTGCCAGTGTTTTCCTGTACGACCCGGCCAAGTCAACAGTCAAAGCGCACAAGGTCTCGGTCGGCGGCATCCGCAATAACCAATTGATTGTCACTGATGGACTAAGCGCCGGGGACATCGTTGCCTCGGCCGGAGTCTCCTACCTCGTTGATGGGCAGAAGGTGAAACTGCTGCCACTGCCGGAGTGAGTGGATTTGAATTTTCTTACACGCTTTGGGCTTGCGCGCTCGCGGTTCACCATTGGAATAATGGTTGGCCTGCTGGCGTTCGGCGTTGCGCTGTATCCCAATTTTCCCAAACGCGAGGACCCAGTCGTGGTCATTCGTACGGCGGTCGTGTCGGCGCAATTTCCCGGACTGTCGCCCGAACGCATGGAAAATCTCATCGCCGTCCCGCTGGAGCGCAAAATCCGCGAGCTTGCCGACGTCAAGGATATACGGACGTTGGTGACAGAAGGATCGCTCATAATATACGTCGACCTCAAGGACGAAGTCGCCAACGTCGCTCAAACCTGGCAGCGGCTGCGTGACAAAATGGATGACGTCAAGGTCGAACTGCCGGAGGGAGTTCAGGGACCCTTCGTCAATAGCGACTTTGGCGACGTCTCCATTGCGACGATTGCGATCACGGCGGAAGGCTTCTCCTATCGGGAAATGAAAGACGTTGCGGAGGACCTCCGCAAAAAGCTCTATCAGATTACTGGAGTGGCAAAGGTTGAGCTTTTCGGTGTCCAGGACGAACGGGTTTGGCTTGAGGTTGATACCAGGAAACTGGCATCGATCGGCATTCAACTGCAAACGCTCATGAGCGATCTGCGCGGACAAAACATTATTCTCCCGTCCGGCAACATCAGCGCAGAGGGTACACGCGTGCTGCTCGAAACGTCAGGAGACTTTCCCGACGTCCACTCAATCGAGCGGATGCTGACGCGGGTGGGGACAACCGACAGCCTGGTGCGGCTTTCGGACCTCGTGGCCGTGCAGCGCGGTTACGTCTACCCCAAGGTCAAGCCGGTTTACTTCAACGGCCGCCCTGCCGTCGCGCTCAGCGTCATTATGCAACCCGATCAGGATGTGACCCAACTCGGTAAACGACTTCGCGCGGCAGCCCTTGCTTTCCAACAAGGCTTGCCAATCGGCTACGTTCTGGACTTCGCGACTTATCAGGCGGAACAAGTCGGCGCTGCCGTCAACTCCGCACTTTCAAACGTCGCGCAAACATTCGTAGTCGTCGCCGGCCTCGTTGTTCTTTTTCTGGGACTGCGGGCCGGATTGGTGGCAGCGATGATTGTGCCATTCGCCGTGATGTTTGCGTTCATCGGAATGCGGCTGTCTGGAATCGCACTCGAGCAGGTCTCGATCGCAGCGATCATCATTGCCCTCGGCCTGCTGGTCGACAACGGCGTCGTCATCGTCGAAGACATCATGAGCCGCCTCACTCGCGGAGTGCCGCCGACGGACGCAGCGCTAGCTTCGGGGCAACAATACGCCTTTCCGTTATTGGTCTCCTCCGTCACCACTGTTGCAGCCTTCCTTCCACTATTCCTGCTCAAAGGCTCGTCCGGAGAGTACGCATTCTCATTGGCCGCCGTCGTAGCCCTTACCCTGACCGGTTCGTGGATAGCCGCGCTGTATATTCTTCCGGTGTTGACGGTCTGGCTTATCGGCAAGCGGACTGGCTCGGCAGCCGAAAGCGATGTCCGCTCCCTTTGGCAGACCGCATACGGGTCTTTGCTGCAGGCCGCAATTGGTTTTTGGCCCGTAGTAGTGGGAGCGTGCGCCCTGTTGGTTGCGC
>CAZSOI010000093.1:0-5476 GCA_964608115.1 uncultured Burkholderiaceae bacterium | reverse complement strand
CTTTGCGCACTTGTTCGAGCACCTTTGGAAGCGTGCAGGCGATTGTTGCCGAGGTGGCCTGTTTGCCGTCCCCCCCACGCATCGCGTTATGCCCAATCCCCTCGCGTACCAGCCGCAGGGTTTCGCCGCGGTGTAAGCGCAATTGCTCATCGGGGTGCGGCAAGTCGCTAAGCTGTGTATCAGTTACCCCGTGGCCTTCTCGGCGCAGGTGCAGTGAGGTCTGGCCGGTAAGATAGGCTGTTCGGTCGCATTCGACCAAGGCACCTTGCTCACCGCACTCTAGAACATGCAATCGTCGCCGTGCGGAACGGGCATCGGTTAAATCAATGCGATCGCCCGGTTCAAGTTGCGATAGCCACTGCGGATCGACACCGATATGCTCGCACGCGCCTAGCACACGCGCCTGAGAACCGCTCGGACGCAAGCCTAGGTGTACCGGATCGGTAACGATGCCGAAGCAATCCCGGGCGGGCTTTAGTTTGAGCACCGCCCCTTTGTTGGCGATTGGGCCCGTGCGTAATTTCGGACCGGCCAAATCCATCAAAATGCGCACCGGGCGGCCAGCCGCCCGCGCAGCTTCACGCGCGTGCTTAGCCATCGCGACCCACGCCGGGGCGTCGTCGTGCGCGCAGTTGATACGGGCAATGTCCATGCCCGCCTGCATTAGAGCGTTGACAAGCGCGGCATCCGTTGCGGCCTCGCTTGGCAGAGTGACCATAATTCTTACGTCACGGTCTGCGGGCGGCGTGCCGAACAGCGCCTCAGCATGGCGCTCGAGCAAGAAGGCTCCCCGCTGAAAGCCTGCGGGTTCATCTTCCGTGTGCGGGGTCCAGCGGCGACCTATCAGGCGGTGCAGGATTCCAAGTACTTTGTCGAGGTTCGCCAAAACATGGGTTTCCGCTCGACCCAAGGACGAAACGCCCACCCATGCAAGTCGCTCCTGCAACCGGCGCATATCGAACCGCCGCATCGCTAAATAGTGGGCAAGATTGCAGGCGCTTGGCGCGTGTTCCGGATCGACGTCCTGCAACCAAGATGAGAGTCGGGATTCGTAGTCAAGCATGGAGCCGCGCAATGCCCACAAATCATCGATTAAGGATTTACATACGCCTGAATCCCACGCGTCGACGGACGCGCCACGCCCGCCAGATTTCATCGAGACACCTCCATGGCTGGGTCAGTTTGTGGGTCGTATGTTGCAATTGCGTGACTGCGGTCGGGACGCCATCAAGTGCGGCTAGCGTTAGCGCAAGGTTGATCGCCCCAACAGCGGTACTGTATATCGCCGTTTGAATCGCGATCGGAGACTACCAAATACGGTCTCGTCACATGCCAGAGAATAGGCGTATCGAGGGAAAAACTCGGGACATTCGTGATATTGCGAAGCAACGTGACATGGGCAGAAAAGGCCTTTCGATCATAGCTCACCATCGTGTCGTCTAGGCTCTCACGCACGATTTGCGCGAGGGCCGTTAAACGAGGCTCCTGGTTTCCGCCGACCCAAAGCACGTGTGCCCGCGCAAAACCACCAATGCGGTCAAGAGTCCAGACAAAGGGCTCTATGGGTACGGCATCGAGTATTTGCGCGACCTGGTTGCCGCGCTGCTCTGCGAGCGGCCCAATAAAGGCAAGCGTAAGGTGCAGTTGGCCGCGTTGCATGCGCCGCGACCCCGCATGGTCCTTTTGTACCTTTTGCGCAAGAGCATCGAGCCCTTCGCGGGCCACCGGGTCGGGAAAGAGCGCTACAAAGCAGCGCGCGACATCGCCCGATTTATGCAACCGTAATTTGCCATTTGTGCTTTGCGAACCGAAACTCTGACCCGTTGACATGGTCAATGGATTGGCAAAGCGCGTGGCTGCCGCTCGTTTTGCTCTAAGATCTGACGTACAGCTTCACGCAATGCGGGAAGCACCTCGCGCTCAAACCAGGGATTGCGTCGCAACCAAAGTTGGTTTCTCGGACTTGGGTGCGGCAGCGGAAAGCAGCCGGGTGCAAATTGCCGCCAGGCGGCGACGGTTTGTGTCAGAGTCCATCTTTCTTGTTGCGGTAGATGAAAACTCTGTGCGTACGATCCAACAATAATTCGCAACTTGATGTTGCGAAGTAGCGGTAGCAATCGCTCGTGCCAGGTCCGACGACATTCAGGCCGGGGCGGATAGTCGCCCGAGGGACCGGTGCCCGGGAAACAAAATCCCATGGGCACGATCGCGATCTTGCTTCGGTCATAGAATTGCTTGCGGTCCAGCCCTAACCAGGCACGCAGGCGATCGCCACTCGGGTCGTTCCAGGGTATTCCAGTCTCGTGCACTTTGCGCCCGGGAGCCTGCCCGGCAATCAGAATGACGGCTCGTGAATCCGCAACTAGTACCGGTCGTGGTGCGTGCGGAAGATCGGATTCGCAGATCGTACAACTGCGAATCTCCTTCAGGATCTGTTGCAAAGCTTCAGTCATCGGGCGCGGGAATTTTGGCGCAGCCAAATTGCGCCAAGAAAATGTGGAAAAAGCCGGCGTTGCAGAGACATTGGTGATTGCTGCGACGTTTCCCGCTACGCGCCGATTACTTCAGGTGGAGGCACGCCGATCTGGGCGAGACCACAAAATTAGCTGCGTACAGCGAAACAGTGCGATAGGACGTTCTGCACCGGTGGCCGTGACCGTCGCATCCCACACCTGAGTTGTTCGGCCCAAATGTACAGCTTTTGCAGTACATTGGACTGCTCCGCTTGTCACCGTACTGATGAAATTGCATTTCAGTTCGATCGTAGTGAAGGACAAGGCCTGCGGGGGAAGATGTGCTAGACATGCATAGCCTGCGGCTGTATCGGCCAAACCAATGACCGAAGCGGCATGTAGATAGCCAGTTGGCGCCAGCAGGCTTTTTGTGACCTCAAATTCTGCTCGCAAAAATCCCTCTCCAACATCGGCGATTCGCACACCTAAGGTGTCCGGAAGGTGATCTTCGCCAAGTGATTGAAAGTACGCCGCATCGCAAGAAGGATTCCATGTCATATTTTGCCCTCCCGGAAATTTCCACTGCGCGCTTCTAGAGCAAATAACGACGGCCCGCGCGAACCAAAGTCAGTCGCTACCGCGTGCCACCGGTAATGGGTAAAAACTCATCGGCGAGAAACTCTCTTGGCTGATGATCGCTGCGTTTGGTCCTAGCCGATGATATTTCATGAAATGGCTAAAACAGATCCGCTGGCTCGTCAAAAGAACGCAGTATTCAGCATCTTGCGCGGCTGTCCTTCGGCGAGGGCCCGCAGCCTTCGGCAGTTCGCGGAGCTTACTATGATCTACGTTACGTCGTACAAGGCGACGCCTGAAGGACTTCGAGCATGCCAGAGCGCAACTTTGCAAAACCTACGTGCCCTCCATCCCCTAGCCCGATCATCCGGACATCGGGTCTCACACGCAATTTCGGCGCCCTGGTGGCAGTCGATCAACTCGATTTGGAGGTCGCTCGCGGAGAGGTATTCGGCCTTCTCGGGCGCAATGGTGCCGGAAAGACAACACTCATCAAAATGCTCACAACCCTGTTGCCGCCGTCGGCTGGAACGGCGCAAATCGCCGGTTTTGACATCGGTGCTCAGGCCGCCGACGTTCGCCGCGTGATCGGCTACGTGCCGCAGGCACTTTCGGCCGACGGAGACCTTACAGGCTACGAAAATTTGCTCGTTTTCGCGCGACTCTACGATGTTCCGCGGCGTGAGCGATCGACGCGCATCAAGGAGGCCTTGACGCTTATGGGGCTGATCGATTCGGCACATCGACTTGTGAAAGAGTATTCCGGCGGCATGATTCGGCGGCTCGAAATTGCCCAATCAACGCTGCACTCGCCAATGGTGCTTTTTCTCGATGAACCAACGGTAGGCCTCGATCCCGTAGCTCGGCGTGATGTCTGGCAAATGATTGAAGAGCTGCGTCGACGATACGGTAGCACTATCGTGCTGACGACGCACTATCTCGAAGAAGCTGCCGAATTATGTGACCGCATCGGCATTATGAATAAAGGCCGCCTTGTGGTTATGGGGACGGTAGCGGAGCTCGAAGTCAAAGCGGGCGGCGGTTCAACGCTCGATGAAGCCTTTGCCAAGTACGCTGGAGAAACAGCGGAGACGGACTTGACCGTTGGCACAGGCTATGCCGCGACGTCCTTGACACGGCGTGCCGCTGAGCGGACGGGGTGACCAAGTGTTTGATGCGCTATCTAATTCGGGATGGACGTCTTTCGTGCGCAAGACCTACGCCATCGCGGACATGGAAGTTCGAAAACTTTTGCACGATCCGACCGAACTCGGTACGCGCGCGATCCAGCCCGCACTTTGGCTGGTGGTCTTTGGGCAAGTGATGGCCCGCGCCCACGTACTCGAATCCGGAAATGTTCCCTACTTGGATTTCCTCGTTCCGGGAATCCTCGCGCAAAGCGTGCTCTTTGTATCCATATTTAATGGCATCTCTGTTATTTGGGAACGCGACCTGGGAATTGTGCACAAATTCTTGGCAAGCCCAACGCCGCGCGCGGCGCTCGTTCTGGGCAAGGGAATGGCGGGAGGCGCGCGCGCAATAACACAGGCGGCTGTTGTGCTAGTGCTTGCGGCTTTTCTCGGAGCGAAGTTGCAATGGACAACGCTTTCGATGGCAGGTGTCTTGCTCCTGACTTTGCTTGGGGCATTGCTCTTTTCGACGTTCTCGCTGATCATTGCGTGCCTGGTAAAACGCGCGAGCGTTTCATGGGGGTTGGTCAGGTCCTCACGATGCCTCTTTTTTTTGCCAGCAGCGCGATATATCCCACTTCCATCATGCCGCATTGGTTGCAAGTGCTGGTGCACTTCAATCCTCTGACGTACCAGATCGATGGCTTGCGTGCCTTTTTGTTGCCCGACCTGGCAATGTCGCCATTAGGCGTCGCAACCGATCTGCTGGTCATGGGACTCACCCTCGCGGCACTTGTTGCGATCTGCGCGCGCACGTATCCCAATATTGTCCGTTAGCGTTGCTGCGCGAAAATGCAACATAGCGAGGGCGCTAGCTGACGCTACGGACAAAGGGCCATATCCGTGGGCAAGGACATCTCTTGCCCGGACAACCGCGTTTTTTTATTCCAACGTCAGCGCTAGTCTCTTACTGCCCTTGAACGGGATAATTTTGTTTGGACTCACATTGCCCTTGTCCTCGGCGAAAAGGCGGCCGTCTCTTCGCCACGCATGGTTTTATTGATCTTGCTCGGTGCGACAACCCCGCCGACTTCAAACACTAGAGAAGAATTCGGGTTGTCCAGGTTGTCAGTGCGGGCGGCTGCGTCACGGCATGCTGGGCGTTGACCAGGGCCGTGGTGCATTTGCGGGGGAAGTCGGTTTTGCAAAACGACCTCGCGTCCGCTGGCGCAAACGTTAGCGGCAACAGCAAAAACTTCGTGGACATGGCAAATGTCGTTCGGCTCTGCGAGTTGGCCGTCAGTGGCGGCCGGAGCA
>CAZSOI010000092.1:0-2593 GCA_964608115.1 uncultured Burkholderiaceae bacterium | reverse complement strand
GCCGGAGGAGCTTCTCATCGCGGCGGGCATGCTGCCGGTGCGTGTGCTGGGCGCGCACGAACCGCAAAACGTCTCCGAGCCGCATATCTTCGGCATGTTTTGTCCGTTTTGCCGCGACTCGCTTGCGCAGGGGCTGCTCGGGCGATTTGACTACGCGCAGGGTGTAACCCTGACGCGATCGTGCATCCAGTACCGACAAACTTTTGCCTCCTGGCGCATGCATGTGCCCACCGTGGAGTGGGATTACTACTGTCCGATGCCCAATGATGTGCAAAGCCCCCATGCGAAAAAGGCGCACCTCGCAGAGATCGGTCGATTTCGCGAATTCCTCGCCCAGTTAACTGGCAAGCCTCTCACAGATGAGAAGCTCAACGATGCGATCGATCTAGTCAACGAGAACCGTCGCCTGCTGCGGCAGCTCTACGAGTATCGCAAAGCCGATAACCCTCACGTAACGGGTCTGGAGGCGGTGTACGCGGCACTTACCGCCCAGTTCATCGACAAACGCGAGCACAACGCGGAACTCGAGAAAGTGCTGGAGCGTTTGCCCAACCGCAAAATGGAGCGCGAACAAGGCGTGCGCCTGATGACGATCGGTTCGGAGAACGACGATTGCGGCTTTATGGCGATGGTCGAATCGGTCGGCGCAACCATCGTTATTGACGATCAGTGCTCGGGGACGCGGTATTTTTGGAACGAGGCCAAGCGCAATGGCAACCCGCTCAGGGCCATTGCCGATCGTTACTGCGAGCGTCCCGCGTGCCCGACCAAAGATTATCCGGAGCACACGCGGTTCGATCATGTGCTGCAGCTGGCCAAGGACTATAACGCTCGGGCCGCAGTTTTTTTGCAGCAGAAGTTTTGCGATCCCCACGAGGGCGATTACCCGGATCTAAAGCGCCACCTGGAGGACAACGGTGTGCCTACGCTGTTTCTTGAATTCGACATTACCAATCCGATCGGCCCCTTTCGCATCCGCATTGAGGCGTTCCTCGAGACGCTGCGCGAGGACGACCTGTTCTGACCGCTGGAGAGACGCCCGATGAATGCACCGAGCAGGTATCCGACCGAGCCGCTCAAACTGTGGAAGAAGGCCAAAGAGCTGCGCGAGCAGTATTACCGCAACTACGCCAGCGCCAAGGAAAAAGGTGGTCTGCGCTGGTCGGGTTCGGCCTGGGCGCTGGACGCCATTCCGACCGCGTTTGGCGATGATGTGTATTCGCTCACCGGAGAGCCGTACGCCGCAACGGTATCGCACGACCGCAAACTCGCCAAGGAATGCATGGACACGGCCGAGGCCTACGGCTTTGCGCGTGATCTTTGTTCCTACATGCGCATCTACTGGGGCAGCATGCACCTGAACAAGTACGCCTTTGGCGGGGCGTTTCCAAAACCCGATTTCATTTTCCAGAGCCAGATCTGCTGCTCGCACTCCAAGTGGTACCAGCACGTAGCCAAGGTCGAGCAGGTGCCTCAGTTTTATCTGGATGTCGGAGTAGGTCCGTTTCGGGATCTGACCAAGGATCGCGTCGAGTACGTCGCCAACCAACTGCACGACTCGATTGCTTTTATCGAAAAAGTAACGGGCCGTCGCTGTGATGACGAGCGGCTGATGCGCGCGATAAGAAACGAGATGCGCTCGACGAGCCGTTGGGCCGACATCTGCGCGCTAAACAAGGTAACTCCCGCGCCACTGGACGAAAAGACCATGTACTCGCTGTATGTGCTGGCCACGCTGCACAAGTCCTCCTCCTGGTGCGCCGACTTCTACGACGAACTGTACGAAGAAGTAAAGGATCGGGTCGCGCGCGGTATCGCAGCGGTTCCCAATGAACGCTGTCGCGTAATGTCCGACACCCAACCGCCTTGGGCTTTTTTGAAAATCTTCCGCTACCTGGAAACCTATGGAGCCGTTTCCATCGGCTCGCTCTACACCTTTGGGCTCGAAGGAATTTGGGAAGACAAACCCGACGGCAGCTGGGGCGGCCGCACATTGCCCTGGACCGTTGGCATCGAGATGAAGGATCGCGACACGGCCCTGCGGCTGTACGCCGACTGGAATCTTTCCAAACCGCAATGGCAGCACTTTTACGATCCCCGGCTCAAGACCGAAATGATGCGGCGAATCGTCAAGGAATGGCGAGTCGATGGCGTGATGTTGCACTTGAACCGAGGGTGCGAAGGGCTCTCGCTCGGCATCATGGAGAACCGGCGGGGCCTTGCCGGTGCTGGCATACCGGTGATGACCTTCGAAGGCAACATGGGCGACGAACGTGAGTTCGACGAGGTGCGCACACAGGCGCGCGTCGACGCTTTCATGGAACAGCTGGGACTGCGCAAATTGGCTGCGTGAGAACACAGCCGGGAGGATGAAAACGATGATTACGGCAGGAATCGATGTGGGTTCGCGCAGCGTCAAGGTGGTGTTGCTCGAAGATGCCAATGTTGAGGGCGCACCCCAACTCAAATACGTCGTCCGAGGCAGGCACTTGATGTTTCCCGGCGACCTTGATTCTGATGTAGCAGCCGAGAAGGCGTTCACGGATGCTCTGGGTGCCTCCGGGGTCGACCGGGGCCATGTTTCGGCAATTTT
>CAZSOI010000091.1:0-21292 GCA_964608115.1 uncultured Burkholderiaceae bacterium | reverse complement strand
GAAGCGGAAAGATCGCGAAGTTCCATAACTGTACGGACCAGCAAATCAAGGATCCGGACCATTGGGATGCGATGATTGGCGTGGAAGGATATGCATGCGACTGCGATTCAGACAGAGTGCCTGACCGCCTGGAAAGGGGATTGGGCTTGGACCCGCATAAGCAGTGTACGCACGAGCCCCCGCCGAACGATCCGAGTTGTAGTTGGGCAGACATGGACAGCGGTGGACGGTACGTGGACTACCACTGGATCGCATACTCGGTCGGCGATTCCTGGCCGCGAGGCGCGGCCGACTCGGAAGATTGGGCGTGCCCCGGAAAACAGTGCCCCAACGGCTTTTGACGGTGCGACGCCGGGACGAAGTTCTGCCCGAATGGGCAATGCGCCACTTCTTCCTCGGCGGCGCATCGATCTTCAACTGTTCCTGCCACGCTGCGGACGGCTCGGTTCGTCCCTGTTGCATGTTCGTGCGCTTCACCTGCTCCGCCTGACGCACCTCCCGACGGCGTCGTTCAGTGGTGGGACCGGAGCTTCCCAAGCCGTATACGTGGGTCGAGGTACCTCGCCAACAATGAGGTCGCCGACACGGGCGCGGACAATGTCGGCTTTGCGGCTTCGAACTCGAAGCCGTGTAAGGCGGCTAATGGCCGGCTGCAGCGTTTGGGCATGTCCGCTGTCTCGGGGCGCGAAAGACCGGTCAACGTAGGTTAGCGCCCATTGCGATTCGGCGAATTAAAAAACGGGGCGGGTGGCGGAGAGAGTGGGATTCGAACCCACGATAGGTTTTACCCTATACACACTTTCCAGGCGTGCGCCTTCGACCGCTCGGCCATCTCTCCTTGCGCGCTCTTGCTAGGGCACAATTTTACCGGTTCCGCGTCGTGCTCCGTCTTCCGTCGCTAGGCAAATCTGGCAGTCGCAGAAAATCCACCAACGCATCCGTTTCTGCCGCGGGAGGCTGTGTCAAAAGGCTTACAACGATGAGCGCAGCAAATCCTAGCGGAACCGCGAAGACTCCTGAAGATATGGGTTCGATCCCAAACCACGGCTGCCAGTCGCCCGGATCCAACCCCAGAGTGGTCTGGAAAAAGGGATACCGAGTTGCAATGTAGTACGCGCAGACGCCGAAACCCGTCAACATGCCAGCGATGGCGCCCCAGCGATTGGCCCTGCGCCAAAAAACCCCCATTACGAGGACTGGGAAGAGAGAAGCAGCGGCTAGTGAAAACGCCAGTCCAACCAGCGACACGATGTTGCCAGGCCTCATCAGTGTGACAAACGCTGCTATCAGCGCTACGAGAAGCAACAAGATCTTTGCCATCGTGACTCGACGTGCGGGCGAAGCCCTCTTATTGACCATCCGGAAATACAAATCATGGGAAAGCGCGTTGGCAATGGTCAATAACAAACCGTCTGCCGTTGAGAGCGCAGCTGCCAATCCACCCGCCGCTACAAGGCCGGTGACGACGTAGGGCAATCCAGCAATCTCGGGCATCGCCAGTACCACAATATCTGACCCAACCTGCATCTCCGCCAACTGCAGCACGCCATCATGATTGACATCCTCCAACCGGAGAAACGAAGGGTCAATGCGGCTCCATGATGCAACCCACTCTGGCAGCTCGCTAAAGTGCTTTCCGACGACCGCGGTGTACACGTGGTATTTGACCAAGGCTGCCAGAGGCGGCGCCGACAAATACAGCAGCAGAATAAAAAAAAGCGCCCAGAAAATCGATCTACGTGCCTGATCAACGTTTGGCGTTGTATAGGAGCGCATCAAGATGTGTGGGAGGGCGGCCGTGCCGGCCATAAGACAAAAGATCAGCGCAAGGAAGTTCCATCGCTTCACGTTTCTGGCATGTTCCGCCTTGTGGGGATCGGCCTCCCCGCTCCAAAAAGGTTCCGCGTGCGGCATCAGGGGCGCGCCACGCTCGCCAAATTCGACCGCCTCCTGTTGCCAGACGCGCCGTGCCTCTTCCGGACTTGCCGGGTATCCGGCCAACACGCGCTCGGCGGCGCGCACCTCCAAAATGGATGCCCGGTGCGACTTTAGGTCTTCCACTTTCTTGCGCGCCTCAATCTGACCCTTTTGCCACGACGCCGGCAGACCCGCAATTCGCGCATTGGCATCTGCTGCGCGCTGCTGATAAATCTGACGCACTGCCCTCTCTTGCGGGTCTTGCGCCAATTGCTGCTCACGCGCGGACAATCGTTCCAGTACCGAGCTGTAGGCAAACTGCGGTAGAGGCGAGTTGGTGTATTTCAAACCGACCCATGCAACGGGAATCAGGTAGGCCACCAGCAAAATGATGCACTGGGCGACCTGCGTCCATGTAATCGCGCGCATTCCGCCAAGAAAGGAACACACCAGAATCCCGGCTAACCCCAGAAATACTCCGTAACTAAAGTCAACATTGGTCAAATGTGTCGTGATCAACCCGACCCCGTAGATTTGCGCGACCACATAAACGAATGAGCAGGTGATCACCGCAACCATAGCGATAGCCCGCGCAAAGTCTCCACCGTAGCGAGCACCGATGAAGTCGGGGATCGTGAATTGTCCAAATTTGCGCAGGTACGGCGCGATTAGCAGGGCTACAAGGCAATAGCCGCCTGTCCACCCCAAAACAAAAGCCAGACCGTCATAGCCTAACAAGTAGAGCGAACCTGCGAGCCCGATAAAGGACGCAGCGGACATCCAATCAGCACCTGTCGCCAGACCATTAAAAAAGGCCGGCACGCGACGCCCCGCGACGTAGTACTCGGACACATCCGTCGTGCGGCTCATGATGCCGATACCGGCATACAACCCAATCGTCGCGAATAAAAACGTGTAGCCAATCAATAGGCGGGGCAAACCGATTCGCTCACCCAGCCCAAGCAACATTACAAAGCCGAGAAAACCGAGAGTGAACGTTCCGTAGTAACGGCACAGCAGGCGAAAAAAGCTGCGCTCGCCGCCGAGCGAGTTGGCTCTCGCCGTTTGCGCCGCGAAATTCGAATCCGGCAAGATCAAGCCTACGCTTAGTGCTGGTTGTCGTTGGCTTCAGCGTTACGGAAGGCGATGTCCCGTGCTCGTTGCCAACGGGCGTACACAAAGGCTATCAGCAGATAGATAAGCAGCGATCCCTGTGACGCCATGTAGTAGGAAAACGGCCATCCAAAGAAAGAAAAGTTCAGCGACCGAGCAAAGTACGATAAGACGAAGCTGATTACGAACCAGAGAAGGAGCAACGCCACAGTGAGGTGGCGCGTCTGAATCCAGTAGCGACGTTGTCGCAAATCACCAACCATCGAATCCTTCCTCGCACGCGCGTCAGACACTGCGAACCGATTGCGGGTGCACGACTGGTACTCGCCTCAGCGATTTACTTTCAACTGATCCAGAATTGCCGGGTTTTCTAGCGTCGAAACGTCCTGCTGAATCGCTTCTCCCTTGGCCAGCGAGCGCAGGAGGCGTCGCATGATTTTGCCCGACCGTGTCTTCGGTAAGTTGTCGCCAAAGCGTATATCCTTCGGCTTGGCGATGGGACCAATTTCTTTTGCGACCCAGTCGCGCAGATCTTGGGCTATGCGTAGCGCTTCATCGCCCTCTGGCCTGGTGCGCTTGAGCACGACGAAGGCGCATACCGCTTCGCCCGTAAGTTCGTCGGGACGTCCAACCACCGCAGCCTCTGCCACCAGCGGATTGGAGACGAGCGCGGATTCAATTTCCATCGTTCCCATTCGGTGGCCCGAGACGTTCAGCACGTCGTCGATACGCCCAACGATCGTGAAATAACCCGTCTCCTTGTCCCGAATGGCCCCGTCACCGGCCAGATACAGCCGACCGCCCAACTCCGCGGGGTAATACGACTTTTGGAAGCGCTCCGGGTCTCCCCAAATGGTGCGGATCATCGCTGGCCAGGGCCGCTTGACCACGAGCAGCCCGCCCTGACCGTTGGGAACATCATGTCCCGTCTCATCGACAATCGCCGCTTCAATCCCTGGCAGTGGCAATGTGCACGAACCCGGAACCAGTGGCGTGGCCCCCGGTAGCGGGGTGATCATGTGGCCACCGGTCTCGGTCTGCCAGAATGTGTCGACAATCGGGCAGTGACCGTTGCCGACGTTCTTGTGGTACCAGATCCAGGCCTCTGGATTAATCGGTTCGCCCACCGTCCCCAAGATGCGCAACTTGGAAAGATCAAAGCGCGATGGGTGAGTTACCGGATCCGCTTCATTTGCCTTTATCAACGCACGGATCGCCGTCGGGGCGGTATAAAACACGCTAACCTTGTGATCCTGACACATACGCCAGAATCGGCCGGCGTTTGGATACGTAGGCACGCCCTCGAATATGACTTCCGTCGTTCCCACCGCAAGCGGCCCATAACAGACGTAGGAATGACCCGTCACCCAACCGACGTCGGCGGTGCACCAGAACACATCGCTGGGGCGAATGTCGAAAGTCCACTTCATCGTCAAAATGGTCCACAGCAGATAGCCGCCCGTAGAGTGCTGGACACCCTTCGGTTTGCCGGTGGATCCTGATGTGTAGAGAACAAACAGCGGATGTTCCGCCTCAACCCACTCGGGCTCACACATTGAGGGTTGGCCCGCCGAGACATCTTCCATCCAGACTTCTCGGTTGCCGCGCCACGGGGTCTTCTCTCCCCTGCGCCGGTAGACAATGACCTTACGCACTCCAACACACCCGCCCATTGTGAACGCCTCATCGATCGCCGCTTTTAGCGCCACGGGCTTGCCGCCGCGCAGTTGTTCGTTGGCGCAGATCACTAGGCTCGCACCAACATCGACGATCCGCTCCTGCACCGATTTGGCAGAAAAACCACCGAACACGACCGAGTGAATCACGCCTAAGCGCGCACAAGCCTGCATGGCGATCACAGCTTCGATTGACATGGGCAAGTAAATAATCGCCCGATCGCCTTTCTTGTATCCGAGCGCACGCAAGCCGTTGGCAAACTGGCAGACCTTGGTGTGCAGCTCTCGATACGTGATCCGCGTCACCGCACCGTCATCGGCCTCAAAAATGATCGCCGTCTTGTCCGCATTACCATTTTCAAGATTTCTGTCCAGGCAGTTATAGGAGGCATTGAGCTGCCCGTCTGCAAACCACCGATAAAACGGTGCCTTGCTTTCATCCAGAACCTGTGAGAACGGTTTTCGCCACAGAACGTTTTCCAAAGCGAGTCGGCGCCAGAATGCCTCCGGATCCTTTTGAGCCTGTGCGCACAATGCACGGTAAGCATCCATGCCCGAGATGGCGGCGCCTCGCATGGCGCGCTCGTCTGGTGCAAAGACGCGCTTTTCGGCCAATACGGATTCGATGCTGGTCATCTGCTGTCCCCCATGCAAAAGTTTCGTCTCGCCCTGTAATGTTACAACCGTAAGAATCTGCGCTTACGGCCACCTTACGTCGACATCTGCGCCAGTCTAAAAACAGATCGCGCCGGCGATTGCCGGCGCGATACTGGGGTTACTTGCCCGCGCTAGCCGCCCCGAGCCTAACGCACCCGCAAGTAGGGGGCTTGCGCCTAGCGTCGAGCCGGCTCCCAGCGCCCAGGATGCAAGCGCCACCCGCCGCCTTCGTGGACCCAAGCATGTGGAACGTAGCGGTAGCCCGCCCGCGGAGCCTCCCAGTGTCCTGCTACCCACTCGTGACGTCCCCCGACCCAACCCCAGTAGCCGCCGATCCAAAAATACCCGGGGAACGGCGCCACGCCCACCACTTCTGCTTGCGGCGGCGGAGGCGCCACAGCGACGTATGGTCCGGGGGGGTACGGTTCGGGTGCCACAACGCAAGCACTCAAAACCATCCCCGAAAAAAGGACTGCGGCCAGCCGCAGCCGCGTTGAAGTTTGCCGATTTCTCATTTCACCAATCTCCTTGGTTGTACCGCTTAACGTCCATACTCGTATTCGCGAGCTCTTTCTCGATCGATCATGATCGCTTCCGAGATTCGGATTGCACTGTCGATGTGTTCGACGGCCCGATACTGCAGGTCGCGCAGTTCCAGGTTGTCCTCGGGCTGCGCAACATCGTCGCGGGCCTTGCGCAGAAGCTCGGACACGCGGCGCAAGCGCCCAGGAGCATCGGGGTAGATGTCCTCTCGCGGATGCTCATAGATGTTCTTGCCGTCGTAATGCGCGGCGCGCTGGACCTCTTCGATTGCGCGATCGATCTCGTAGATCGCATGGCGCTCTCGCTCTTCCATCGGTCCGCCGGGCCGGTGCTCCAGGAACCAGCGCGCGTCTCGCAAATCGGTGAGCGCATGCAAATAGGCCGGGTGGCGGCCAGGAACTTGCGCAAGCGCCAGGAGAGGCAAACTCGTTGCGATAGCAAAGGCCGCTAAGAATCGTCGCATTTTCATGAATCATTCCCTCTGTGCATCCGCTGCAAAACCACTTCCAACCAGCGCTCTCCCACCCAGCCAAAGGCGATTTCCCGTCACCATTTGCTGCCGGCCTATGGATTCGCTGCAAGCAACGCCCCGACAAGTCAACTCGTTTACTTTGGCCTGTAACCGATTCGACTTCAATGTAACAATCGGCAAAACCAGTATTGCCGTGCTGCCGCAATTACATGATTTGAAAAGAATTTGCAAATGGGCTCATTTTGCGCGCCAAGGCCCGGGCACCTGCACGGCAGACTCTGGGCAAGGCTATCGCAAAGTTTGTAACGCCAGGGCAATTGAACGGACGCTCTGAAGCAAAATCCCCGAGAAAGACGCCTCTCACCACGCGCGCGCCAAAGCGCTCGAGCACGCGAACCGATGATCTGCTCGGCTCGGGAACAAAGACATTGGAACCTGGGGCGGTTATGCCAGCGGGTGCACTTCGGTGTGAATTCGCTCGCGCCGTATGCGCCAAGACAAAGCCTTTTCATAATGTGCCACTGCCAGGGCGCAGCTTCACTTCGACCCGTATCATTTGCTTGTTGCACCATTCGCGCGCTAAGGCAGCCAAAGAGTAGACAGTCTGGCGGCCTGCAACGCATAACCGTAACGATGCCGGATTATCTGCCGCGGGAGCGGTTTCATGAGCTGTTGCAAGAGCTGGAGCGCGCCGGCTATTTATGCGTCGGACCCACAGTGCGCGATGGCGCCATCGTCTATGACCGCCTAAAAAGCGCTGCAGATTTGCCGACCGGTTTCTCGGACGAGCAATCACCCGGCACGTATCGAATTCATTTCACTGACAATAAGCGCCAGTTCGCGTGGGCAAACGGTCCGCAAGCACTAAAGCCACTACTGTTCGCACCGCGAGAGACGCTCTGGCAGGCGACTCGTCAGGCAGACGGCACCCTCACCTTTGCCAGCATAGCGGCCGCTCAGCCGAAGCTTGCGTTTGTTGGTGCGCGCGCTTGCGATCTTGCGGCGCTGGAGCTTCAGGATCAACACTTTTTGCATGGCGTTCACCGCGATCAGAACTATTGGAATCGCCGCAAAGATCTTTTTATCGTCGCTGTGCACTGCAGCCATCCCGCGCTAACGTGTTTTTGTGCGTCAACCGGTGACGGTCCAGTAGCGAACCACGGCTTTGACATCGCACTGGGCGAGCTCGACGAGGGTTTTGTGGTGCAAGCAGGCAGCGATCGCGCACGCAAAGTGCTTTCGGCACTCGCACTTTCAGCGGCCAGCCAGGTGCAGGTTGAAACGAATCGCTTGCAAGGCGAAACGGCGGCCAGCACGCAAACCCGGGCACTGCCAGGCCGGAACCTGCGCGCGGCGCTCTTTGCCAATTTGGAACATCCGCGCTGGCAGCAGGTCGCAGATCGCTGCCTGTCCTGCGGCAACTGCACAAGCGTTTGTCCCACATGTTTTTGCCACAGCGAGACCGAGCACCCGCAACTTGACGGCACAATGTCCGAACACGTGCGAGAGTGGGATTCGTGCTTTACCCGCGGACACAGCTATATCCATGGTTTGACCATTCGGCCCGACACGCGCACCCGATACCGTCAGTGGCTCACGCACAAACTCGGTTCCTGGCACGAACAATACGGTCGCAGCGGGTGCGTCGGATGCGGACGCTGCATCAGCTGGTGTCCGGCTGGCATCGACATCACCGAAGAAGCAAGCGCGATTTGCTTGCACGGACAATGACTGCAGCCAAGCTTCCGTATGCAGCACAGATTGTCGGCCGCATCGAGGAGTCGCCGACGATTTTCACACTGCGTCTGCGCTTGATGGACCCGCGGGCTCGAGAGCAATTCCGATTTGCGCCAGGACAGTTCAACATGGTCTATCTGTACGGTGTCGGCGAAATTCCGATTTCAATTGTCTCTGATCCACGCGATCCCTCGTTGCTGGATCACACGATCCGTGCCGTGGGCCGTGTAACACAGGGGTTGGCGCGACTGCGGGAGGGCGATCAAATTGGGTTGCGCGGGCCATATGGCAGGGGTTGGCCCATGCAGGAAGCCGAAGGCCATGACATCTTGGTCATAACGGGCGGATTGGGCTGTGCTCCCGTGGTAGCGGTCATCAACTACATTCTCATGCGTCGCGAGCGATTCGGACGGTTGACGATCATTCAAGGCGTAAAGCACGCCGAAGAGCTGATTTGGCGGGAGCGCTACGCGTACTGGAACACCCTGCCCGACACACGCGTGCTTTTGGCAGCCGATCACGGCGGGCCGCTTTGGCCGTGGCATGTGGGATTAGTCACGGAAGTTTTCGATAAGGCGCAGATCACCTCCGAGCGAACGATCGCCATGATGTGCGGCCCGGAGCCCATGATGCATGCCGGGATCAAGAATCTGGTCGCTCGCGGGATCACCGAGGATCGGATCTACCTGAGCATGGAGCGAAGCATGCATTGTGCCGTCGGACACTGCGGCCACTGTCAGTACGGTGCAAGCTTTTTGTGCCGCGACGGACCAGTTTTTGCTTATCCGCGGATCAAGGATTTATTCCGGTTCAAGGGGTTTTAGTGAACTCACCATTATCCAAGCCAAAAGTGGCCGTGCATAAGTTCAGCTCCTGCGACGGCTGCCAGCTTGCCTTGCTCAACCTGGGCGACACGCTGCTCCAGTTGTCCGAGATGGTGGAATTTGTCCATTTCGCGGAAGCCGGTCCGGTAAATGCGGAGGCAACTGCCGACATCGCGTTTGTGGAGGGGAGCGTCTCAACGCCCGATGATAAGTCGCGTATTGAACGCATCAGGGCCAACTCGCGCTTCCTCGTCACCATCGGTGCCTGTGCGACGGCCGGGGGAATTCAGGCCTTGCGCAATTTCGCCGATGCAAAGCAGTGGGTCGCGGCGATCTATGCCAAGCCGGAATATATCCGACTGCTCGACCGTTCGACGCCCATCGCCGAACACGTCAAAGTGGATTTGGAGCTTTGGGGTTGCCCCGTAAATGCGCGTCAAGTATTGGGAGCACTTCGAGCACTGCTTTTTGGCGTAACTCCCGCCGAAGAACAGGACAAAGTTTGCCTCGAGTGCAAGCGCGGGCAGACCGTTTGCGTGATGGTCGCCAAGGGTTTGCCCTGCATGGGCCCCGTGACGCGCACCGGTTGCGGCGCGCTTTGTCCGCGCTTTGGTCGCGATTGTTATGGCTGCTATGGCCCTGCGGAGAACGCGAACACTGCATCGCTCTCGCGGCGCTTCGAGGGCTTGGGACTGATGCCCGACGCTACTGCGAGACGTTTTCACTTCATTAATTGCGGTGCGCCGACCTTTCGAGATGCGCCCTCGCCGGTATCGGCAAGAACCCATGGCTGACCCACTCAAAAGCGCCCCTGCAACAAGCCAAGCACGCACGGTACAAATCGACGTGCCCGCACTGGCACGCGTAGAAGGGGAAGGTGCGCTGCACTTGCGCATTCGCGGCGGTGAGATCGAAGAGTTGATGCTGCAGATATACGAGCCGCCTCGTTTGTTTGAAAAGGCTCTTGAAGGCCGTTCGTACGAGGAAGTGCCGGACATGGTCGCACGCATCTGCGGTATTTGTCCTGTGGCATACCAGATCAGTGCAGTTAACGCGCTCGAGAATGTCTTCAATATCGAAGTGGATCCTTGGGTGCAGGCAATGCGCCGCGCGCTGTACTGCGGCGAATGGATCGAGAGCCACTGCCTGCATATTCACTTGCTGGCGGCACCGGATTTCTTCGGGTACGAAAGCGCGATTGCGATGTCGCGGGATCACCCGGAGGTCGTGCGTCGCGGCTTGAAATTGCAAGCACTGGGCAACGACCTGATTCGATTGTTCGGCGGGCGTTCTGTCCATCCGGTAGGCGTGCGGGTCGGCGGTTTCCATCGCGCCCCCTCGGAAAATGAGGTTGCGGCGATGCGCGAACGGCTGTATGCGGCACTGGCCGACTCCGAGGCCCTCGTGCGCTGGACGACCTCGATTCGCGTTCCCGACGACCACCAGCGGTTCCCCAGTGTCGCGATGCGAGATGACGGGCAATACCCGATACAGCGCGGTTCGATCGGCGCCGACGACGGTCTGGCTATTGAGGCGGCGCAATTCGAGCAGCATTTCACGCAACAACACTTTGCGCACTCAACTGCTCTGTATAGCCATTACCGCGGCGGTGCTTACCTTGTGGGTCCGCTAGCGCGCTTGAACTTAAACCGTGACCAACTTCCGACTGCGCTTCAACAATTACTGCAGGATGCTGGCGTTATCGTTCCGAGCACCAACATGTTTAATAGCATAGTCGCTCGCGCGGTCGAAGTGCACTATGCAGTGGGGGAAGCGGCCCGCTTGCTGGAAAACTATAAGATCCCCTCCTCCCCCGCGGCAACCGTCACGCCTCGAGCCGGTGTCGGCTACGGCTGCTCGGAAGCGCCGCGCGGTTTGTTGTGGCACCGCTACCGGGTCGACGGGCATGGTCAAATTCTGGAGGCCAATATCATTCCGCCAACCAGCCAGAACCAGGCGCGCATCGAGCAGGATTTGCGCCTGTCGTTGTTGGCCTTCGGCCTGGAACATGATGAGGAGCAATTGCGTTTGCATTGCGAGAAGGTCATCCGAAACTACGATCCGTGCATCTCCTGCGCAACGCACTTTCTTTGTCTGCGCGCCGAGCGCCTATGACTGGCGTGCGCGTAATCGGAGTGGGGTCTCCGGCGGGCGACGATCAGGCGGGTTGGCTCGTAGTTGATGCTCTGCGACTTACGCATCTCACTGAGCGCCTTGCATGCACGGCGCGGATCATCGCCCTGGACCGTCCCGGCGCGCAGTTAATATGCGAGCTCGGAGATGCCGACGTCATCGTGTTGATCGATGCGATCTGTACCGGTGCACCGCCCGGCACGATCCGCCGCATCGACCGCGGCGAGTGCATCGAGCATGGTCGCTCGCTGTCGGGACATCAACTCGGCGTGGCATCCGCGCTCGCTTTAGCAGACGCATTAGGCATGCTGCCTGGCTCCGTCTGGATGTACGGCATTGAGATGCAGTCGACTGTAGCCAACTGTGGTCCGAGCCATCGTGTGATCGCAGCCGCACAAGAACTGGCTCGCACGATTACAGAGGAGCTGCTGCAAAAATTCGGCACGCCGACCGTCTCCACTGACGACAAGATTATCGATCGCGGGCAGCCGACACCACAGGTGCAGCCGAATTCTAGCTTGCCAGCGCCTCGTTAACGATTGTCTGTGCCTCTCGTTGAATGGCGCGAAGGTGGTCGCGACCACGAAAGCTCTCCGCGTAAACCTTGTATATGTTCTCGGTGCCAGAGGGCCGCGCGGCAAACCAGCCGTGTTCTGCAACCACTTTCAGACCGCCTATTGACGCACCGTTTCCAGGCGCCTGGGTAAGTATCGCCTTGATTGGCTCGCCAGCCAGCTCCTTTGAACGCACCCGCTGCGGCGTCAGGCGCGCCAGGGTCCTTTTTTGCTCCGGCGTAGCCGGTGCATCGATGCGCTCGAAGACAGGTTCGCCGAATCGTCGCGCAAGTTCGCTATAAATCTCACCGGGATCATGTCCCATGCGCGCGGTGATTTCCGCGGCGAGTAGCGCCAGTGTGATACCGTCCTTGTCGGTCGTCCAAACGCTGCCGTCTTTGCGTACGAACGAAGCCCCGGCGCTTTCCTCACCACCAAAGCCCAGCGAGCCATCGAGCAAGCCTTCGACGAACCACTTGAATCCCACAGGCACTTCGTAGAGTCTGCGCCCGCTCAGTGCCGTCACGTGATCGATCATCTGGCTGCTTACGATCGTCTTGCCCACTCCGGCGTCGGGGCGCCAGCCCGGCCGGTGATTGAACAAGTAGTGGATAGCCACCGCAAGATAGTGATTCGCCGGCAACAATCCGACGCTGCGCGCAACGACGCCGTGCCGGTCGTGATCCGTATCGCAGGCAAAGGCAATATCGAAACGGTCCTTCAGCCCGATCAGACTGTGCATTGCATACGGTGACGATGGATCCATACGGATCTTTCCGTCCCAGTCCACGGTCATGAAGCGGAACGTCGGATCAATGCCGTCGTTAAGGATCGCAAGGTTCACTGCGTAACGCTCGGCGATCGCCGACCAATAGTGGACCCCGGCTCCGCCAAGCGGGTCGACCGCCATGCGCAGATTCGCACTGCGGATACAGTCCATATCAAGTACGTTGCCCAGATCCCCGACATACGCCGCCACGTAGTCGTGCCTGCGTGTCGTAGTCGCAGCAAGCGCTTGCTCGTAGGTGACGCGCCGCACTCCCCGAAGCTGTTGCGCGAGCAATTCGTTGGCCCTTGTTTCGATTGCACCGGTGATCTGGGTGTCGGCGGGCCCGCCGTTCGGCGGGTTGTACTTAAATCCGCCATCCGCCGGAGGATTGTGCGAGGGCGTGACGATGATGCCGTCGGCCAGGCCGCCCTCGCGCCCGCGGTTATACGTGAGGATGGCGTGGGAGAGAACCGGTGTGGGCACGTATTCGCCAGCGGCGGCAATCATCACGTTCACGCCGTTAGCGGCGAGTACTTCAAGCGCACTGACCGAGGCGGGCTCGGAAAGAGCATGGGTATCGATTCCGAGGAATAGTGGTCCGTTGATGCCTTGCCGCTCGCGGTACTCGCATATCGCCTGACTAATTGCAAGCACGTGCCATTCGTTGAAGCTGCCGTCAAAGGAACAGCCTCGGTGCCCAGAGGTGCCAAACGCAACCCTTTGCTCGGGCCGCTGTGGATCCGGCCGGTTAGCGTAGTAAGCCGTTATCAACCTGGGAACATTGACCAGCATCTGCGCAGATGCCGGTTTGCCCGCGTCCGGACTTAGATGTTCGGTACCCATGGGAATCCATCTCCAAGGTTAGTGGGTCGGCTCCATGTCCGCCCTATACTGTCCTTTGCGCGCCGCAGCGTTGAGCTTGCCCCGAAGACACAGAGCCTTTTGCGCTGCTTCAACGTTCTCGTTCTTGCCCCGCCACGTGTCAAGCACCGGTTGCTGCAGCGCTCGCGCATAGGAAAACGACAGTTCCCATGGTGCCCGCGGAAAAAGTACGTTCATAGCGTTGAGGTTCGCCGTCGCCTGCTGCGGCGTTTGTCCGCCGGAGAGAAAGTTGACACTGGGAACTGCCGCCGGGACGCTGCGACGCAAAACCTTAACGGTCTCCCGAGCGATTTCCTCGGAACCCGCCTTATGGGAACAATCTTTCCCCGGCAAAACCATACTAGGTTTAAGCAGCATCCACTCGAGCGTAACCTTGTGTTCGAGCAATGCCTGAAACACCGCCCGCAAAACGGTTTCAGTGACCTGCGAACAGCGCTCCATTGTGTGATCCCCGTCAAGCAGTACTTCGGGCTCTACGATGGGGACCAGCCCCTGCTCTTGGCAGATCGCCGCGTAGCGCGCAAGAACTTGCGCATTTACGGCAACGCCAAGCGACGTTGGATTGCGCTCCGTAATCGGATAAACCTCCCGCCATTTTGCAAAGCGTGCTCCCTGCGCCTTGTAGCCCCGCAGCCGCTCCGCCAGACCGTCGAGCCCCTGTGTGACTAGGTCTCCTGGAGCATTCGCCAGAGCAGTCGTTCCTTTGTCGACCTTTATGCCAGGAACGATTCCCTGACGAGCGGCAACGATCGGCAGCGGCGTTCCGTCTCTTGACTTTTGCCCGAGAGTTTCCTCGAAAAGAATTACACCGCTCAGATACTCGCCCAAACCCGGCGCGGTTAGCATCAACGAACGAAAGGAGCGGCGATTTTCTTCGTTCGATTCCAGTCCAATTGCCTGAAAGCGCTTGGCGATTGTCGGCAGGCTTTCATCGGCGGCGAGGATGCCCTTGCCCTCGTGCACCAAAGCTGCAATAGTGGCTTGTAACTCTTGATCCATCGTCATGTCAGCCCCCATCAAGGGATGGATGCCCCGGATTGCTCGCGCACGCCGCGCATCGACACGTACAGCCTATGGTCTGTTGCGCAGCACGAGTTGATGAGTATCAATGTCCGGGGGTGAAACAAGCAATCTATGACGGCGCCGCCGGAAAATGCGTACACCTTGGGTCGCCCGATTCATCACGATGGCAGCCGGACTTTGGCCGATCAGCGGTTGCGCACCCAAACTGCCAGTGATTGGCGTCGCGATTGCCGCTACTGGGCCGCCTGCGATAAGTGCCCTTTCGCCCATCTACCGTCCGTTCGGCCGCTGCCAGGCCCATTTTGCCGCGCAAAGTTGGCCAAGCGCCACAGCGCATCAACGTTTCTAATGTTGCGGGCCGATCGCTAGGGTCCGGGTCCGCTAGGCCTTGAAATCCCTTGCAAAGCTGCTACGCACGTCGCTCCTCGGGCATAGCAAGTCCGCAACCGCTCGACCGGGTCAGTCAGCCGTACAAGCGACGGAGTTCGGTTTTGAGTAACTTGCCAGTTGCCGTGTGAGGCAAACTCTCTACGATAATGACCGCGTCAGGTTCGCACCATTTGCTCACCTTGCCACGGTAAAACGTCCGAATTTCTTCGCCCGTCGCGGTGGAGCCCGGTTTGAGCACGGCAATGATTACCGGTCGCTCTCCCCATTTTTCGTCCGCACGAGCGATCGCAGCGGCCTCGCGCACAGCCGGATGGGCAACAGCAATATTCTCGAGATCGATGGAACTGATCCATTCGCCGCCCGATTTAATCACGTCTTTGGTCCGGTCGACGATTTTTACGAATCCGTCATGATCTATCGTTGCGACGTCACCAGTATCAAACCAACCGGGTTCGCTGTGAGCGGCAACAGGATCTTGTCGAAAATAGCTCTCACACACCCAATAGCCACGCACCTTCAAGCTTCCGAATGTATTGCCATCGAAGGGAAGTTCTTTCCCAGACGGATCGACGATCTTGGCGTCGACGCCAAACAGCGGTCGCCCCTGCTTAAGTGTTACCGCCGCGCGCTCCGCAGGTGCCAGTGCCTCTGAGCTGCGGGTCGGACTGTTGATCACACCCAGCGGGCTCATTTCAGTCATCCCCCAGGCGTGGATCACCCGAACGCCAAGCTTTTCGAAAACCTCCATCATTGCCGCAGGACACGCCGAACCGCCGATGACGACTCGATTTAGCCGTGAAGGGCCTTTGCCCAACTCCTTAATGTGCGCGAGCAAACCCAACCAAACCGTGGGTACGCCAGCGGAAATCGTCACGCCCTCATTTTCCATCAGCGAGGTCAAGCTCGGACCATCTAGGTGGGGCCCCGGCAGTACTAATTTGCAGCCGGAAATTGGAGCTGCATGAGGGATGCCCCACGCATTGACGTGAAACATGGGAACAACTGGCAAGATCGCATCGCACGCCGTAAGCGCAAGGGCATCGGCGCAAAGCACCGCCATCGAGTGCAGCACCGTTGAGCGGTGGCTATATAGGACGCCTCGAGGGTTGCCCGTTGTGCCCGAGGTATAGCAAAGGCCCGCAGCGCTATTCTCATCGACAATGCGCCATTGGAAGGCATCCGGTTGGCTCGCGAGCAGCTCTTCGTAGCACAGCGCGTTTGGTAGCGTTGTAGCTGGCATGTTAGCGCGGTCGGTCATCACCACGAACCCGCGCACCTTCTTGAGCTTCTCGGCCATGCCCTCAAGGAGCTTGACGAAAGTCAGATCAGTGAAGACATAGCGGTCCTCGGCATGGTTGATGATGTACAAGATTTGATCAACAAAAAGGCGAGGGTTGATGGTGTGGCAAATCGCACCGATTCCCGACACACCGTAATACAGCTCCATATGCCGAAAACCATTCCAAGCCAATGTGCCGACGATATCCCCCTCGCCAAGGCCGAGCCCTTGGAGTGCATTTGCCAGCTGTTTTGCCCGCTTCAACAATTGCTCGTAGCTGTAGCGGTGGATTGGACCTTCCACCGTCTTGGAAACGACCTCAGAGTCCCCGTGGTACCGTGCCGCAAACTCCAGCAACGACGGAATCGTCAGCGGCACTTTCATCATTTGTCCGAGCATCGGAAATTCCCTCCCATCGTTGCATCACTAACAAACATGAACCCTGTCACAGTATTTCATCAGGGCAATATGCCAGCAAGGGGATTGGGTGCAATCGGCGCCGATCTTCGTTGCAAGGCAGCGCAGCGATAACCACGGGGCGCACCTGGGTGTTGGAAATCCAGGGCGCCGAGCGCCGGCCATCGACTGCCTTGCTCGCAAAAAGGTTCGCGTCGCCATTTGCCCGTTTGATCCCGCTTCAATGCGCCCGCGCCGACGAACTTGGGGCGTAACACTCGATCTCGGCCCTAGTATTCAGCGATAACGGCGCGCCACGAGTTCGGCCACACACACGGGTTTATCCGAACCTTCCCTCTCAATTCTTGCCTCGATGGTGAGCTGCAGGCCACCTTCGATGGCGTCGCAGGCAAATAACTTGAAATGGCCGCGCAGGCGGCTGCCAGCCGGTACCGGTGCAGGAAAGCGCACACGATTCAGACCGTAGTTCACGCCCATGCGGCTGTCGCGAAGGGTAAATGCGGAGGCCAACATGCAGGGAAGCAAGGACAGCGTCAAATAGCCGTGCGCAACCGTCGTACCAAAAGGACTGGCTTTGGCTCGCTGCACATCGACGTGAATCCACTGGTGGTCACCGGTTACCTGGGCGAAGGCGTCGATACGGGACTGATCGACGTCAACCCAGTCGCTCGTACCGAGGTCGCGACCAACTAACTGAGGCAGCTCATCGAAGCAGTAGCCAGTTGCCGTCATGCCCGCGACCCCGGTAGGACCACAATTTTGCCCATGGCGCGTCGGGTTGCCAGTCGCTGCATCGCTGCGGCAGCGCCCGAAAGCGGCACTTGCTCGGTTACTGGTGGATGAAGCTTGCCAGCCAGAAACCATTGACCGAGCTGGCGCATGTCAGCTTGGGCCTGGAGCCGATCGCGGCGCATTGCCTCGCCCCAGAACACGCCTAGGAGCGCCCGCTCCTTTAGCAATGCGAGATTAAGCGCCAATTTCGGAATCTCACCGGAAGCGAAGCCAACGACGAGATAGCGCCCGTGCCAAGCAGTCGCGCGCAGCGCGCTTTCGCTGTACGCTCCACCGACGGGGTCAAAAACCACATCCACTCCAAGGCCCGCGGTCAGCGCCTCGACCTGGCGCCGCCATTCGGGCTGGGAGTAATCCACGGTTTCGTCAGCGCCGGCACGCCGCGCCAAGGCAAGCTTTTCAGCATTCGAAGCGGCGGCAATTACCCGCGCACCCATGATCTTCGCGATCTCAATGGCCGCGAGGCCCACCCCTCCGGCCGCTCCTAATATCAATACACTCTGTCCCGACACCAACTTGCCGACCGTGGCGACCGCATGTAAGGCCGTGCCGTACGCAAGCAAGAATGATGCACCGAGCGCGAAGTCCATTCCCGCAAACAGCGGCACCGTTTGGGCCGCATCCGTCACGCACTGTTCGGCAAAGGCCCCGGTCCCGCAAGTTGCCATTACGCGATCTCCTGCGCGAAACGCGTCCACGGCTGCGCCGCTAGCGATGACCACGCCCGCCATTTCCGCACCGGGTGTAAACGGTAGCGCGGGCTTTGCCTGATATCGACCTTGTACCATCAAGGCATCCGGGAAGTTGATTGAGGCAGCTTTAACTTGCACCAGCAGTTGCCCGGGGCCCGGTACCGGCGTCGAAACGTCCTCCACGCGCAGATTTTCGATCGGACCAAATTCGTGACAGAGCAGTGCTTTCACTTGGATTTTCCCGGCCGGCTGCGCAAACTAGCGTTCCGTGCGATAGCGACCCAGTTCCATTTTGGCAATCGCATCGCGGTGTACCTCGTCAGGGCCATCAGCAAAGCGCAACGTTCGTGTTCCCGCGTAGGCCCGTGCCAGTCCGAAATCCTCGCTCACGCCCGCGCCTCCGTGAACTTGCATCGCCCAGTCGAAAACCTGGCAGGCCATAATCGGCGCAGCAACCTTAATCATTGCGATTTCTTTGCGCGCGGCCTTGTTGCCCACGGTGTCCATCTTCCACGCGGCGTGAAGAACCAAGAAGCGGGCTTGATCGATCATGATGCGCGCATTGGCGATTCGCTCGCGAGTGACACCCTGATCGGAAATTTTGCGCCCGAAAGCGACGCGTTCCAGGGAGCGCCGGCACATATCTTCGAGCGCACGCTCGGCTCGGCCAATGGTGCGCATGCAGTGGTGGATGCGGCCTGGGCCCAGCCGCCCCTGCGCAATCTCAAATCCGCGACCTTCTCCTAGCAAAATGTTGGATACGGGGACACGCACATCCCTGAATTCGATTTCGGCATGTCCGTGTGGCGCGTCGTCGTAACCAAATACTGGCAAGTGTCGCAAAACCTTGACACCGGGTGTTTCCATCGGCACCAGTATCATTGATTGCTGCTTGTGCCGATCAGGATTATGCGGATCGGTCTTGCCCATGAAGATCAAAATCTTGCAGCGCGGATCGTTGGCTCCCGAGGTCCACCACTTTCGCCCATTGATGAGATAATGGTCTCCGACGCGCTCAATGCGCGCTTCGATATTGGTCGCATCGGAGGAAGCCACGTCCGGCTCCGTCATAGCAAACCCCGAGCGGATGCGACCTTCCAGCAGTGGAAGCAGCCAGCGCTCTTGCTGCTCTGCCGTCGCAAAACGTACTAGCGTCTCCATGTTGCCCGTGTCGGGTGCAGAGCAGTTAAACGGCTCGGAACCGATCTCCGAGCGACCCATGATCTCCGCCAGCGGTGCGTACTCAAGGTTGGTTAGACCGGCACCGTATTTGGATTCGGGCAGAAAAAGATTCCACAATCCGGCCGCCTTTGCCTTGGACTTAAGCGTTTCCACGATCGGTGTTGGCTGCCACGCATTGCCAGCAGCGCGCGCAGCGTTCACCTGGGCGTCGAATTGCGCCTCGGCCGGGAAGACGTTTTCTTCCATGAAGGCAAGCAAGCGATTTTGCAGCTCTTTGACTTTGGGTGAATATTCGAAGTCCACGGCGCTCCTTTCGACGTTCTTGATTCACTGTTTCTGCCCAATGGTCTGCGCCAGCTTCCACGCCTGCTCGGCCAATGGTTGAGTGCGCTTGCCGGTGTCCAGCGCCAAAGGACTTGCTGCGTTTCCCTGCAGGGCCCGCGCGACAATGCCTTGCAAGATTCCAACTAGTCGGAACATGTTGAAAACGAGGTAATAGGTCCAATCTGCCCTTGACACGGCCTGGCCACCCGTGCGTGAGAGATAGCGCTGCAGGTATTCGGCCTCAGAAGGTATGCCCAGTACGTCAAGATCGACGCCCTGCAATCCACGCAAGATATCGAACGGCATGTGCCAGGCCATGCAGTGGTAGGCGAAATCGACCAGGGGATCGCCCAATGTGGACAACTCCCAATCGAGCACCGCCAAAATACGCGGCTCGCTTACATGAAAGATAACGTTGTCCAAGCGGTAGTCGCCGTGCACGATTCGCGTTTGCCCTTCCCGCGGAACGTGTATCGGCAACCACTCGATCAAGCGGTCCACGGCTTCAATGTGCTCGGTCTGCGCCGCCCGATATTGCTTCGTCCAACGGGCCACCTGACGCCCGATGTAGTTGCCGGGTTTACCGTAATCGGCCAGACCGACAGCGTCCGGATCGATCCGATGCAGCGCCGCGATCACCCGATTTAGCTCGTCGTAAATCGCAGCACGCTCGGCTCGCTGCATTCCGGGCAGCGCCGGATCCCACAACACACGGCCGTCAACGAAGTCCATTACGTAAAACGCCGTGCCAATGACCTGTTCGTCTTCGCACAGTGCAAGCGCGCGTGCAACTGGCACCTCGCTGCCCGCGAGCGCACGGATCACCCGAAACTCCCGATCCACGGCATGGGCTGAGGCCAACAAGATTCCTGGTGGTTTACGGCGCAAGACATACTGCCGACCCCCAGCACGGAGCAAAAAAGTCGGATTTGACTGCCCGCCCTTAAACTGCTGCACCTCTAGGGTGCCAGAGTAGCCCTCCAGATGCGCGCGCAAATACGCCGCCAGTCGCTCCTGGTCAAAGGCGTGCTGAGGAGCAACTGGTCTCGTGCCGGAGAAATTTTGCTCCGCCGTGGCGCTCATGTGATCGAGGAGCCCCCGTCGATCGCGAGAAACTGGCCCGTGATATGGCGTGATGCCCGGCTGGCGAGGAAAACCACGGCGCCCTTCAGATCCTCTTCGCCACCAAGACGGCCCAGCGGCGTGCGCGCGAGCACCGAGTCGGAAATCTTGTCCAAAAGGCCAGCGGACATCTTGGTGGGGAAAAAGCCGGGGCAAATCGCGTTGACATTGATATCAAAGCGTCCCCACTCCGCGGCGAGCGCGCGAGTCAAATGGATAAGCGCCGCTTTGGAGGTGTTGTAGGCGATCGTACGCATCCCCGAATCTGCCGATGCCTTTAGACCCGCGATGGACGCAATGTTAATGATCTTGCCCTGGTTGCGCGGAATCATGCAGCGCCGTCCGACTTCGCGGGAGAGAAAAAATGGCGCATTTACGTTAAGGTTCATCACCTTGTGCCAAGCCTCATCCGGGTACTCCTCCTGTAACAGAGCGAGACTGCCAAGCTCTTATCACGTGCCTGGCGACACCGGAATCTAACCTTTTACAGACTGGATCGGGTACGGAAGAGGTCGTGGAACGCAATAAGGTTAGTAAATTCTACGATATCTCCATCGAAACGCGCAAGAAGAAACGCCGATCAGACGAATTTGGACGAATCTCACCAGCTAAGGCATCCATCTCCACCCGCCCAATGGAAATCTATTTTACCTGCCGCTGTGTGCGGCAAATTCTGGAAATTTTCGTATGATCAGCAACTTAAAGAGTTGCTCTTTCTTGCCACATTTTTGAGTCTGACCGTGCCAATCGCGAACATAGCGCATGATCTCGGAAGGTTAGGTTTTCCCGGGCTT
>CAZSOI010000090.1:0-14223 GCA_964608115.1 uncultured Burkholderiaceae bacterium | reverse complement strand
AGCAGCGCGCGGTGCCCGCAGTGCACGCCGTCGAAATTACCTATTGCCAAGGCGCACGCTGCCCGCTTGGCCGCTGGCGGCAAGCCGCGAAATACCTGGATCGAAGAAGCCGAACGCACTTTGGGTGCTCACAAAGCATCTCGTATGGCAATTCGCAAGTATAGCGGGCGAGCATGGAAGACATTGATTTTCCGGTGCTTTCGGCGGCAACCGGACGGGCACCCAGTACAATTGCGCCCGCCATGAAGAGCCTTGTGTGTCTGATCTCGGGTCGGGGCAGCAACCTAGAAGCGATTTTGCGCGCGCAAGCCGAGCAAAACTGGGAGGAAAAATTCGGGGCGCGTGTGGCGGCGGTCATCTCCAACCGCGCCCAGGCAGGCGGTTTGTCTATTGCCGCGGCCCACGGCGTGTCGACGCATGTGCTTGCGCACGATGCGTACGAGGCACGCGAGGACTTTGAAGCGGCACTTGGCCAGTTAATCGAGCGCTATGAGCCCACACTGGTCGTGCTGGCCGGCTTTATGCGCGTGCTCACCGCACAATTTGTCGCCGAATACCATGGCCGCCTGATCAATATCCATCCCTCGCTTTTGCCTGCATTTTCCGGTCTACATACGCATCGTCGCGCGCTCGACGCCGGTGTACGCGTGCACGGCGCGACGGTGCATTTCGTATCGAGCCAACTCGATGGCGGACCGATCATCGCGCAGGCCGCCTTGGCGGTAGAGCCCGGCGAGTCCGAGACGCAACTGGCTGCACGCGTACTTGCGCTCGAGCACGTACTTTTGCCAAGTTGCATTGCCTGGATCCTTGCTGGGAAGGTGCGGCTGCAAGGGCAGCGCGTGCGCACGGAAGGCTTGGGTGCTGCCGATCTGCTGACTTTTGCAAGATGAATGCTCCGGCGCCGGCACCCGGCACCCGCGTCACCTCGCAGGTCGTCGACAGCCTAGCGGCACTGCTGGCGCAGCTGCTGCGCTTTGCGGCGCCCGCCGATGCGGTTATGTCGCGCCATTTTCGCTCCGACCGACAGCTGGGCAGCCGCGATCGCTCGCTTGTTGCCGAAGCCGCTTTTGACGCGCTGCGGCGCCTGGCCAGCTTGCGCTGGATTATGCAGACGGCCGATCCCCTGCGTGCGCCGCACTTGGCAGCGCTTATTGTGCTGGCGCGCCAGCATGGTATTGGGTCGCTAGCGCCGCGCGCGCTGCGCGGTAACGAGCGCGCGGTGAAGGGTGCGCTGGAGATCTCGCTGCGTCATGCCCCCGAGCACGTGCAGGCCGAAGTGCCCCCGTGGCTGCTGCGCTTGGTCAGTGAGCAATATGCCGACGCGCGTGAATTGCTTGCGGCGCTCGCGCAGCCTGCGCCATTGGATTTGCGCGTGAACACGCTCAAGACCGATCGGCCCGCGGTGCTTGCCGAGTTGCGCAGCGCCACGCGTCTGCACGCACCCTTGCAGGCGCAGGCCGCGCGTTTTGGGCCGGATGCCATACGGCTCCCGGAAAAACCCGCCTTGACGCGCTGGCCGCTGTATCAGGACGGACTGGTTGAAGTGCAGGACGAGGGCAGTCAGCTTGTCGCACGGCTGGTTGCGCCGCGACGAGGTCAGATGGTCGTTGATTTTTGCGCGGGTGCCGGCGGCAAGACTTTGGCCCTGGGCGCTTTGATGCGTTCAACGGGTCGTATCTACGCTTTTGACACCCACGCAAGACGTTTGGCGGGGCTGGGCCCGCGCCTGGCCCGAAGCGGCTTGTCTAATGTGCACCCGGCGGCCATCAGCAGTGAGAACGATCCAAGGGTCAAACGTCTTGCCGGCAAAATCGATCGAGTGCTGGTCGATGCGCCGTGCTCGGGCACCGGCACGCTACGGCGCAATCCGGATTTAAAGTGGCGCATCGATGAGCGCGAATTTGTACGCTTGCAAAGCGCGCAGCTTGCTTTGCTAAAAGGCGCTGCGCGTTTGCTCAAACCCGGCGGGCGTCTTGTGTACTCGACCTGTTCCATCCTCGCGGAAGAAAATCAAACGCTGGTGAAGCGATTTATCGACGAGCATCGGCAGTTTTCTGCACTGCAGGCCGCGCCAATACTGGCCGCGCAAGACATTGCCTTGGATTGCGCCGAGCGGTTTTCGCCTTGGTTCGTGCTGCTGCCGCATCTGCACGGCTGCGACGGTTTTTTTGGTGCCGTTTTGGAGTGCAAAGGTCCATGAGCAGCCAGACGCCTCTTGGCGAGTTGACGCAAGCGATCGCCGAAGGCTTGGCACGACCGCGACACGCCTGGGAGGCGCTCGCAATTGCGCTGGCGCTGATCGGCGCCGCGATCTTGGCGCGCGTTATTGCGCGTTCGCTTGTCCGAGGCTTCCGCATGCGCACTGGGGCGCCGCCGCCAGCCGATGCCGAGCGGCGCATGGGCCGCGTGCTTTTTCCGTTGATGGGGCTGGGACTGTTGTGGTCCGCAGAATTGACGCTGCGGCTTGCCCACGTGCTGGCTAGTGCTGCCGATGCCCGTTTGCTGCGCCTTGCGGCATGGCTGCTAGGCACGCTTGCCTTGGTGCGGGTGCTTTTTGCCGCATTACGCCGCGTGCTGCAAAGCACGGCGATGATCGCAGGGCTCGAGCGCACGATCGGCGCGTTGGCAATTGTGTCCGTAGTGCTATACGCCACGGGCGTGCTGGGCGATGTCGTGGAGTGGCTCAGGGCAATGCAAATACCTGTAGGTCACGCGACAGCCGTATCGCTGTGGTCGCTTCTGGTGGGCAGCGCAACCACGCTAAGCGCCGTGCTCGCAGCGATGTGGCTGGGCGCGCTCGTTGACGCTCGATTGACCGCGCAACGCACGCTGGATCCGAATTTACGCACGGCTCTGGGACGCGCGGTGCGGGCCGTGCTGCTGATCGTCGCGCTGCTTTTTGCCTTAGCGGTGTCGGGAATTGACCTGACAATTTTGTCGGTTTTTGGAGGCGCGCTGGGCGTTGGCCTGGGTCTGGGTCTGCAGCGCATCGCAAGCAATTACGTGAGCGGCTACATTTTGCTTCTTGATCGCAGCCTGCGCATCGGCGACATGGTCGCCGTCGACAAGTATTACGGTCAAGTGACCAAGATCAACACCCGCGGCACCGTCTTGCTCCAGCCCGACGGCACCGAGGCTGTCATACCCAACGAGATGCTCGTGTCATTGCCGGTTGTGAACTCCACGTTGAGTAATCGCAAGTTGTCCCTGGCCGTCCCGATCATGATCGGGCCGCACGCGGACGTTGCGTTGGTGCGCGAGCTGCTGTGCGATGTGGCGCGCGGCCATAAACGGGTATTGGCCGACCCCGCGCCAGCGGTGGCACTGACCGAATTTCGCGCTGGCAACCTCGTCTTTGAGCTCAGTTTTTGGATTGCCGACCCGGAAAACGGCCGACAGGTTGTCCAGTCGGACGTGGCTGTCGCTGCTCTGGAGCGCCTGCGCGCGCACCATATCGAGCTGGCGGTTCCGCTCGGGGATTTTTTAGTGCAGCAGGCTGCCCGCGGGGCGGCATCGGCCACCCCATCGATGTCCTGATATGGTCGCCTTGGCCTGGGGTTTTGCAGGGTTGTGCACTTTAACCCCAGCCTATAATGTAAGCTTTTGCAGGCGGTGATAGCCCCGCGCTGCATGGGCCGGCTCCAGTGCCGGCACGATGTTCTTTGCGCGGGTGGCGCCTTGCCATTGCCCGCAAGGGGCGGCAGCAGCCGCCCGATCATGGAGTCAGAATGGATCATTTGCTCACTTTTTTAAATGACGGCTTGCTGGGTCTTTCGCTCTGGCAGCGGGTGCTCGTAACCTTGGCGCTGACGCACGTCACGATCGCATCAGTAACGATTTTCCTGCACCGCTCGCAGGCGCACCGCGCGCTGGATCTGCATCCGCTTGTGGGACATTTTTTTCGTCTGTGGCTGTGGCTTACGACGGGCATGCAAACGCGCGACTGGGTTGCCGTGCACCGAAAGCACCACGCCAAGTGCGAGACGGCAGAAGATCCGCATAGTCCTCAAACCCGAGGTCTGCGAACGGTGCTACTGCGTGGCGCGGAGCTGTATATGGCCGAGCGCGCTCGCATCGAGACGCTTGAGCGTTATGGCCGCGGAACTCCTCACGACTGGCTCGAGCGCAACGTGTACTCGCAATGGGTGTGGCATGGTTGCGCTTTGATGCTTATCGCCGATGTGTTGCTCTTTGGGGTTTCTGGCATCGCGATGTGGGCCGTGCAGATGATCTGGATTCCTTTTTTTGCGGCCGGGGTCATCAACGGTGTCGGCCACTACTGGGGTTATCGCAATTTTGATTGCCCGGACGCGAGTACCAACATTGCGCCCTGGGGGATCCTCATTGGTGGTGAGGAACTGCACAACAACCACCACACGTTCCCAACGTCCGCCAAGCTCTCGGTGAAGTGGTTTGAATTTGATTTGGGCTGGTGCTACATCCGTGCGCTCGAGGTGTTGGGGCTGGCCACGGTGCTGCGCCGCGCTCCGGTGGCGCGAATGGTTGCGCAAGATGGTCGCGCCGCCTCGCAGATCGACCTGCGAATGCTGCAATGCTTGATTAACAACCGCTACGACTTGCTGGCCCGCTTTGCTAGGGGGATCAAGCGCGATTTCCGCGAGGAACTGGCCAAGCTGCGGCTTTCGACCGCCGACCAAAAGCGCTTTGCGGTACTGATGCGCTGGCTGCGCAAGGATGTTGCCGCGATCCCCGAAGGGCAAAAAGACTCGTTGCAAGATCTGCTCTCGCGCAGCCGTCTGTTGCGCACGCTCGTGGATATGCGCGCGGAACTTGCCGCCATTTGGCAGCAGTCCAGCGTCTCGCGCGAGCAAATGCTTGATGGGTTGCAGGACTGGATCACACGCGCGGAGGCGAGCGGAATTCGCACTTTGCAGCAAGTTGCCGCGCGCATTCGCGGATACGCTCCGGCGGGCGCGTAACGCGCTAGGCAAGGGCAAAAAAATCCCGGCCTGTGCCGGGTTTTTTTTGGCAGCTGGCGCGAGGGACGAAACCTCAGACGTCGCCCGCCTTTTATTTCAGCTTCGTTTCCTTGTAACTTACATGCTTGCGCGCGACCGGATCGAACTTCATGAGCTCAAGCTTCTCGGGTTTGGTGCGCTTGTTCTTCGTGGTGGTATAAAAGTGCCCCGTGCCTGCCGAGGACTCCAGCTTGATTTTTTCGCGTGCTCCCTTTGCCATTGGCGCTTCTCCCTTTGCGGCTGTGCTGGTCGATAAACGGTGGGCCGCTTACAGTTCGCCCTTGGCCTGCAGATCGGCTAGTACCGCTTCAATTCCCACCTTATCAATCGTGCGTAGCGCCGCATTGGTGACGCGCAAGCGCACCCAGCGCTTTTGATCTTCCAGCCAAAAGCGCCGGTACTGCAAATTTGGCAAAAAGCGGCGCTTGGTCTTGTTATTAGCGTGCGAGACGCGATTGCCAACCACGGGCCGCTTCTTGGTAACCAGACACACGCGTGCCATGTTCGATTCCTTCTGGGCACGAATCGCCCAACGCAAAACGTGTGATTCTAACTCAACGCCTACGTCGGATCCAAACAACCGGGGTGTCGGTAACAAGAAAGGCGCTGCGCACCACCCCGATCAGCGCCACGGCGAGCTATAGCAATCCGCGTTCAGCAAATGAGACTGCCTGGCTTGCCGCTACAACAATATGGTCAAGCACGCGTACGTCGATCAAAGCCAGGGCGCTTTGCAGCGCTTGTGTGAGCGCTTCGTCGGCGCGGCTTGGCTCGGCAACTCCCGAAGGGTGATTGTGTGCGAGGATGACCGCGGCGCAATTGTGGCGCAGAGCTTGCTTGACGATTTCACGCGGATAAATGGAGGTCTGCGTTAAAGAGCCGCGAAACATCTCCTCGCAGGCAATTAGGCGGTGCTGGGCATCGAGAAAGAGTACTGCGAAGATTTCATGGCCGCGTCGTGCGAGCGTGAGGCGAAGGTAGCTGCGTACCGCCTCCGGAGAATCGAGCGGGTGCGCATTGCGCGCCTGCTCCAGCAGCAGGCGTTTGCTCAATTCCACGGCGGCCTGGGCTCTCGCATAGCCGCAAGTTCCCCAGCCGGCCAGTTGTGCGACCGCTGTGGGCTGCGCGGTCAACAACTCTCCCACGGTGCCAAACCGGCAAAGCGCGCTGCGGGCGTGCGCCAGAGTCAACCTGCCTGCCAAGCCACCAGCCAGGAGCAGTGCCAGCAGTTCGGCATCACTGAGCGCGCTCGGGCCATGCCGCAGCAAACGTTCAAGCGGACGCTCCGACAGCGGTAATTGTTCGATACCCACAGCAGAGCGGTTGCTCCTCGATGCGGTTTTTTGGCCTTCGCTAAAATCGGCCCCCACATGTAGCGAAGGCGGACCCATGAGCTGCATTGCCCCCACCTCTCACGTTACCCTGCACTATCGTATGGCTGTGCTCATCGAAGGAGCCGAGCGAGAGCTAGTCAATACCTTTGGCGCCGCTCCGGCAACACTGCAGATGGGAGTCGGGCAATGGGCGCCCACAGTCGAGGCGCGCTTGATCGGCCTGGCGGAGGGCCAGAGCCTGGAATTTGAACTGCCGCCAGAACAGGCCTATGGTGTGCACAATCCGCAATTGGTGCATACGGTTAGCCGGGCGCAGCTGCAAGCGCGATGCGAGTCGGGCGTCGAATTTGCCCAAGGCGAAGGCGTCGTGTTCCGTGGAGCCGCGGGTGAGGCTTACCACGGCGTGCTGTCGCAATGTGATGCGCTAGGGGCCGTGGTTGATTTCAATCACCCTTTGGCTGGTATGCCTATGCGCGTTCGGGTGCAGGTGATCGGAGTGCTGTGATGGAAGTGTTGCTCGCGCAGCCGCGAGGGTTTTGCGCCGGGGTGGACCGAGCCATTGAGATCGTAAATCGCGCACTGCGTATCTACGGCCCGCCCATTTATGTGCGTCACGAGATCGTGCACAACACCTATGTGGTGCAGGACCTGCGCAAGAAGGGTGCGATATTCATCGAGGATCTGCAGGAGGTCCCGGCAGGTGCGACGGTGATTTTTTCTGCCCACGGCGTCTCGCGCGCCGTGCGACAGCAGGCCCAGCAGCGCGGTTTGCGGATATTTGATGCCACCTGTCCCCTCGTCACAAAGGTGCACGTTGAAGTGGCCAAAATGCGCGCCCAGGGGCGCGACATTGTCATGATCGGTCATCGCAATCACCCCGAGGTCGAGGGCACGATGGGACAGGCCGATGGGGGCATTTATCTCGTTGAGAATGCCGAGGACGTGGCGCGCTTGGCCGTTCGCGACCCCAATGCACTGGCCTATGTCACGCAAACTACACTCTCGCTCGATGACGCGGCCGCAATCGTTGCCGCGCTCAAGCGGCGCTTTCCCAACATTGCCGAGCCTAAGCGCGCCGATATCTGCTACGCGACTCAAAACCGGCAGGATGCCGTCAAGATACTCGCGCCCCAGATCCAAGTGCTGATCGTCGTTGGCAGCCGCTCAAGTTCCAATTCCAATCGCTTGCGCGAAGTGGCCGAACGCAGGGGGATTCGCGCCTATTTAGTCGATGGTGCATCGGACATTGACCCCGACTGGATCCGAGGTTGCGAGCAAATTGGTCTGACCGCGGGAGCCTCGGCACCCGAGATACTCGTTGGCCAAGTTTGCGATCGGCTGCGCGAACTCGGCGCTCAGAGCGTGCGTACGGTTCAAGGAGTGCATGAGGACGTGGAATTTCCGCTGCCCAAAGGCTTGACTGGGTTGCCAGCCGAGTCGGAGAGCGCGCGGTGAGTGCGACTGCCAGCGCGCCGCTGGTGCTGCTGGCCGCGTATGTACTCGGATCTGTGCCGTTTGCCGTCCTGATTAGCCGCGCTTTGCATCTGCCAGATCCGCGCAGTTTTGGTTCCGGTAATCCGGGCGCCACGAACGTCTTGCGCACAGGCAATCGGCTTGCGGCCGTGCTGACGCTTTTGGGCGATGGTGCAAAGGGTGCCGCCGCGGTTCTCTTATGCCGCGCACTGACCGAAACGCTCTCTTTGGGTCCTTCGCTACCTGCCTGGGCTGGAGCGGCAGCCTTTGCAGGGCATCTGTATCCGGTATTTCTGCGTTTCCGAGGCGGCAAGGGCGTTGCGACGTTCTTGGGAACGCTGCTTGCCCTCGTGCCCCTGGTAGGCGTGGCAACGTGCCTGCTGTGGCTTGTTGTTGCGGCGTTGTTTCGCTATTCCTCGGTCGCGTCGATTTTTTGTGCGCTCTCTGCAAGTTTAGCCTTGTGGCGGATCGGATCGCCGTCCGGTTCGGTACTCGCCGTTGCCCTCATGAGTGCGTTTTTGCTGTGGCGCCATCGGCGCAATATCGTGCAGGTGCTCGCAGGTACGGAATCAAAGATCGGCCAGCGCGCATCGGCTGGCGCTTCGAGTGCAACACCCAACGGCAGCGCGCCTCCGGGCTAGGGCCACGCGGGGCCAAGGGTTTGGCTGAGTTTGCAAACCCTTGACGCGTCCTCGGCGGCTTGTTGGTCAGAACTTAGGCGTTCTGTAGGTCACACAGATCCCAGCGCGGCCGAACCTTTAGCGGCAGGGCGCTTGCCCTTTGCGTGCGCTCGGGCATCTGCGTCAGGCGAACGTAGCCAGCGTAGGCGATCATCGCGCCGTTATCGGTACAAAGCTCTGCGGGAGGGTAAAAGACCCGCCCCGCACGTGCGGTCAGCGCCGAGTCAAGCGACGAGCGCAGTTGCACGTTGGCGCCGACCCCGCCAGCGACAACCAGCTGCGAGAGGCCAGTGCGCTCCAACGCCAGCAGGGACTTGGCAGTGAGCACCTCGACCACGGCATCGACAAATTCGCGTGCGATGTCCGCGCGCACTTGCTCGCAAAGGTTACCGGCGCGCCGCACCGCGCTGAAAACCGCCGTCTTCAGACCGCTAAAACTAACATCGAGCGTGCCGCTGTCAATCATGGGGCGCGGCAGCCGCAACGCTCCCGAAATGCCAAACTGGGCCAACCGTGATACCTCGGGCCCGCCCGGGTAGCCCAGTCCGAGCATCTGTGCTGTCTTATCGAACGCTTCCCCGGCAGCATCATCGAGCGTCTCTCCGAGCAGTGCGTATTGGCCGGGCGCGCGTACATGCAGCAACTGTGTGTGGCCGCCGGAGACGAGCAGGCAAACAAAGGGGAAGGAGGGAGGGTTGGGGGCAAGCAGTGGCGAGAGCAGGTGTCCCTCGAGGTGGTGCACGGCGACGACCGGTTTGCCCAACGCATAGCCCATTGCGCCAGCAACCCCGCAGCCAACAAGCAGGGCGCCGGCCAGGCCCGGGCCGGCGGTGACGGCGATGGCGTCGATTTGGCGACGCTCGCACCCTGCGCGTTGCATGACCTCTTCGATGAGCGGCGGCAGATTGCGAACGTGGTCGCGCGAGGCGAGCTCGGGAACGACGCCACCGTAGGCGCTGTGCAACTTCACTTGCGAGTGCAGCGCGTGCACGAGGCCGTTCGTTGCGCTGTCAAACAGCGCAACGCCGGTTTCGTCGCACGATGTTTCGATGCCCAGAATCCGCATGCGGCAGTGTAGCGGGGCCAGGATCTATAGCTGCACTGTACCCTGGACGCAGGTAAAGCAATCGCCCCCTACCCAGAGTTGGCCCTCGCACAGTTCGATAAATAACTGTCCACTGCGTTTCAGGCGCGCTCCTTGCGAGACGACGTAGTGCGCTGGCGCAAGCCCCTCGCTGATTAGCCACTGCCCGAGCGCGGCGTTTAGGCTTCCGGTGACGGGGTCTTCGGGGACCCCCGCGGCGGCCGCGAACGCGCGTACCTCAAAATCGCACAAATGCCTCGGCCCGGCTGCAGCAGCGTTTTTGCACGGACCAATGACACCGACTAGACCCATGGACTGCAAAACCGCATGGTTCGGTTCGAGCGAGAGCACCGTCTGTGCGCTATCGACTAGCAGGCCGAGCCAGCGCGGGCCGTTGTCAAGCCACTGGGCTTTTCGCACCGCCTCTTTGGCTAAACCCAGAGCATCCAGAACGGGCGCCAAGGCGGCGTTGTCAATCGAAGCGCGCCGCATCGGTGGAGCGCAAAAAGCAAGTCGCGCACTATCGCGGCGCAAGTGCACTAGCCCCAGGGCACACTGCTGCACGATCTGCGTGCCCGCTCGCGGCATGTTCCCCTGCAAGAGCCAGGCATGACAGCTGCCAAGGGTAGGGTGTCCGGCAAATGGCAGCTCCCGGCTCGGCGTGAACATCCGAACTTGATAGTCGGCATCAGGGTGCGTCGGCGCCATTAAAAAGGTCGTCTCGCTCAGGTTCGTCCAACGGGCAAACTGCTGCATTTGCTGCGTGTCCAGACCCTGGGCGTCGGCGACGACCGCCAATGGATTGCCGAGATAGCGCTCGGTGCCGAAGACGTCGACTTCGAAGTAAGGACGTGCCTGCATCGGTGGCAAATTCCAAGCGGATGATTGGAAAGCTTGTCATACCGGCGTCGTGGCAAGATTTCGGGGGCTAGGCTATACTTTCAGGCTTTCTAGCGTAGCTGTACGCCGTGCCAGCGTTCTGGCAGCCGAGAGCCTTTTGATGCCGACTATACGAGTCAAGGAAAACGAACCGTTCGAAGTTGCCCTGCGTCGTTTTAAGCGCACGATCGAGAAAAGCGGGTTGTTAACCGAGTTGCGCGCACGCGAGTTTTACGAAAAACCGACGACAGAGCGCAAGCGCAAGAAGTCAGCCGCGATAAAGCGTCATTTCAAGCGCCTGCGCAGCCAGATGCTACCCAAGAAGTTGTACTGAGCCGCGCATCGGCCATAAGACACTGGTCGGCAGACAACGATGCAACGGGCGCGCCATGGGGCGCGCTTTTGTTTCTCGCGATAGGCAAAAAATGAGCTTAAAGGACCGGATCACGGAGGATATGAAGTCGGCAATGCGAGCGCGCGAGGCCGATCGCCTTGCCGCGATTCGCCTCTTGCTTGCGGCGATCAAGCAAAAGGAGGTTGATGAGCGAGTCGTTGCAGATGACGCCGCCGTGATTGCGATCGTGGAGCGGCTCATCAAGCAGCGCAAGGATTCGATTGAGCAATTTGGCAAGGCCGGACGATCGGACCTGGTACAAAAGGAGTCCGCCGAGCTGGCTCTCTTGCAAAGTTACTTGCCGCAAGCTCTGAGCGAGGCCGAGGTAGGTGCGGCTATTGAGGCGGCTATTGTCGAGGTGCAAGCCGCTGGCACCCAGCCTCTTGGTCCCAGTTCCATCGGCAAGGTCATGGGTTTGCTTAAGGCGCGTCTGGCGGGGCGCGCCGACATGGCGAAAGTCGCCACCCTCGTCAAGGCGCGTATCTCGGGCTGACAGCCGGGCAGTGCTTCTAGCGGCTTGCAGCCTTCGCAGGCGGATAATTCGAGTCGTGATCCCCCAAGGTTTCATTCTCGATTTGCTGGCGCGAGTCGACATCGTTGAGGTCGTCGGCCGCTATGTTGCGCTCAAAAAAGCGGGTCAAAACTACCTGGGACTGTGTCCGTTTCACGGCGAGAAGACCCCTTCGTTTACGGTCAGTCCTACCAAACAGTTCTTTCACTGCTTTGGATGCGGTGCGCATGGCTCGGCAATCGGATTCTTGATGGATCATCGGGGCTTGAGCTATGTCGAGGCGATACAGGAGTTGGCGCAGGGAGTCGGTCTTACCGTCCCGCAGGAGAGTGTGCGCGCGGGGCAGGAAGCCGCGGCCCAGCGGGGCCTTGGCGAAGTGTTACAGACAGCGGCCGATTTTTATCGGCGCGGCCTAAAGGAGGCCCCCGCGGCAATCGAGTACCTGAAGGGACGTGGCCTTACCGGTGCGATCGCAGCCCGATATGGCCTGGGATTTGCTCCCGACGCCTGGCAAGGGCTGCGCGCTGCTTTTGAGAATTATTCGGATCCGCGCCTGGTTGACGCGGGCTTAGTGATCTGCGGCGAAGAAAACAAGCGCTACGATCGTTTTCGCGGCCGAATCATGTTCCCCATCCGCAATCGCCGGGGCAGCGTAATTGGATTTGGAGCGCGGGTCCTCGATGGGTCGGAACCCAAGTACCTAAATTCGCCCGAAACGGCGCTCTACCACAAGGGGCAGGAGCTGTACGGGCTGTTCGAGGCTCAGGAGGCGATCCGCAGCCGCGGCCGGGTGATCGTGTGCGAGGGGTACATGGACGTGATTGCCTTGGCGCAGGCCGGCTTTGGCGAGTCGGTAGCTGCCCTTGGCACTGCGGTGAGCTCCCACCACGTTATGACCTTATTTCGGCTGGTGCCGCACGTCGTCTTCGCTTTTGATGGCGACGCGGCGGGGCGCAAGGCCGCGCGCCGGGCGCTTGAGGCGACACTTCCCGTGATCGGCGATGATCGTCGCGCAAGTTTTGTCCTGCTTCCGCAGGGCGAAGATCCGGACAGTCTGATTCGCGAGCACGGTGCCGGGGCGCTGGAAGCCGAGTTGGCACAGGCGCAAAGTCTGTCGCAGTGGTTTCTGAGCTGTGTTGCCGAAGGCCGTGACCTAGTCCAACCCGAAGACCGTGCCGCGACCGTGGCCGCGGCGCGCCCCTTGCTCGAGTCCATGCCGACGGGCGCCCTGCGCATGCAGCTAATTCGCGTCTTAGGGGAGGCTACCAAGACCCCCGCACAGGACATTGAGTCGCTCTTTGGGCTCACACCCTGGCGGCGACTGCCCGCCGCGCGGGAGCCTGCGGCGCCGCGCGCCGGCAAAAAGGTCGAGAGCTTGAAAGTCCGCTTGCTTCAGCGCTTGCTGGCGTTTCCAGCGCTGGCGCGGGAGTTCAATGCTCAGATTGCCGCGCTGGCCATCGACGGGGTTACTGACACGGATCGGCAGCTGGCCGAGGTATGGCGAGCGGCCACCAGTTCGGAGTCGGCGCACAGCGGTGCGGTGCTTGAAGCGCTCGTACAGAGCCCTTACATAGAGCAATACCGGGCTCTTGCCGCTAGGGATCTTCATGGCGAAGACGATTGCGCAGTGGCGCATGAAGAGTTGCGCGCGGGCTTTGTTGCCATTGAGGAAGAGCGTGTGCGCGGTGAAATGGACCGGATCGCTAGCGAAGAAATGTCGCCACAAGCGCGCGAGCGATATCGCCAGCTTGCCGGACAGCTGGCAGACCTAAAACGGGTCCGAACGGTTCAAGCGCCCGGCGGTCCGGAGCGCGGCAAATGGGAAGTGCCCGGCTAGCGCGGTGGTGGGTCGGTAATCGGAGTTGAAAAGACGCGATAAAGACGCGATTTTTTCGATAGCCTAAGAGCGATTTGTGGTAAACTTTGCGGTTACATTGCGTCCGCCTTGGAGCGGACTTTCAGGAGGCCGCAGCCTCCTTCGCGCCGCGAGACGGCGCATTAGCTGGGCCGGGGAAAACGGTGGAGTCAGTCGGGCGCAGCCCTGCGCGGAACGCTGTTTCGTTGCAGTGGCGCAGCGTCGTGGGGCAAGGTTTTTCGGTGTCGCCCCGCGTCGGTTCGTCCGTGATGGCGCTCGCTGCGCTTTGACCACCAGCTTGCTTGAAATGAAATGCCATGACCAACGGCGCGGACTCGGACGGGTTCGAGTCTATTGGGGACGTCGACGCAACGTTCTGAGTTATTAGGGATCGCTTTATGACAAAAGCCAAGACGACAACGCCAAAAAAGAAGGTCTCCGCGCTCAAGACCGCGAGCGCGCAAAAAAAGACTGTGACGGTTGCGGCCGTGAAGCCCGCGAGCAAGGGCAAGGCGGTGCTGCGCCAAGAGGCGAAGTCGGCTGCTAGCGTCAACGGTAAAGCGCAAGCCGCGCTGCTGGAGAAGGCGCGGGCCAAGACGGTGCCGGCAAAGGTAAAAGCCGCGCGAGCGGAAGGCGGCGATGGCGCCGACGCGGTGCCGGAAGCGCGCGACGATGCCGTGGATCCAGCCGTTCAGGTCGCCGAGAAGATGAATTCGAAGCAGCGCGCCAAGGATCGGCGTGCCAAGGAACGTGCCCTAAAAGAGGCACTGGAGCGCAGCTACCAGGGATCGCAAGAGGATCTTGAGGCACGCCGCAACAAGCTCAAGGCGTTGATCAAGCTCGGCAAGGAGCGCGGGTTTCTCACATATGCCGAGATTAACGATCACCTGCCCGACAACCTCGTAGATGCCGAGGCGATTGATTCGATTATCAGCACATTTGGCGATATGGGCATTCAGGTATACGACCAGGCCCCTGACGCTGAAACGCTGCTAATGAATGAAAATGTTCCTTCCGCGGCCACGGACGAT
>CAZSOI010000089.1:0-2566 GCA_964608115.1 uncultured Burkholderiaceae bacterium | reverse complement strand
ATCTGGCGAACGAAGCGTTCGAGAATCGCCTGGCCCTGGCGGGTGTGAGTTACTTCGGGGTGAAACTGCACACCGTAAAAACGGCGTGATTCATCGGCCATGCCCGCAATCGGGCAGCTTTCTGTCGACGCCATTAGCGTAAAGCCCGAGGGCATCTGTTCGACTTTATCGCCGTGGCTCATCCACACATCAAGAAGGCCCTCACCCTGCGGTCCGGTAGCGTCCTGAAGTCCTTCTAGCAAACGCGTGTGCCCGCGTGCGCGCACTTGAGCAAACCCGAATTCACGCTTTGCCCCTAGATGCACCCGTCCGCCGAGCTGTTGGGCCATTGTCTGCATGCCGTAACAGATGCCCAATACGGGAACGCCGAGTTCAAAAACCACCGGGGGCGCCTTATCGGTGTCCTGTTCGTAGGTGGACTGATAACTGCCCGACAAAATGATGCCGCGTGGTGCGAAAGCGCGAATGGCACTGGCGCTTATATCGCAAGGATGAATTTCGCAGTACACGGCCGCCTCGCGCACGCGCCGCGCAATCAGCTGGGTGAGCTGTGAGCCAAAATCCAGAATGAGGATGCGGTCGTGCTGCATGAACAGGCGCTATGGCACTACGTTGCGATAAGACGCGGCCGCCGGCGCCACGCTATTCCACCCGATAGTTGGGCGCCTCCTTGGTGATTCGCACGTCATGAACGTGCGATTCGCGCATGCCGGCATTGGTGATCTCAACAAATACCGCTCGGCGCCGCAATTCTTCGATTGTTCGGCAGCCGCAGTATCCCAGGCTCGAGCGCACTCCACCGGCAAGCTGAAAGACAAGCGCAACGACGCTGCCTTTAAACGGCACCATGCCCTCGATACCCTCCGGTACGAGCTTATCGACATTGGCCTCATTGTCCTGAAAGTAGCGGTCCGCTGCGCCGCGCTTCATTGCCCCTAGGCTGCCCATGCCGCGATACGTCTTGTAGGAGCGACCCTCGTACAAGACCAGTTCGCCGGGCGCCTCCTCAGTGCCTGCAAACATGCTGCCCATCATCACCGTTGATGCTCCCGCGGCCAGCGCCTTGGCGATGTCACCCGAGTAGCGCACACCCCCGTCCGAGATGATTGGCACACCAGAGCCTTCGAGGGCACGCGCAACCGATTCGATTGCGCTGATCTGTGGCACGCCGACGCCCGCAACGATACGGGTCGTGCAGATGGATCCAGGACCGATACCAACCTTCACCGCATCTGCACCATGCTCAACTAGCGCAGTAGCAGCCGCGCCGGTGGCAATGTTGCCACCAATCACGTCAACGTCCGGAAAGGACTTCTTAATCCAGCGAACCCGATCGAGCACACCCTTGGTATGGCCGTGCGCTGTATCCACGACAATGGCGTCCGCACCCGCCTGCACGAGTGCCGCTACGCGCTCCTGATCGGCTTCGCTTGTGCCTACCGCCGCGCCGACGCGCAATTTCCCCAGTTCATCCTTGGCGGCAAGCGGATGTTCGGTGGTTCGAGTGATGTCCTTGACGGTCACCAGCCCGCGCAGCAGGAAGTCATTATCGATCACCACCACCCTTTCTAGACGATGGCGGTGCATCAGGGCCTTGGCTTCTTCCAGGCTAGCGCCTTCAGGCACAGTAACAAGACGCTCTCGCGGCGTCATGATTTCGCGGACGGGAACATCGAAACGGGTTTCAAACCGCAAGTCGCGGTTGGTCACAATACCCACCACGTGACCGGTTGCGTCGACCACCGGTAGCCCCGAGATCTTGTGGGCACGCGTTAATTCGATGACTTCGCCAACGCGCATGTCCGGGGGAATCGTAATCGGATCACGCAGCACGCCAGCTTCATGACGTTTGACTTTGGCCACTTCGGCCGCCTGTTGCGCTGGCGAGAAGTTCTTATGGATGATTCCGATGCCGCCCTCCTGCGCGAGGGCGATCGCCAATCGGGCGTCGGTTACGGTGTCCATCGCTGCGGACACCAGCGGCAGCTTCAGCGGAATGCGACGCGTTAAGCGCGTGCTTAGGTCCGCCTCCCGGGGGAGCACGGCCGAATAGGCCGGTACCAATAGCACGTCATCAAACGTCAGCGCCTTTTCTTGGAAACGCATGCCCATCCTCTTGACGCAAAAGCGGATTATAGACGCAGGCACTTGCCCCGCTGTGCGCCGTAATTCGTCCGTTTTTCCGGTTTTTAGCGCCGGCAAAGCCCCGTACAATCAATGGCTAAGGGTTGCACGGGTGTGCCTCTGCAACCTCTCCCACTCTCGCCGCGCAAGGCCCTGTTCACAAATCACAGCCTTATCGATGAAATCCGCCCCGTCTATGACCAAAGGACCCTGGCCCACAGCCCGTGGCGCTTTGGGCTGCAGCTTGCTTCTGAGCCTGATACTTACCGGCGGCATGGGCAGCGCGCAGGCGCAATGGGCCTGGCGCGACGCCAACGGTGAGATTACTTATTCGGATACTCCACCGCCTGCAGATGTTTCGCGATCAAACATACTTCGCCAACCCACAGGTGTCAGCCCTAGCAACACCGACACCACTTCGGCGGCTCCCAGCGCGCCCGCT
>CAZSOI010000088.1:0-11601 GCA_964608115.1 uncultured Burkholderiaceae bacterium | reverse complement strand
TTGCCCAGGTTGTAGATGCGATGGCGAACGTCACCAAAGTGCTTGGTGTCATCCAAAGCGCACAACGTGCCACGCGCGATATCGTCGATGTAACTGAAATCGCGATGCATGTCGCCGTCCCCATAGACTTCAATGGGTCGGTTCTCGAAAATTGCGCGCGCAAATTTCAACGGAGCCATATCGGGTCGCCCCCAAGGTCCGTAGACCGTGAAGTAACGCAGACCGGTCAGCCGCAGCGGGAACTGAACGGCGTAGACGTAAGCGATAAGTTCGTCCGCGCGTTTGGTCGCGGCGTACAGGCTAATTGGCCGCCCGACATCATCCTCGACCGAGAACGGCTGCTTGGTGTTGGCCCCATAGACGCTGGAAGAAGAGGCATAGACGAAATGCTCGATGTCACCGGCAGCGCGCGCACATTCGAGCAAATTGACGAAGCCGGTGACATTGCTGTCAACGTAGGCCAGCGGGTTTTCAAACGAGTAGCGCACGCCTGCCTGTGCCGCTAGATGAATGATGTGGGTGAATCGATGCGAGCGAAAAATCTCGCCCAGCGCAGATCGATCGGCCAGATCGGCACGGACAAACGAAAAGCCGGGTGCTGAGATGTTTGCAATGCGTGCCCGCTTGAGCTCGGGATCGTAGTAGTCGTTCAGGTTGTCCAGACCAACGACGCGCTCGCCCCGCGCCAGCAAGGAGCGCGCCACGGCATGGCCGATAAAACCCCCGCAGCCAGTAACGAGAATCACGAGGCGCTCACGGTCGACGGCCTCGCGGCGTTTCGCCCGATGCCTTCGTAATGCAGTCCGGCCTCCTGCACGACATGCGGGTCATACAGATTGCGACCGTCTACTAGGACGCGCCGACGAAGCAGCGCAGCTAGGGCACGGAAGTCAGGACTGCGAAACTCCAGCCATTCGGTTACGACAACCAGTGCGTCGGCGCCCATGCAGGCGGACTCGGCACTGTCGCAAAAGGTGATCTTGCCCAGCTCGGCCGCCAAGGCTTCGCGCGCGGTTGTCTGGGCCTGCGGGTCGTATGCACGCACCGCAGCACCTGCGGCGATCGCGTTACGAATCAGCACGAGACTTGGCGCCTCGCGCACATCGTCAGTATTTGGTTTGAAGGCAAGTCCCCAAACTGCAATGACCCGGTCGCGCAGATCACCACCGAGCGCGGCGCGCAGTTTCGTGGTGAGCAGGTGCTTTTGTTCTTCGTTGACGTCATGTACCGCAGATAGCACACGCGCCGGCAAAACGTGCTCCCGCGCCATCGCGAGCAATGCGCGAACGTCCTTGGGAAAACACGACCCGCCATACCCCGCCCCGGCATACAGAAAGCTTGGCCCGATTCGCGGATCGGCGCCGATGGCGTGGCGCACCCGCTCGATATCAGCGCCGAGCTTTTCGGCCAAACGCGCAAGCTCGTTCATGAACGAAATTCGAGTCGCCAACATCGCATTGGCAGCGTATTTCGCCAGCTCTGAAGAGCGCGCGTCCAGAACGATCAGGCGATCGCGATTGCGGTTAAAGGGAGCGTACAACCCGCTGAGCGTGTCGATGGCTTCGGCATCGTCCGTACCAATGAGAATACGGTCCGGGTGCATGAAGTCCGCGACCGCGGCGCCCTCCTTGAGGAATTCCGGGTTCGACGCCACGCTGAAGGAAATATCGGACCTGCGCGCGGCGAGCTCTTCGCGCAGCGCGTGTTCCACCAGCTCGTGCGTTCCAACCGGCACCGTCGATTTAACAACAATCAGTGCCTTGCGCACCAGACGCCGACCGAGCTCGCGCGCGGCATGTTCTACGTGTCGCACATCGGCCGAACCGTCTTCGTCCGTTGGGGTGCCGACCGCGATGAAAAAGATGTCACAGTGGTCAACGGCCCGGTCGTATTGGTCGGTGAACTCGATGCGACCGGCGAGCCGATTGCGCCTTACCACCTCCTCCAAACCCGGCTCATGGATCGGAACCTCACCGGCGTTCAGACGTGCGATCTTGGTTTTGTCGATGTCCAGACACAGCACGTGATTGCCGACATCAGCAAAGCAGGCGCCCGTCACCAGGCCAACATACCCGGTTCCGATAACGGTAAGCTTCATGGATAGGATTCCTTGTATCAACGTGGCGACGGGCACCAACGCAAATCCGTCTTGCGCAGAAGCGGGTTGGCGCTTTTCGGCGCCGCGATTTTATCGCAGCGCAGCCACTCGCTCGGCCCAGAAGGCGGTGGTTATCGATTTTTCATGCGCTGATGGAAATGAGCCCGTAGCGCCTATCATTGACTGCTGAAAGCGCCTGTTGGTGGTGCGCGCGTGAAAACAAAAGAGGGCCCCTTGAGGCCGGAATGACGAATATGGCAACTGTTGCGGACACGGGAGCGCCGGCCTTCGCCGGACGACAAGGACCACGCGGTTGGTCGACGCGCGAGGAGCGTGCACTCGAAGTCTCTGTGGTCATTCCCGTATACAACGAGGCCGAAAATCTCAAAGAACTTGTGGACCGCGTCGCAAAGGCGCTGGGTCCGACCGGTCGCTCCTTCGAACTGATCCTGGTCGACGATGGTTCGAGTGACGGCTCCGTCGAGATTCTTCGATCCCTCGCCGCAACTCACCCATGGTTGCACCCGTTCATGTTGATTCGCAATTATGGCCAGTCGACCGCCCTTCAGGCGGGGTTCGACCATGCCTTAGGTGAGTTCATCGTGACGCTCGACGGAGACCTACAGAACGACCCTGTTGAAATCCCGCGGCTGCTTGCCCTCATGGACCAGAGCCCGGAGATCGACGTGGTTTCGGGCTGGCGCAAGCAGCGCCAGGATCGGACCTGGTCTCGAAAACTGCCTTCTTGGGTCGCCAACCGTCTGATTTCTTCGGTCACTGGTGTGCGCTTGCATGACTATGGATGTGCGCTCAAAGTCTACCGACGCACTATTCTGGAAAACGTACGCCTGTACGGCGAGACGCACCGCTTCATTGCGGCGCTGGCAGTAGAGGCCGGTGCGCGAATGATCGAGGTGCCGGTGTTGCACCACCCCCGCACCCGGGGCAAATCCAAGTACGGCATCGATCGCGTGTTTCGCGTGCTGCTCGATCTGCTCTGGATCAAGTTCTCGATGCGATTCTTGCATCGTCCCTTGCATGCCTTTGGCGGGGTCGGTTTCGCTTTCATCGGAATCGGCGGTGTGGCGCTCGTGTATCTGGCGCTCGAAAAGCTGATCTTCGGACACGATATCGGGGGGCGGCCATTGCTGCTGTTGGGTGTCCTGCTCACGCTGATCGGCGTGCAGTTGCTAGCAACCGGTGTGCTTGGCGAACTGCTCACACGCATCTACCACGAGCCCCAGGGTCGGCGCCAATACGTTTTGCGCCACGACGAAGGTCGCCGGCCTGTCGCGCGCTAATGCGATTTTTGCTTGCCTCCCGGTTCGTGCGCCTGGCGTTGCGACTGATCGCCGCAGTTGCGTTAATGGGCGCCGCGATTTGGTTTGTCGGTCCGAGCCGATTGCGCCAACAGCTCCTGCATGTCGATCCTTTGTGGTTGGCCTGCGCGGTAGTTGTTATGGCGGCATCGCAGTGGATATCGGTGCTGCGCTGGGAGATGATTGCGCGCATATTTGGTCTTCGCGTGCACATGCGTTCGCTGGCACTTGCTTACGCCCAGGGCATGACGATCAACGTACTGCTTCCGGGCGCAACGCTCGGCGGCGATGCGCTACGTAGCGTGCGCCTGCAAGGACTGGGCAATCCTCTGGGAGTATCCGCGCTAACCGTGCTGCTCGATAGGCTCAGTGGTTTGTGGATACTGTGCGTGCTCTCGCTTTTTAGCGGCCTGGGTTTGGGCATAGCGCTGCAATTGCGCACGGGCACCGGCACCGACGCGCAAGCGCTTGGCCTGCCGGCATCCGTGGCATTTCTGGCCTCGCCCCGGCTGTTTTTTGCGTATCTGCTTGTGTTGGCGCTGTTTTGTTCGATTCCTTGGTTGCCATTGCGCGCACGCCGCCAAAGGCCAATAGCAACCGCTGCGACCTCAGGCGCCTTGCCGTTCGTAGTGCGTTGGTGGAATCGCCTTTGCGACCTGCATGATTTGGCGTTGGCCCAGCGTGCGCCCCTGGGCCGATCATTGTGGAGCTCATTGCTTGTTCAGGTTTTGTGCGCGGTGGCACTGTGGTTTTGTGCGATCGCCGCGGGAGGAGCCGCCGGTTATTGGCAGGTTCAGGCAGTTGCTGCCCCCGTCTTTGTCGCCGGCGCGCTGCCGCTGAGCTATGGGGGGTTTGGCGCTCGAGAGCTCGTGGCCCTTGCGGCGTTCCCCTTGGCGGGTTTACCTGCGGATCTGGGCTTGGCGGCCAGCGCCTTATACGGCATTGTGGGCGTTATTCTTGGTCTGGCCGCGGCGCCGTCGTTGGCCGTAGCCGCACCGCGCTTATCGGGCGACTGATCATGCAAGTTGTTCTTACCGGTGCGAGCAGCGCGCTCGGCCAAGCGCTGCTGCAGGCAATTGCCACACGCGGAGTGCTGGCGCGGGGCGACGGCAATACGACACCCGTTCGGCGGATCATCGCAGTAGATCGCACCCAGCCGGCTGCGTTGTTTCTTGACAGCCGAATCGAGTACGTTCGGGGAGATTACGAACAGCCGCGCTTTCTTGCGCGCATGATGGGGACGGCGACAGACAGCGTATTTCACCTCTCGGCCTTGGGCGCCGCTACCGATGCGTCGCCGGCGCCAGTTGATCTGGCTGCGGCTTTACTACGAAGCTTCGATACGACGCGCGTCTTGCTCGAAGCGTGCCGCTTCCAAAGCGTACCGCCAAAACTCGTATTGGCCAGTACGGTGGAAGCGAGGCCCGAAATGGGGCCATGGCCGCAGGTTAGCGAGGGTGTCTTGCTCGCGCTTTGTGAACTGCTCGTGGTCGAGGCATCGCGCCGTGGCATGGTCGACGCACGCTGCGTTCGTCTGCCGTGCGTCGTAGGCAACAGCAGTTGCAGTTACGATCTTGCTCTTCAGACCCTGCTGGCTGAGGTTTGCGCGGGACGGGCTCCGGATGAGGCCGCCCGGGCCTTGACCGACGTTGACGTTATCTCCTTGAATGAGGCTGCCGCGGCGTTGCTTGCGGCCCACGAGCGCGCTGCATTGCGATCGGATCGGCCCGATTTTGTCGACGTCACCGGGCGGCGAGCGCGCATTCGTGAGCTTGCGACAATGGCCTTGCCAATTGCTCATAAATCGGGCCCCTCAGATCAAAAGTAGCCCAGCGCTAGAACTAGACGGCGGGTGCGTCTTTGCGAGGCCCCGCGGCGGGGCGGGCGCGCAACTCATCAAGGTGTGTCGATGGCGAGAGCAGATACGGATCGCAAGTAAGCTCGATGAGTGCGGGCAGCCGGCGGCTGCGCATGCTTGCTAGGGCTTCGGCAAGGGCCGGGGCAAACTCCTCGGTAAGGTCGACACGAAAGGCGCTAGCGCCGTACGAGCGCGCGAGCTGAGCAAAGTCGGGGTTGCTCAAGGAGGTGCCGATTACGCGACCGGGGAAGCGCTGCTCCTGGTGCATGCGGACGGTTCCGAACATTGCGTTGTTAAAGACGAGAAACAAGACTGCCACGTTGTACTGGCAGGCGGTCGCCATCTCTTGCGCCGACATGAGGAAGTCTCCATCTCCAGTGATGCAGATCACGGCTTTTTCCGGCGCGCTGATTTTCGCGGCAACCGCAGCTGGAACCCCGTATCCCATGCAGCCGCTGGTCGGCGCAAGTTGGGTCCCGGGCAGCAGATAGGGAAAAAAGCGGTGCAGCCAAATGGAAAAATTGCCTGCACCGTTGCAAATGATGGCGTCATTGGGAAGCGCAGCGCGCAGCTGCAGCATCAACTGCCATTGGTCGAGTTTCGGCGGGTGCCGGGTAAGGACCGCAGGGCGCTGCTGCCATGCGGTGTATTCGGCGCGGGCCTGCATCAGGGAACCGCCCCAGACCGGCTCATCGATTGGCGTCATCATCGCCAGTCGCGCTGCCAGCTGCGGCATTCCGGAGTTGATTATCAGGTCGGCTTGGTAAACACGTCCGAGCTCTTCCAACCCGGCATGCGCGTGCACCAGCGCCTGTTGCGGCACTGGCGCCCGCAACAGCGTGTAGCCGTCTGTTGTTGCCTCTCCTAAGCGTGCGCCCAACGCCAACACCAGATCGGCACCGCGGATGCGTTCGGCAAGTTTTGGATTGATGCCCAGGCCGGCGTCGCCGACGTAATTCGGGTGCCGATTATCAAAGACGTCCTGGAAACGAAACGCGCATGCCACCGGCAGCCGATTGGCTTCGGCAAAACCACGCAGATTCTCGCTGGCTGCTGCGCTCCAGCCTGGTCCTCCCACCAGCACGATCGGTCGCTGCGCCCGGCCCAGCATGCGGCGCAACGCGGCAATCTGCGTGTCGCTTGGCGCTGCTTGAACGCTTTGGTGGCATCGCGCATCTTGTACCAAGGAACGTTGATCCAGCACATCTTCTGGCAGCGCGAGTACGACCGGGCCTTGGCGTCCGCTTGTCGCGCACTGAAACGCCCGGGCGACAAATTCTGGGATACGGTCGGCTCGATCGATCTGGGCGACCCACTTGGCCATCGATTCGAAGAGCCTGCGGCAGTCAAGCTCTTGGAAAGCCTCGCGTTCCAAAACTGTGGTGGGTACCTGTCCGACCAACAGAACAACCGGCAGGGAGTCCTGTTGCGCATGGTGTACGCCAATTGCCGCATTGCACGCACCCGGACCGCGGGTGACAAATGCGACCCCGGGTTGGCCGGTCAGGCGCGCGTAGGCTCCCGCCATAAACGTCGAGGCCGATTCGTGTCGATTGACGATCAGCCGTAGGCCTGGGGTGTCGACGAGAGCGTCGAGCACGGCCAGATAACTCTCGCCTGGAACGCAAAATAGCCGATCGACCCCTTGCAACAGCAGCTGGTCGACCAAAATCCGGGCACCGCTACGCGATTCGCTCATATCAGTGTGACTGTCTGGCAAGACGCTTTTGGGGGCCCGTAAGCGATGGCGTGTTAGGCGATTTTAGCCCTTGCCAGGGGCGTCTTTAGCCCGCGGGCCACACAGATAAGGCGCGTTCCAATGTGGCCCGGATGGGCGCTTCCAAATGTGGCACAAACAAGAACAATATGACCATTCCCGCGCTTAGCGTAATTGGGAAGCCAACGGCAAAAAGGTGGAGCTGCGGGGAGACCCGCGCCATCACTCCCAAGACGATGTTGATAAGCAGCATAACGGCGAGCACTGGTAGGGAAATCGAAAGCGCGATGGAAAAAACTTGTGCGCCCATTCCCGCGATCGCGTCGAAGGCCAGCGCGCGGGGGCCAGCCTCGGCGATGGGAAAGATCTCGAAACTCTGGCGCAAGCCGTACAGGACCATAAGGTGACCGTCGATTGCCAGAAAGAGTAAAAGCACGAGCAGCGAGACGAAATTGGCAACCGGATTGTCCGTATCCGTCGCTTCCGGATTGAAGAATCCTCCGAAGGACAGGCCAATTTGCAGGCCAATCATTTGGCCGGCTAGTTCGATGCCCGAGAACAAGACCCGTATTGCGAAGCCCAGCGCAACTCCGACCAGTATGTTGCGAACCAGGGTCTCGAAGAAAACGGCGTCGAGCGTTGTTTGCAGTGCCGGGGTCTGAATCGTGGGTGCCAGGACCAGCGCGATCGCCACACCGATGGCAACCTTGGCACGCAGGGGAATTGAGCGGTGAGACAGTACTGGCACTGTGGCGATCAAGGCGAGAATTCGCACCAGCGGCCAGAAAACAAAACCCGCCCATGTGGCGATCTGGTTGCTGGTAAACAGCATCGCGTGCGACTTCCTTTCAGTACTTAACCGATCGTCGTGGGGATCGACTGGTAAAGTCGGCGCAAGAAGTCAACGAAATACGTGATCATCCAGGGTCCGGCGAGCACCAGAGTCGCGATCATCGCGAGCAGCTTGGGGATAAATGTGAGCGTCATCTCGTTGATCTGTGTTGCTGCCTGCAGGATCGACACGACCAGACCGACAATGAGCGAGGCGAGCAGCATCGGCGCCGATAGCAACACGGCCGTGTACAGGGCTTGTTGCGCAAGTGTGATTACACCTTGTGGGTCCATGGGAGTCTTCGTGAAAGCGTCTTGTGATTGTTAGCGCTGCTAAAAGGGGCTGACCGTTGTCAGGGCGAAAAACTTGCAACCAAGGAGCCGATAAGCAGATTCCAGCCGTCGGCTAACACGAACAGCATGAGCTTAAACGGCAAGGATACGAGCACGGGTGAAAGCATCATCATTCCCATCGACATGAGCACGCTTGCGACCACCATGTCGATGACGAGAAAGGGGATGAAAACCATAAAACCGATCTGAAACGCGGTTTTGAGCTCACTGGTTGCAAAGGCCGGGATGACTACGCGTAACGGCAGATCGGCTGGCTTTTCGACTGTGGCCGCTGCCTTTTCCATCCGCGCCATGCGAACAAACAGTTCCAAGTCGTTTGCGCGCGTGTGCTTGAGCATGAATTCCTTCATGGGCACGGCAGCCAAGTCCGCAGCTTGTTCGAAGGAGATTTTCTGCTGACTAAAGGGCTGGTAGGCCTGCTCGTACATGCGGTCAAAAGTTGGGCCCATGACGAAGAAAGTCAGGAATAGCGAAAGTCCAATGATGACCTGGTTAGGCGGTGCGGTTTGCGTGCCCAACGCCATGCGCAACAGCGATAAAACGATGACAATGCGCGTAAAGGAGGTCGTGAGCAGTAGCAGGGCTGGCAAAAAACCCAGGGCAGTGAGAAACAGCAGTGTCTGGATGGGCACGGAATATTGGGTCGTACCGCCGGCCGCGGGCACTGCGCTGATAGAGATGGGACTTGTCTGCGCCAGCGCCGGCTCAAGCAATGCCGTCAGCGCGGCTGCGGCCAGCGTTATTGCCCAACGGATGCGTCCAAGCCGCATCAGCGTTGTCCCCCGCGCAGCTTCTCTAGCAAGGATCCAAAGGACGCCGCAGGTATGGTGCCAGCATCTGCCTCGCCTTTTGGCAGCGACCCCAAGCGGGTTACGCCGCTGGCGCCAACGCCCAATAGCCACCAGCGCTCGCCCGCTTCGACAATCACGACTCGCTCCCTGGGCCCAAGCGCCAGTTGGGTGACAAGGCGCAGTTGGCTGCTGCCGCCACGCGGGGCGAAGCCCGCGCGGCGCAATACCCAAAGTGCGGTTCCGAGCAAACCGAGCACGAGAACTAGCGCCAGGAACATAGGCACAAAGGAGGGTCCGTCGACGGGTGCAGCTGGTGCGTTCGTCTGTGCCCGTGCCGCTTCGGTAATTGCAGCCACGGCGAGCAAAACGCCGATCCGAGCAAGCCCTACCCCCCGGGCGGAGGGCGAAAAATGGCCCGAAGTTCGCGCACTGTCTTTTGCGCGCAGCGCCGGCCCATGTGATACGTACAGCATTGCCGGCCTACTTGTGCAGGCGCCGTACGCGCTCGCTTGGTGTGACGATGTCGGTTAGGCGAATGCCGAACTTTTCGTTGACCACGACAACCTCGCCTTGCGCGATTAGGCAGCCGTTTACAAGGACGTCCATTGGCTCTCCGGCGAGCGCGTCTAGTTCAATGACGGAGCCCTGCGCCAGCTGCAAAATGTGTTTGATCGGTATGCGAGTGCGCCCAAGTTCTACGGTGAGGTGAACGGGGATGTCGAGAATGAGATCCAGGTCCTGGGCGCCGTCCGGGGAATTCCCGGGCGTTAACCGGGGGAAAATGTTGGCTGGCTGCGCAATAGTTTCTACTGCCGAGCTCGGTTCGATGGTGGCGCCACCGGCATTGGCAGATTGCTCTTTGAGCGCAGCGGCCCAATCTTCCTCGCCGCTCGCGGGTCGGTTTCCGCCCGGCTGGCTCATACTCAAATCTCCTCGATGGAAAAATGCTCGCTAAAGTGCGAGTACTTCAGCATTCTTTCGGCCCGGATTGCGCTGTGACCGTTCACGGCTCCAAAGCGGCATTCCATGACTGGTACCCCGTCGACCTTGACAGGGATGATGTCGCGGATAGGCAGTGCAATGAAATCGCCGATCTGCAGCCGGATGAGCTGCCCAACTGTTAGCTCCGTTTGCGCCAACTCCGCGGCTATTTCGACCTCGGCGTTTTGCACTTGCTGCGTGAGCTGACGCACCCAGCGCCGATCGGGCTCCTGGCCGTCGGCCTGCAGCGAGGAATACAGGATGTCGCGTATAGGTTCGAGCGAGGAGTACGGAAAGCAAAAGTGAATTTCACCGCCGCTCTCGCCAATCTCCAGATTGAAGGTTACCGCCACCACAATTTCCGACGGTGAGGCGATATTGGCAAACTGCGTGTGCATCTCCGAGCGCTGGTACTGGAACTGAAATTTGACCAGCGCTCCCCATGCCTTGCTGTATTCGGCCAACACAACCTCCATCATGCGCTGGATGATGCGTTGCTCGGTTGCGGAAAAATCGCGCCCCTCGATCCGGAAGTGCTGTTTCCCCGTTCCCCCGAACAATGTGTCGATCGCGCAAAAAACGAGGTTTGGATCGAAGATCACCAACCCTTGTCCGCGCAGCGGCGTAAGCGTGATGATGTTGATGTTGGTCGGGACGACAATGTCGCGCAGAAACGCGGAGTACTTGATAACACGCACCGGTCCGACAGAAATCTCGGGATTGCGGCGCATGAAATTAAACATGCCGCTGCGCAGATTGCGCGCAAAGCGCTCGTTGACGATCTCCACGGTGGGCATGCGCCCACGAACGATCCGCTCTTGGTTTGCAATGTCGTAATCGCGAATTCCCTCCTTGGGCTCGTCTTTGTCGAGTTTTTGCGACTCGCCGGTAACGCCCTCAAGAAGTGCATCGACTTCGTCTTGGGAGAGAAACTCTTCCGACATTTTTGCGTCTTCCCCGTGCTTGTCGTTTGCTTGTGTCGTCACTGTATGAGCATATGGGTGATCAGAACGGCATCGATCGATTGATCGGCAGCGGTACCGGCGATCGCCTTGTTGGCAGCCGCGACAACCTCGGTGCTGAGCTTTTCTTTGCCTTCCTTTGCGATCAGGTCGGCCGGATCTTGGGAGCTAAGTACCGGGATGACAGCACTGCGAACGATCGGCATGAGGTCTTTAATGGTCTCCGCGGCTTCAACGCTTTTGACCTGAAACGTCAACTTGATCTGGAGAAATTTCTCGGGGTCCTTTAGATTGACCGTGAAGGTTTCGAACTCGACGAAGTACGGTTTTTTGGCCTCGTCCTTTTTGTCCTTGTCCTTTTCCGCATCTTTGCCTTTTTGCGCTTTGGTCTTGCCCGTCTCGGCCGACGCGGACTGCTCCGGGGCAGATTTACCAAAATAAAAGTACGCCCCGGCACCTGCGCCGGCGAGCAACAAAATCAAGCTGGCAACAAGGATGAGCAGCTTGGGATTTCGTTTTTTCCCCGCAGGTGGGCTTGCCGCCTTGCCCGCTGCCGCGGCTGCCTCTTTACTCTTGACTGCGCCCGGTGCTTCTCTGGCTGGTGCCGCAGCGGCGGCTGCCTTCATATCGGCCATCATTTCCCCAAAAGCGTTACAAACCGCCCGCTGTCGCCTCGGCAGCGGACCGGCA
>CAZSOI010000087.1:0-2039 GCA_964608115.1 uncultured Burkholderiaceae bacterium | reverse complement strand
GACCGTCCTTCGCGATCTCGGATTTCCCGATGAACACATAACCATTGTCAACAACGCGAGCGACACGCGCGAAATGGCCGCGCAGCTGGCCGCTATCGCCCCATCCCAGCGCATCTCCTTGCGCGCCCACTTCGGATTGGGCGATGGTCCGATTGGTATCGCGATCCAGTCCCTCCATCGCGACAAACGCCTGCCCCTGCTATTTGATGCGGCCAAGGAAATCCGTCATCAACTTCCGAACTTCGAACTCCTGGTCCTCGGTGATGGACCCGAGCGCGAGCTAGTGCGCCGCACGGCGGAACGCTCGGGGGGATGGATTCATTGGTTCGGTCCGCGCTTCGGTGTCGAGAAGGTGCAACTTTTGGCCGTCGCCAACATCATGCTGAATCCCGGCATGATCGGATTGGGCATGCTAGACGCTTTGGTCGCCGCACTTCCGATCGTCACCTGCGCCAGTTCGCGACACTCGCCGGAGATAGACTACCTCGAGCCGGGCGTCAACGGTCTGGTCGCGCCCGACGATCCATTGAACTACGCAACGCATGTTCTTCGCGTCCTACGCGATGACACGCTGCGGCTGCGCTTGAGTCAGGGTGCCGCAACCGCAGCAAAGGAGCTGACCATCGAAAACATGTCACTGCGCTTTTGCGACGGAATCGCTCGATGCCTCTCCACGCTCCCGTCCTTTCGAAGTCGCAACGCGATCAATCTGGTTCAGAACAACGACCGCCAATGAACGCGACATACCAGTCATCGCTCGGCGCTCGCGCGCACCAAGAGCCGTTTGGCCGAATTCGGGTTCTCGTTGTTCATAACCGCTACCAACAAGCTGGCGGCGAGGACTCTGTCTTTGAGGCCGAGGTGAACCTGCTGCGACGCTTCGGGCACGAAGTGCAAGTCTACGAACGCCACAATGAGGAGCTAAAGAAATATCCAGCCTGGCGAGCAGCGCGCGACGCAATATGGTCGCCGAGAACACTAGACGAGTTGCGTCAGATTACGGAGCGCTTTCAGCCCCAAGTGGTCCATGTTCATAACACGTTTCCGCTGATTTCGCCGTCCGTCTACTGGGCAGCGGAGCGCGCGGGCGCCGCTGTCGTTCAAACATTGCACAATTACCGCTTGTTATGCCCAGAAGGATTCTTTCAGCGCAATGGCAAGAGCTGCGAGGACTGTCTCGGACGCCTTCCCTGGAGGGCTATCACGCGCCATTGTTATCGCACTTCGCACTTCGCGTCGGCAGCGCTTACAGCGATGTTGGCGGTTCACCGGGCAGCCGGAACGTTCCAATTGCGTGTGGCCCGTTATATCGCACTGACGGAATTTGCTCGACAAAAGTTTATTGACGGCGGACTGCCTGCCGCTAAGATCGTCGTCAAACCAAATTTCGTGGACACACCGCCGGTGCGTAGCGTTCAAACCCGCTCCGGTGGCCTATTCGTCGGTCGGCTCACCGCCCAAAAAGGCGTCTTGGTATTACTGGAGGCGCTGCGAAACCATCCGCTGGCCAACTGCATACGTGTAATCGGCGACGGACCCCTCGCCGCGAACGTGCGCAACGCGTTCGCAGACCGCTGGATCGGTACAGTGCCACAGCCCGAGGTGCTCCGTGCAATGCGCAGTGTCGAGTTTTTGATCGTTCCAAGTTTAGGCTACGAGGGTTTCCCTCGCATCATTGTGGAGGCCTATGCGTGCGGCTTACCAGTAATTGCGAGCCGCCTCGGTCCGTTAGCGAATCTCGTCATCGAAGGGCAGACGGGACTTCTATTCGAACCGGGCGATCCGCTGGACCTAGCACGCGCACTCGACTGGGCCGTACGCAACCCCCACGAGCTGCGGCAGATGGGGGCCAGAGCAATGGAAGAATGCAAGCGACGCTACAGCGCCGAGAGCAACTACCGGAGCCTGTACGCAATTTACCAAGAAGCAATGCGTGAGCACGCAAGAAGTCTCTCTGCTTTGGAGTACGACACTGGCGGCGTGAGGTCGCAGCCATGACTGCCAAGACGGCCGTGGCAGCAACAGCCGATTACCGAGAT
>CAZSOI010000086.1:0-2728 GCA_964608115.1 uncultured Burkholderiaceae bacterium | reverse complement strand
AAATTTGACCGCTTTCGGTTCCTGGCGCGAGCGGCCGCTCCTGGCCGCCAGTCCACGTTACCGGACCGCTAGTTAGCTGACAAGCCCCGGCAAATGCGTCGCCTGGCGTACTGTCGACCCACTGCGGTCGCTTAACTATGTCCGCTATTCTCTCGGCCAATTCTCTCGCCGGACCCCCGACTACTTCGATTCGCCCTGAGCTTTCCTGATAACCTCGAACACCGAGCGGGCGTCCGAAATCAAATCAAACCGTGGACCCGTATAGGCTTCGGACCCTGGCCAACCCGGCATTCCGCCAAAGAAATTGGCGAACGGAGACCCACCGCCGAATGAGATCGTCCCTTTGCCACCGCTAATTTCCGAAAGCGAGAGATCCGAAAGCGTACGCAGGGCGAGCGACTTGACCCGGCGAGCGAGCACGCCTGAAATGATCAAGATTCGCTCGTTGGTGACGGCGTAGAACGTCTTCGAACGCTGCTTTTCTTCGACGAAGAAACGGCCAATAACAATGTAGAGCCCGATTGCCACGAATGGGATTCCAAACAGTGGGAAGAATCCCGGCGCCTTGGGCGCCTGAAGCACTGACCACTCCCAGAAGATTGCAAACCCGCACCAAAGGACGCTGAATGGAACCATGAAGAAATCCGTGCCGCGGAAGACAATTCGTTGCTGCGGCTGGCCCGTCCACAACACCCTTTCCAGGGATGAAAGTTCGTGGGCAATTTCGTCGGGAACCAAGGTCACCGAAACTCTCTTTACTCGAGATGATGGTCTACTCGTTAGCTGCAGGACCGGCGCATCAGTTCGTTTGTCGACCCTTCTCGGACCATCCGCCCGGAAGCAGAACGGACATGTGCACAATCGGTCTAGACCGCTACGGCTCGCGGACTACACATCGTCAATGCGCGGTCGACGGCGGCCCCAAACGCGCGGAAATCGAAGGATGACGGTTTCCGCTTCATGGATGCGATTCGGCCAACCGCCGTCCTTAGAGCATTGGTCAACTGCTCCCACTGACCGTCGACGTCCAACTTTTTGACCGAGTCCCACTCGATCTGGCCAACGGAAATTAACCGGCGACTCTTGGGTCTGTAACTGACGTAATCTTTTGTCGCCTTAAACCAGTTACCCCATTCGTCCAGATTCGCAATCTCGAGACTGAAATCAAACTCTTCGATGGAATCGCCGAAAACTTGCGACTTCAATTGTTCCGCGATGAGCTGCTCGAACTTCGAAATGTCGATCCGCCAAAGGCCGGTCTCCTTCGGTCCTCCGTAATAGATAGGCTTCGACGGCGCTGCGCCTTCGAACTTGATTTCACCGCCTGTCGTAACTAGCACTTTGAATCGCATTGACGCGTTCTAGCTATACCGTAACGCCCTGGAAGGTCCGCTCTGCGGCAAGTCTCGCGGATCGCTCGCATGTCCGCAAGTGGCCGATCGCGAATTTCCGGTGTGTCCGCTTGCCGTTCTCGGCCATGTCCGGTTCCAAGACGATAACGACAACTGCTTGCCTACGCTAAACCCTCGCGTACTAGCCGGCGAGGATTGTCGCAATGTCCTGGCGCTCGCCCAGCAGTCGGACGACGTCCAGGTGGTCGTCACGCTCGAAGTAAAACCAAATCACAGGGAAACCCTCAACGCGCCAAGCGCGCAGACCAGAGATACCGAGCACATCGCTCCAGGCAGGCGACCCGATGGCGGGACTTTGCTCGATTCGATCTAGCGCCTCGCCCGTCGCCGCCACGAGGCTTTCAGCGACAGCGTTCCCGGCGTGCTTGCGGTAATACCTCACAGCACCAAGCCGGTCGGTCCGCGCTTGCGGCCGCAGCCGCGCCTGTTTCAACCCATATTGCCGCGAGCGACGGCAAGTAGCTCTCGCTCCTCAGCGGCTGTTCTTGGTGTTGCCGGCCCAGACGTCAGCCCCTCTTCAAGGAGGGTTCGAAGGCGAGCCTTTGCCTGCTCTTCCTGGTCCTTGCGCACAAGATCTCGGATGTACTCGCTCGTGTTGCCGTAATTTCCTTCTGCAACGCGCCTGTCGATGTACCCGCGCATGGTTTCGGGGAGGGCGAAACTCATCGTGTTCTTGCTCATAGGTGAATTGTGCGCGGGCTAACAACCGTTGTCAACTCGCGATTGCGCTTTGGGCTTAGGTACCACCACCGCCACACGCTGTTCTTGCCGATAGAGATTTGAAGTGGCTGCTGATCGTTATGTTCCCGCTTGCACTTTGCGAATCCCTTCGAATATCGGTTCCTTGTTTGATTGCCTGTGGTCGAATAGTTGATGAGGATCCTCCTTTTATGTGGCGCTGGGTGTGTCTTGAATAATTCAGCCGCTCATGTCTTTGAGGATTTTCTCGAGGACGATTGAAGCTAGCTACGAGTAGTTTCGAGCCGCGTTCAACTTGATGCCACAACGTGCAATTTTCAAGGAGCTTGGGTGGTAAATTGCTTTACCGCCACCCAAATAAGTACGTAAGTGCTTGATTCGTCAGGTCGTGTCAGCGGACTGCAAATCCGTGTACGCCGGTTCGATTCCGACCCCCGCCTCCAAATATTCAATGTAATGCGACGCACGGTTGACGTGGATTGTGCACTTGTGCCACCCCTAACCACATACTGCCACCCAGATCGTTTCTGAACCTCGGCTCTTCTTCGAGGTGGGATCAGCGGACTTTCGATCCGCTTACGCGAGTTGATCATGGGAGAGCAGAAAGCTTCGACGAT
>CAZSOI010000085.1:0-4195 GCA_964608115.1 uncultured Burkholderiaceae bacterium | reverse complement strand
GCGCTGGAGATCAGCGCAGCGTTACGTCACTTCGGCACTGAGGTCGCGCAGCGGCAGGCACTCGCCTTCGATCTCGCACGCCGTGCACAGCTAGCTACCGTGATGCTTGTCGTCAGCCGATACGCCGCCCGGCAACAAGACCCGCTGATTCGGCAGGCCGGCATTTGTGCAGCGCTGGATCTTGGCACGCAGCTTACCAACTGGCGTCCCACGGCGCAGATGTATCACTTAGTCACTGAGCTCGGGCGTGCGATTGCTGAAGATCGCTTTGCACTGGTTCATGATGCCGATCGGGGCGCTGTACGAATGACCGAATCGACCGCGGCGTGACTCTCCTCTGGGTCGCGTGAGAAGCCTTCCACCAATTTCGCCTCCCGGGACGCCGCGGAACGAGCGGAGCGGACGGTTCGTGAAGTCTCTGGCCGGCCAAGAGCGGCAAATCGCTTGGCGCCGGCGCCCTCATGGAAAGCCTCGTAACTGACCGCTATGCCGCGAATCAGAGAGCACTTCGGAATGACTCCAGCTGGCCGTCTGCACCGATCGACTGGAGCCGCTTTCTGACGACGTGCGCGATCGGTTTCCGCCCGTTAGTAGACATCAAAGCGCCGGGGATCTGCAATGCCCCCGCGGAGCCGTCATCGCCAAATGCGCGCGAAAGCCGACTGCACGCGGCGGACTCGGCCCAATACGGAGTTCTGTTGCCGCAGATAGCGGTCATCCCGCTTCTAGCGAAGCGGACGTTGGATTTTTGCTCGACCTAGTCGTTGAGCTGCCGTGGGCTCAACGAAAACCGGATCCAGCGAGGTTACTGCACAGTCTTGTATTGCACAGCGAGCGCGCCTGGCAAATGGCTCAATCGAAATCGCACGCGCGATGAAATCGCGCGCTGGGCTCTATCTGTTTCCTTGGCGGCGTGCTCGCGCACCCCGTCGCCTTCTAGACGTCCACGATCCGTATGCGCTCGAACGCCGCGCAAGTCTCCTCGCGGCTGCGGTAGGGACCGTGAAAGATCGCCTGCTCATCGAAGCGCCGCTGGCCAACACCAGCAGGCCAACTGACGATGTATACCCCGGGCTTAAGCGCAGCATTATCGCGTAGCGTGTATTGGCGCTGATACGACTCGTCGTCGTAGAGGTATGAATTCGTCGCGACCGAGACGATTTCCAGGTATTGGCAATGCGCTTCCATGGCGTCCGTGTTCCGAAAATGAGCGTCGGAACGCCCCTTTGTCCTTGTTACGCGGGAAAGGCTCGGGGCCGTCTCCGTCTTCCTTATCGTTCGCGACACGAAAGATATGCTAGCGAGCTGGTGACCAGCGCAGGTTGATGACGGTCAACGCGGGGGCTTGATGCCCAGCGTGTGCCTGCGACCGGTGGCGCGGCGAGCAATGATGACATTAATGTCACATTCTCGATGTCATTCAAGGTTATCCCGTTGAGGGACTCAGACCACTTTGGGCGATATAAGCCCATTCTGACGTTATCGAATGCACCTCTCAGGAGGTTCGTGGGGCGCCCTGCGGCAGCCCCAAGATTGTCTTTTTTCTTTTAGCAGGTAATGTGCAGGATGGCATTTGCCAGCTTTGGGTGCGCCTCCAACTCCGCAATTGCCTCGGTTGTCGGCAGGATTAGCAACTCGACGCCGCGACGCTGGGCCTCGTGCTTCACTTCCTCCATAACCGGGAGCGCACCCGTTCCAGTGCCGATAATCAGGCGCCGGCATTTCCAGGGAATTTTCTCGTCGGTGGAGACGGGCGTGTGGCCAAATGCCTTCCGATATTTCTTGGAAGGCTTCTTGTCGCGCTCGCGCACATGCTCGCCGTCGATGACAACGTCGTGACCGTAGGTAACCCCATCGATGCGAATGGAACCAAACGAAAAGGCTTCAAAGCGCAAGGAGTTCCCCGTTTGCGAGGCTCCGCCTCGCTGCACGATATAAACCGTGTCACACCCTTAGAGGTAAAGCAAAGTCAAAACCCGCCCAAGCGGCCCGAATTCCAAGGTCGTACGTCGCTTGTTTCATGATATTGCGGCAGCGCGTGAAAGACCAGTTCTGGCGGGCTTGCGCCCGGAAAGACCGGGGGTCGCATTGTGACTGCCAGGCGGACACTCATCGCTAGGCGCTCAAGCAGCCGTCTGCAGCCATGCCAAAAGAGATGAGGGGTTCGTGCGTCTTTGAGCGCAAGACATAATTCAGGTCTGGGTTCTTGCGGTCCGCCCTGTCGTGCTATCACCTCATCATCAACCTGCGCAACCTTAGGTGCAGTAAAAACTCCTTCCAAACAACTCCCTTTACTATGCGGACCGGGTACTGATGTAACCGGGTTGGTAGGCTCGACCATGAGCCAGAACCGCCCACGCCGTGCGCGCCATCTTGTTGGCCAATCCAACCACCGCAATATTGGCGTGCCGCCGGCTCCTCAACTGCTCAGCCCACCGATTCGAGTGCTTCGACCCAAACAGCACCGCCCGGGCGCCATGTATCAGCAGGGTGCGCAGGTAAGGATCTCCGCGCTTGCTGATCTTGCCCAACTGGACCTTGCCGCCGGTTCCACGCTGTTGCGGCACTAGGCCAATGAACGAGGCCAACTCGCGTCCCGACTTGAAGGTGCCGATATCGCCCACGGTGGCCACCAAAGCGCTCGCCGTCAACGGTCCGGTCCCCGGGATCGCCATCAGGGCGCGAGAGCTGGCTTCCTGTTTGGGCCAGGCAGCGATGCGTCTCTCGAGAACCGAAATCTGTTCGTCCAGGCTGTGAATGCGCGTGAGCTGCTCTCGCAGCGCTTGCATCAACATCTCAGGTACGGCGCCCTCGATCTCAGCCATTCGGCGCTGCAGTTCCGCCAAACCGGCCTGCCGGCCAGTTCGCAGCGTTACGCCGAATTCGTAAAACAGGCTGCGCAGCTGGTAAACCTGCATCGTCCGGAATTTGGTCAGTTGCGTCCGGACCCGGTGCAGGCCCAGCATCGCTTGTTGCTCTTCACTCTTGACCGCCACCGTCCGCATCCCAGGCTGGTGCACCGCCGTCCAGATCGCGCGGGCATCGGCGGCATCGGTTTCGTTGGTCTGCACGAACCGCCGGATAAACTTGGCGTGCAGCAACACCGCCTCGTGACCAAGCACGCGGATCTTGCGCGCCCACCAATGACCACTACCGCACGCCTCCAGTGCCACTCGCCCAGCAGGTCGCTTGGACAGAAACTCGATCAACTCCGGGCGGCCAAAGCGTCGGTTCACGATCTCTCCCGTATTAACCTCGACCCAGTACATCTGGAAGACGCGCTTGGCAACATCCAATCCGTATGTCGTACGATTCATTTCGGGCCCTCCGTTCCTCAAGTGGTTGCTTCGAACTTCCACTTTGGCACATCGATGCCGTTCGGTTCTGGAGGGCCCCAATCCTTAGCCCACCTCCCCCGAAGGGCGGAGGGTGTCCATCCCATCTAGCCTCAGGAAACGCACTCTCGATGATGCCGACGAACTTGACGCGCCGCTGGATGCGGATGATCCGATTGCAACAGCCCACGAGGCGGGTCGTCCTCGATGTCGGGCTGCACGCTCTTGCCGTAAGCGCGGACCTGTTGCCCTCGGTCCGCCAGCGAATGGCCGCTAGCCGCCTCGTCGAGGACATCGAATATGCGCACCACAGCGGCGTCTCCCTGCGGCTCGACCTGTTCGCACCGCAAGCGCCGCCGCCGCATCCGGTCCTCGTCTACCTGCATGGTGGCGCCTTTGCGATCGGATCCAAGCGCACGCACCGGGCCCTCGCCGCGGCCTACGCGTCGCGGGGCTACCTTGTCTGCAATGTTGACTACCGCCTCGCGCCAGAGCATCCATTTCCCGCCGCCGTCGCGGACGCCTGCGCGGCGTGGCGCTGGGTGGTCGACCACGCCGCGCAGCACGGAGGTGACCCGCAACGCGCCGCACTGGCTGGAGAATCGGCAGGCGCGAACCTGGCACTGGCCGTTACGCTCGCCTGCTGCACGGCGAGGCCGGAACCGTACGCAGCGCCGCTGTTCGAGCGCGGCGTCGCGCCGCGGGCCGTGCTGCTTTACTGCGGTTTTTTGCAGGTGAGCATGCCAAAGCGCCACCGGCGGCCCGGCGTCTCCGCGCTAGCTGCGCGCGTCGCGCACGACGCCTCGCGCTCGTACTTGGGCGAGTCCGCCGAGCGCCCCGGACCAGAGCATGCGCTCGCG